>NZ_JBHWUO010000001.1:0-20851 GCF_042736975.1 Streptomyces sp. NPDC059989
CATGAATGTTTACCCGTAATCGGGTGCACACATCACTTAGAGCGGGCACGTCATGTCGGAATAAGACCGACGCGCCACAACGTCCTCGCTGTGTTAGTTGCCTGCCAGTGCCCGAAGGCCCGACAGGACTTTTTCAAAGGAACCTCATCCACCGAAGTGGACGGGGTATCAACTTCTGGCGTTGATTTTTGGCACGCTGTTGAGTTCTCAAGGAACGGACGCTTCCTTTGTACTCACCCTCTCGGGCTTTCCTCCGGGCTTTCGTTCTGTTCTTGCGTTTCCGACTCTATCAGACTCTTTCGGGCCTGACCCCCAGTCAGCGGGGTTTGTCTTCCGGGCTGTTGGGCCCTTCCGACTCCCTGAACTCTAGTGGATTTCCCTGGCGATTCATAATCGGCCTTCGGAAATGAATTCGGGCACGCCGAATTCGTTCCCAGTGGGAGATCGTGCAGAGTTGGGTGCCGCAACGAGGCGGCGGGATTCGTTGTCGCCAAAACCTTCCGGCTCTGGGACAACTCGAAGAACCTTACGGATCCGTGGCCGGTGTGTCAACTCCGGTGGTCACGGGCCGTCAGCTGGGGGACTGGAGGTCCTCCACGCGGTCCAGCAACCGCGTGAGCATGTCGCCCAGTGCCCCGCGCTCCGCCGTGGAGAGGTCCTGGAGGAGGTCCTCCTCGAAGACCGTGGCCGCGCGCATCGCGTCGAGCCACTTGCTGCGGCCCTCGTCCGTGAGCTCCACGATCACGCGGACCCGGTTGGACTCGTCCCGCTCGCGGGTGACCAGTCCTTCCGCCGTCATGCGGTCGATCCGGTGGGTCATCGCCGCCGGCGTGAGGCCCAGCTGCTTCGCGAGCTCGCTCGGGCCCATCCGGTACGGGGCTCCCGAGATGACGAGGGCCTTGAGGACCTCCCACTCGGCGTTGCTGATGCCCAGGGCCGCGGTCTGGCGCCCGTACGCGACGTTCATGCGGCGGTTCAGGCGGCTGAGGGCCGAGACCACCTTCTCGACCTGGGGGTCGAGGTCCTGGAACTCGCGCTGGTAGACGGCGATCTGCTCATCGAGGCTCGGCTCGTGGACGGGCGTAGTGCCGTCGGGGGTGTCACCCATGGGTCGAAGTATGGCACGGACCCGTTGGCGTCTAACTCCTTCGATGTGTAGAGTTAAGGATCGAAGTTTAGGTATGAAGTTCTGAAGTCTTCAGTCTTCGGCTCTCAAAGGCAGGTGAGAAGTGACCAAGGTGATGGGCGCTGCGATGCGGCGGATCCAGGCCGGCAACGCGCTGACCGCGTTCGGCATAGGTTTCACGGTTCCGTTCCTCTACATCTATGTGGCGCAGGTGCGAGGTCTGGGCTCCATGGCCGCCACGAGCGCGTTCGTGGCGTTCGCCCTGGGCGCTCTTGTCGCGCTGCCCCTCACCGGTCGGGTCATCGACCGACGTGGTCCGGTCCCCGTGGTCATCGGTGCGGCCGTCGCCGCGTCGGTGGGCGCGCTCTCGCTCGGGCTCTCCACCGGCATCGTGCCCATCCTGCTGTCCGCCCTGGCGCTGGGCGCCGGGCAGGCCGTGATGCAGCCGGCGCTCGCGACGATGATCGTGTGGTGCTCCACGCCGGCGACCCGGACGCGGTCCTTCGCCATGCAGTTCTTCATGCAGAACCTGGGACTGGGCATCGGCGGCCTCATCGGCGGCCAGATCGTCGACGAGAGCCGGCCCGGCAGCTTCACCCTGCTGTTCGGCATCGAGGCCGTGATGTTCCTGGTGCTGGCTGGGGTCATCGCCACCGTGCGGATGCCGCAGGTGGCGGGTCTCAAGGACGCCATGCCGCAGAAGGACCCGTCCGAGGCGGGCGGCAGCGGCTGGAAGCGGCTGCTCCGGCACAAGGCCATGGTGCAGCTGTGCGTCCTGGGCTTCGTGCTGTTCTTCGCCTGCTACGGACAGTTCGAGTCGGGTCTGGCCGCCTTCGGCACCGAGGCCGCCGGAATCTCGCCGTCCACGCTCGGATTCGCGCTGGCCGCCAACACCGGTGCGATCGTCATCGCGCAGTTCGTCGTGCTGCGGCTCGTCGAGAAGCGGCGCCGGTCGCGGGTCATCGCGCTGGTCGGTCTGATCTGGACCGTGGCGTGGGTCATCGCCGGGTTCTCGGGGCTGGGGCACGGCAGCGCGATGATGGCCGCCGCCGCGTTCATCACCACGTACGCGCTCTTCGGCATCGGCGAGGCCATGCTGTCGCCGACGCTGGCGCCGCTGGTGGCCGACCTGGCTCCGGAGGGTTCCGTGGGCCAGTACAACTCGGCCTTCGCGCTGGTCAAGCAGATGGCGCTGGCGCTCGGGCCGCTGGGTGTGCCGCTGGGTGCGGGGATTCCGATGCTCTACATCGGGGTGTTCGTGCTCGTGTCGCTCGGGATCGCCGGGCTGGCGCTGCGGCTCGGCAAGCAGCTGAGCCCGGTGCAGGACAACCCGTCGCTGGTGAGCCGGGTCGTGGCGCAGGGGCCTGCGGTCGCCGCAAAGGTCGAGGTCGAGGTCACCAAGCCTGTGGCCGTGTGAGTCGTACGGATATATACGGATATATGAGGAGGCCCCGGTCCTGTGGACCGGGGCCTTCGGCGTGTCCGCTACTTGTCCGGCAGGGCGAACTCGCACCAGACGGCCTTGCCACCGCCCGGGGTGCGGCGGGAGCCCCAGGACGAGGCGATGGTGGCGACGATCGAGATGCCGCGGCCGGTTTCGTCGGCCGGTTCGGCGCGGCGGCGGCGCGGGAGGTGGTCGTCGCCGTCGGTGACCTCGATGATCAGGCGGCGGTCGGTGCGGCGCAGGCGCAGCCGCATGGGCGGGGTGCCGTGCTGGAGGGAGTTGGCGACGAGCTCGCTCGCGGCCAGGACGCCGAGGTCGCACAGCTCGACCGGGAAGCGCCAGGAGGCGAGGACGCCCTGGGCGAAGGCGCGGGCGCGCGGGGCCGCCTCGATGCCGCCGAGGAGTTCCAGGGCGGCGTTGTGGAAGAGCTCGGCGTCCGCGCCGGTGCGGGCGGGCTGCTGGAGGACCATCACGGCGACGTCGTCGTCGTGGTCGGCGTCCACGCCGAGGGCGCGCATCAGGCGGTCGCAGATGACGGCCGGGGTGCCCTGGGCGCCGGAGAGGGCGCGTTCCAGGGCGGCGACGCCCTCGTCGATGTCCTCGCCTCGGCGTTCGACCAGGCCGTCGGTGTAGAGGACGGCGGTGGAGCCGGGGCCGAGCGCGATGGTGCCCGAGGTGTGGAGCCAGCCGCCGGTGCCGAGCGGCGGGCCGGTGGGGTCGGCGGCTCTGCGTACGGTGCCGTCCTCGTCGCGGACGAGGATCGGGAGGTGGCCGGCGGAGGCGTAGGCGAGCAGGCCCTCGTTGGGGTCGTGGACGGCGTAGACGCAGGTGGCGATCTGGCTGGCGTCGATCTCGGCGGCGAGCCCGTCGAGGAGCTGCAGGACCTCGTGGGGCGGCAGGTCCAAGCGGGCGTACGCGCGCACGGCCGTGCGGAGCTGGCCCATGACGGCGGCGGCGCGGACCCCGCGGCCCATGACGTCGCCGATGACGAGGGCGGTGCGGCCGGCGCCGAGGGTGATCACGTCGTACCAGTCGCCGCCGACGGCGGCTTCGGTGCCGCCGGGCTGGTAGGTGGCGGCGACGCGCAGGTCGTCGGGCTGTTCGAGCTCCTGGGGGAGGAGGGAGCGCTGGAGGGTGACGGCGGCCTCGCGCTGGCGGCGCTCGCTGGCGCGGAGCCGCTCGACGGCTTCGGCGTGGTCGGTGACGTCGGCGAGGTGGATCAGGATCCCGGCGTGGTGGGGGTCCGGGTCGTTCTCGGTGTCGGTCTTGGGGAATTCGACCGGGGTGCAGGTGACGGTGTACGAGCTGGTGCCGCCCGGTGCGGTGCGGTTCTTGGCGGTGCGGGGCTTGCCGCTGCGCTGGACCTGGTCGAGGAGCGGGAGCAGGCCGAGGTCGCCGAGTTCGGGGAGGGCCTCGTGGGCGGGTGCGCCGGGGGTGCGGGCGCCGAAGCCCGCGGTGTAGGCGTCGTTGACGTAGGCGACGCGGTGCTCGGGGCCGTGGACGAGGGCGACCAGGGCGGGGAGCCGGTCGAGGACCTCGCGTACGGAGAGCTCGTCGAGGGAGGGCACCGCGGCGAGGACGCCCGTCCGCGGGGTGGTGGCGGTTCCGGTGGTGGTTCCGTCGCCGTCGCCGCTGCCGCTTCCGCTGCCGGTCGCGGTGGCCGGGGTGGTGCCGGTGCCGGAGACCGTGGGGTCGGCCGGGCGGCCGTCCGCGGGGGGCGCGGACCGGTCGGTTCCGGGGTCGGCGCGGCCGCCGCGGGCTGCCGGGACGGAGCCTTCACCCCGCTTGGCCTGGGCGGCGGCGGCGTGTTCGGACCGGGCGGCGGCGCGGCGCTGCGTTCCGGGAAACCGGGCGCTCCAGCGCGTGAAGTTCACTGCGTTCAAGCCTCGTGGTGTCGCAAGTGGTCGCTGTATCTCCCCCGGCTGCTGCCGGGAGGTGCCCCCAGTAGCGGTCGCTGACGGGACGATGTGACTCTGTGCAGGTGTGAGCCCACCTATGGTCACACGTCCAGTGTGGCCGACCGCACTGACAGCGTCAGCCCTGGCTGTCCTGCGGGGGGTTGGGGGCGGGGTTCGGTGGAGGGGCCTTGTGGCCGCCACCTGCGGCCAGTTCGAATTCTGCCCTGGGGTGTTCGAGCGAACCCAGGGAGACGATCTCGCGTTTGAAGAGGCCCGAGAGGGTCCATTCGGCGAGGACCCGCATCTTGCGGTTGAAGGTGGGGACGCGGCTGAGGTGGTAGGCGCGGTGCATGAACCAGGCGGGGTAGCCCTTGAGCTTGCGGCCGTAGATGTGTGCGACGCCCTTGTGGAGGCCGAGGGAGGCGACGGAGCCCGCGTACTTGTGGGCGTACTCGGTGAGGACCTCGTCGCGCAGGGCGTGGACGAGGTTGTCGGCGAGGACCTTGGCCTGGCGGAGGGCGTGCTGGGCGTTGGGGGCGCATTCGCGGCCCGGTTCGGGGGCCGTGATGTCGGGTACGGCGGCGGCGTCACCGGCGGCCCACGCGTGCTCGACTCCCTCGACGGTGAGGAAGGAGGTGCAGGCGAGGCGGCCGCGTTCGTTCTTGGGCAGGTCGGTGGCGGCCAGGATCGGGTGCGGTTTGACGCCGGCCGTCCAGACGACGGTGCGGGTGGGGAAGCGGGCGCCGTCGCTGAGGACGGCGACGCGGTTCTCGCAGGATTCCAGCCGGGTTTCGAGGCGGACGTCGATGTTGCGGCGGCGCAGTTCGCGGATCGTGTAGACGCCCATCTCGGGGCCGACCTCGGGGAGGATCCGGTCGCTGGCCTCGACCAGGACCCACTTCATGTCCTCGGGCTTGATGTTGTGGTAGTACCGCGCGGCGTAGCGGGCCATGTCCTCCAGCTCGCCGAGGGCTTCGACGCCCGCGTATCCGCCGCCGACGAAGACGAAGGTGAGGGCGGCGTCGCGGATGGCGGGGTCGCGGGTGGAGGAGGCGATGTCCATCTGTTCGATGACGTGGTTGCGCAGGCCGATGGCCTCTTCGACCGTCTTGAACCCGATGGCGTAGTCCGCGAGTCCCGGGACGGGGAGGGCGCGGGAGATGGACCCGGGGGCGAGGACGAGTTCGTCATACTCGATTTCCTGCGGGCCGGCGCCCTCCTCGGCGGTGGCGAGGGTGGAGACGGTCGCGGTGCGCTTGGCGTGGTCGATGCGCTGGGCCTCGCCGATGACGATGCGGCACTTGCCGAGGACGCGGCGCAGCGGGACGACCACGTGGCGGGGGGAGATCGAGCCCGCGGCTGCTTCGGGGAGGAAGGGCTGGTACGTCATGTAGGGCTCGGGGCTGACCACCGTGACCTCGGCCTCGTCGGATCTCAGCTTTCGCTGGAGCCGGAGCGCCGTGTACATGCCGACGTAGCCGCCGCCGACGACCAGGATGCGCGTGCGGGGCGGGGTACCGGGGGCCGTGCCCCGGGAGTTAGCAGCCTTCACCACCCCATGACGCAACGTGGCCGGGAGTTTGTCCACAGGCCCGACAAATTGTGTGACCGGAGGTAGGGGTGGGGCAGGGTGGAAGCGGACCTTGGGTGGGGGTGGAAATCCGCAGGTCAGAGGGTGCGGAATGAGACATTCCGAGAGCACGGAACGGAAAAGTGGGGGTGAATGCTCCGATCGGGCGGTGCTCCGTCCGGGGCTGCCTCTTCTGAATTGACTCTGGCTCAACTATGTTCGTATCTCGTCGAGGAGTAGAACCGGGCCGAGCTGACCGTGGCCCCCCTCGACGCGAAGGCGGGGAGTGTCTCCGGGGGGAGACAAATGATTACCGGGGGAAACATATGAACATTTCCGATTTCCATGGCTCTGCGACCGCGCTCTCGGTCGAGAACAACGGCCGCGGTATCGCGGGCGGCACCACGCACGGCGTGGGCAGGTCCACGCCGCTGCGCGTCGACGCACAGCGCAATCTGGAGCACGTCCTGCGAGCGGCCCGCGAGGTCTTCGGCGAGCTGGGCTACGGGGCTCCGATGGAGGACGTCGCGCGGCGTGCGCGGGTCGGCGTCGGGACCGTGTACCGGCGGTTCCCGAGCAAGGACGTGCTGGTCCGACGGATAGCCGAGGAGGAGACCGCCCGGCTGACCGAGCAGGCCAGGACCGCGCTGGGCCAGGAGGAGGAGCCGTGGCAGGCACTGTCGCGCTTCCTGCGCACCTCCGTGGCCTCGGGTGCCGGGCGGCTGCTGCCGCCGCAGGTGCTCCGGGTGGGTTCGGCGAGCGAGGACGGCGTCGAGGAGGCCGAGGCGGCGCGGGTTCCGCACCAGCGCCAGGCCGTCACGGCGGGCGCGCCTCCCGAGCTGCGTGTCGTGGGCTCGCGGGCCCCGATCGAGGACGAGCCCTCGGACGACGCCGGCGCGGGTGCGCTGCTGGAGGTCGTCGGACGGCTGGTGGACCGCGCCCGGGAGGCCGGTGAACTGCGTACGGACGTCACGGTGGCCGATGTGCTGCTGGTGATAGCGACGGCGGCGCCCGCGCTGCCCGACCCGGCGCAGCAGGCGGCTGCTTCGACGCGGCTGCTCGACATCCTGCTCGAAGGGCTGCGCTCCCGGACGGCGTGATCGGCTGTCCGAGTCGGCCGTCTGCATCGCCCGTCTGATGCGGTGTGACCGCACCGGTGATCGCCTTCGTGATCACCGGGGCGGTCGCGGCGGTTCGTCCGTTCGTCAGTACGGCGATTCGTCGAATTGTGCCCGGATGAGTGGAAGGTATGCAGACGGGTTCGGCGTGCGCCCGCCGTGTGACACGCTTGATCGGTGGACCGGTTGAGTGTGTCGTGCGGGGGCTGCCGCGATGGGCGTTGACGGGCGGGAAGAGTCACTCGGGAACGTCGGCGGCGAGGTCGAGGCGGGCAGCCTGCCCGCCCGCCAGGTGCCGGCCCAGCGCGAGCCGGGCGGGCGGCACGCCGCAGGCCCCGGCGGCACCGGGATTGATCTCCCGCCGTCCGACGGTGACTTGGTCGCCCGGATGCGCGGCGGTGACGACGGGGCGTATGAGGAGCTGTTCCGCCGTCACGCCGATGCCGTACGGCGCTACGCCCGGACCTGCTGCCGGGACGGGCACACCGCCGACGACCTGACCGCCGAGGTGTTCGCGCGCACGCTCCAGGCGGTACGGGGCGGGGCGGGGCCGGACCAGTCGGTGCGGGCCTATCTGCTCACCACCGTGCGCAGGGTCGCCGCGGCCTGGGCGAAGACCGCCAGGCGGGAGCATCTCGTCGAGGACTTCGCCGTGTTCGCGGAGCAGGCGGCCACGGGTACGGAGGGTGGCGGCGGGCTGTCCGGCCTGTCCGGGGACGACACGCTCGAACTGGGCGCGGACGTCCGGGCGATGCACGAGGCCGAGCAGTCCCTCGCGATGCAGGCCTTCCGGAGCCTGCCCGAGCGGTGGCAGGCGGTGCTGTGGCACACCACCGTCGAGGAGGCCTCTCCGAGCGCGATCGCGCCGCTGTTCGGGCTGAGCCCCAATGCGACGGCGGTGCTGGCCAGTCGTGCCCGCGAGGGGCTCAAGCAGGCGTATCTGCAAGCCCATGTGAGTTCGGCGCTGAGTGAGGGCGGCGACTGCGCGCGGTACGCGGACCGGCTGGGCGCCTATGCGCGCGGCGGGCTGCGGATGCGGGCGGAGCGGGGGCTGCGCAAGCACCTGGAGGAGTGCGCGAAGTGCCGGGTGGCCGCCGGGGAGCTCAAGGACGTCAACGCGGGCATTCCCGCGCTGCTTCCGGTCGCGGTCATCGGGTGGTTCGCTGCCGGGTACGCGGCCAAGGCGGCCGGGGTGGTGGCCGGCGGGGCCGTCGCCGCGGGTGGGGCCGGGGTCGCCGCGGCGGCCGCCGGCGGGTCGACCGCGGGGGCCGGAGCCGCGGGGGCCGGAGCCGCGGGTGGCGCGGCCGGTGGTGCGGCTGGTGGTGCTGCCGGGGCGGGTGCTGCCGGTGGGGCCGGGTCGGGCGCCGGGGGTGCCGTGCTGTCCGAGGGGCTTGGGCTGCCGGCCAAGGCCGCCATCGCCGCCGGGATCGCGGTCGCCGCGGCCGCCGGGGTGGTGTTCGCGCTGGCCGGGGACGACACCGAGCCGCAGGCCCGGGCGAAGCCCGCCCCCAGTGCGGCGGCGCCGGTGGTGCCGGAGGCTCCCGCCCCGCCGACGCCGGAGCCGAGCCCGCCGGGGGAGGAACCGCCGCCCGCGCGGGGCCCCGTAGCGCCGCGGCCGGACGGGACTCCGTCGAGGCCCGCCCCCGATGCTCCGCCGGCCCCCTCCGCGTCCGCGTCTCCCGCGCCATCGCCGAGTCGCGAGAAGCCCTCGCCGCCGCCCAGCCCGTCTCCGGTCAAGCCCTCGCCGAAGCCCACCCCGCCGCCTCCGCCGAAGCCGCCGCAGGGCTTCCAGCTGGCCCGGCTCGGCCACTCCGCGTACGGGGACCACAGCGGGCCGGAGCTGCAGACCTGGCGCAGCAGCTGGGTGTGGCAGCGCTGGGGGCTGGAGGTGGGCGACCGGCGGTTCGGGAACGGCATCACGGTGAACTCCCGTTCCTCCGTGGAGATCACCCTGAACCGGCAGTGCACCGCCTTCTCCGCGAAGGCCGGGGTGGACGGCCTGTCGCTGTGGACCGACGGCGCGGTGCGGTTCTCCGTGTACGCCGACGGGCAGCGGCTGTGGCAGTCCGCCGCTCTCGGGTACGGGGATCCGCCGGTGGCCGTGAACGTCTCCCTTTCCGGGCGGGAGACGCTGCGGCTGGTGGTGGAGCGGGCCGGGCAGGGCCGCCTGCCGACGCTCGCGAGCTGGGCCGACTCGGTGATCAGCTGCCGGTGATCGCCTGCCGGTGATCGCCTGCCCGTGATCAGCTGCCGGTGAGCGTCGCCGCGAGGTCGGCCGGACCCAGCGCGGCGCCTGCGGCCTCCTCCCGGGCGTGGCCGGCCCGGCCCAGCAGCGCGCGGGTGCGGGCCGGGAGCCCCTCCACGGCGGCCTGCTCGGGAGCCGAGCGGGGATGGCCCGCGCGCCAGGCGGTGGCCGCGGCGAGGACCCGTACGGCTTCGGCCGGCCGGTCGGCGTCGGCCAGCAGCCGGGCGGCGGTCTCGGCGAGCCCGGCCAGGACCCGCTCGGCGCAGTGTGCCTCGACGGCGGCGGCGAGGGCGGGCCCGATCAGGGCGAGCCCCGCCTCCGGCCCGTCCGCGTGGGCGACGAGGACGGCTTCGAGGTTGTCCAGGCCGGCGGTCAGCTGGGGAGGCACCAGGAACTGCTCCGTGACCGCCCGGGCCTCGTCGTACGCGGTGCGGGCCCGATCGAAGTCGCCGCGGCGGATGTCGACCTGCGCCGACAGCATCCGGTTGAACCCGCGGACGTCGACGATGCCGTACAGGTCCGCCTCGGCATCCGCCTCCGCGATCAGCCGCTCGGCGTCGTCGAGGTCCCCGGTGCAGTAGGCGGTCTCCGCGATGCGGGCGATCGCGAACGGCGCCTCGCTGTGCGCCCCGACCTCGCGGGCCAGGCGCAGGCATTCCTCGTACTCGGCGCGAGCCCCGTCGTACCGGCCGCGGGAGAGTCCTATCTCGCCCGCGGCGCTCGCGACCTGGGCGCGGGTCCAGCGGTCGCCGACCCGGCGGGCGATCTCGCGGAGCTCGGCGAGGTCCTCGTCGACGGTGGGGAGGCCGCCCGCGATGTCGATGGCCACGTGGGTGCGGAGCATGAGCGTGACGCCGAGCTCCCAGTCACCGGCGTGGCGGCGGCAGTTGGCGACCGCCAGGTCGAGGTTGGCGTGGAAGGCGAGGGCGTCGCCGGTCAGGAAGGCCGTCGCGGGCCAGAGCATCGCGGGGAAGCGGGTGGTCTCCGGGGAGCCGTGCCGGAAGGCCTCCTCGATGCGGGCGGCGAGCGCCCGGTACTCGGGGGTGCGGAAGGCCGCGCCGGAGTTGCTCTCGGCGAGCAGGAAGACGTTGAGGACGTGGAGGCGCATGAAGCGCCAGTACGCGGGCGTGCCCTCGGGCGGTTCGGCGGAGGTGGCGGCGAGGATCCGGGCGGTCCATTCCGCGCCTTCGGCACGGTAGTTGCGCAGCCACCAGAACCAGCCGAGGGCGAAGGCGAACCGCTGGGCGGTATCGGTGTCGCCCTCCTCGACGGCGGCGTGGTGCAGGGCGGCGCGGAGGTTGTCGAGCTCGGTCTCGATGCGCCGGATCCAGGGGAGCTGGGCGGCGGAGCGCAGGAGGGGTTCCGCGTGCTCGGCGAGGGCCAGGAAGTGGGCGGTGTGGCGGCGGGCGGTGGCGGCCCGGTCCGCGGGGTCGGCGGCGGCTCGCTCGGCGGCGTACTCGTGGATGGTTTCCAGCATGCGGTAGCGCATGCCGTCGGCGGCGTCGGGTTCCGGGGCCGGTTCGGCCAGGACGAGGGATTTGTCGACGAGGGAGCCGAGGACGTCGGCGACCTCGTACGAGGGGTCCGGGCAGACGGCTTCGGCGGCGGCGAGGTCGCAGCCGCCGGCGAAGACGGACAGCCGGCGCAGGACCATGCGTTCGGGCTCGTCGAGGAGGTCCCAGGACCAGTCGACGACGGCGCGCAGGGTCTGCTGGCGGGGCAGGACCGTACGGGAGCCGCTGGTCAGGAGGCGGAAGCGGTCGTCGAGGCGGTCGGCGATCTGGCGCGGGGTGAGCAGCCGCAGCCGGGCGGCGGCCAGCTCGATGGCGAGCGGCAGGCCGTCGAGGCGGGCGCAGATCTCGGCGACGGCGGCCGGGTCCTCCTCGGGGGTGAAGCCGGGGCGGGCCGATGCGCCGCGGTCGGCGAAGAGGCGGTGGGCGGGGTCGGGCGGCAGCGGCTCGACGGGGCGGACGCTCTCGCCGGGGACGCCGAGGGGTTCGCGGCTGGTGGCCAGGATCCGTACGCCGGGGCAGCGGGTGAGGAGGAGCTCGGCGAGCTCGGCGGCGGCGCCGATGACGTGCTCGCAGTTGTCGAGGACGAGCAGCAGGCTGCGGTGCGCGCAGTGCTCGACGAGCTGGGTGGCGGGGTCCACGGCGGCGGCGGTGTTCTCGCGGGCCACCAGGGAGTTCTCGCGCAGCCCGAGGGCGCTGAGGACCGCCCCGGGGACGGCGGCGGGATGGTCGAGGCGGGCCAGCTCGACGATCCAGCCGGCTTCGGGGTGGTCGGTGGCCGCGTGCTCGGCGAGGCGGGTCTTTCCGGAACCGCCGGGACCGGTGAGGGTGATGAGGCGCAGGCGGGCCAGGTCGTCGTGGAGGGCGGCCAGTTCGGGCTCGCGGCCGACGAAGGAGGTGAGGCGGGGGCGTAGGTTGCCGCGCGCCTCCGGCGGGGGTTGGGGGGTCGTGCCGTTCAGTTGGGGGGTCGTGCCGTTCAGGTGCGGGTGCGGCTCCCGGTGCGGCGGCTGCGCAGGCTGGTCGCGGGGCGGTGCGAGGCCCGGGGCGGGGGCCGGGGCGAGGAGTTCGGCGTGCAGGGCGCGGAGTTCGGGGCCCGGGTCGGTGCCGAGGGCGTCGGCGAGGGTGCGTCGGGTGCGCTCGTAGGCGGCGAGGGCGTCGGCGGTGCGGCCCGCGGCGCGCAGGGCGCGGAGGTGCTGGGCGCGCAGCGGTTCGTCGTACGGGTTCTCGTGGATCAGCGCTTCGAGCTCGGGCAGGAGTGCGGCCGGGGCGGTGGCGCCGCTGCGCAGGTCGGCCTGGATGCGGTCGCGGAGGGCGGCGGCGCGGCGGGCCTCGGGGGCGGCGGCGTGGGCGGCGCGGCCGGGCTCGGGCAGGTCGGCGAGGGCCGGTCCGCGCCACAGGGCGAGGGCGGTGCGCAGGGTGCGGGCGGCGGCCGCGGGGTCGGCGGCCAGCTCTTGGGCGCCGCGGGCGGCCAGCCGGGTGAAGCGGTGCAGGTCGATGTCGTCGCGGTCGGCGGCGAGGCGGTAGCCGCCGGCGGGGTCGGCGCGGACGGTGTCCCGGCCGCCGAGGGCGCGGCGGAGCCGGGCGACCAGGGCCTGGAGGGCGGCGGGGGCGTCGAGGGGCGGGTCGTCGCCCCAGACCTCGTCGACCAGGACGGCGACGGAGGCCGGGCCGCCGGCGTGCAGGGCGAGGGCGGCGAGGAGTGCGCGCAGGCGGGCGCCGCCTATCGGGAGGGGGGCGCCGGTCTCGTCGCGTGCCTCGGTGACGCCGAGGATCAGATACCGCACCTGCCAATTCTGCCCGGTCCGCCCGGGGGCGGCAGCGGATTTCGGGGCGCCCGGCCCACAGCACCGGCGGCTCAGGTGATCGAGGTGTCGCCGTTGGCTTCGAGGAGGGTGCGCAGGGCGCCCGCGACCGTGGTGCAGGTGGCGGGGTCGAGCGGGGCGAGGAGATCCGCGTACTGGCGCAGGTGGTCGGCCATCAGCGCCTCGGTGACCTTGAGGCTGTGCTCGGTCAGCCGGATCCGGACCGAGCGGCGGTCCTGGCCGTCGCGCACCCGTTCGACCAGGCCCTTGGCCTCCATGCGGTCGATGCGGTTGGTGATCGCGCCGGAGGTCACCATGGCGGCGGGGATGAGGGCGCCGGCGGTGAGCGCGTACGGGGGGCCCGAGCGGCGGAGGGTGAAGAGGATGTCGACCTCGCCCACCTCCAGGTCGCGTTCGGCCGCGAAGGCCTTGAGCTGCTTCTCGATGATCCTGTTCATGCGCTGGATGCGGGCCAGTACCTCGACGGCCCACAGGCCTTCCGTCAGGTCGGGGCGCTCCGTCTCCCACTGGCCGATGATCGCGTCCACTGCGTCGCTCATGCCGTGTCCTCTTTCGCTTCCGTACTCGCCTCGCCGCGCCACGGCCAGGATATCTCAACGTTGAGACACTTGACGTTGAGAGGACTGGGGTGTTTTTATCTCAACGTTGAGATTCTGAACCTTGAGATGGATCGGGGCGGGCACACCATGAGCAGGACCGCGACCACGAGGGCGCGCGCAACCACGCGTACGACCGCGTCCACGAGCACGACCACCGGCACGAGCACGAACACGACCGCCGGCACGAGCACGACCGCGGCGGACGCCGCCGCGGGCCGGGCCACCGTCCCCGTCTTCTGGCTGGCCCTGCTCGCCACCCCGGTGGCCGCCGGCGCCAACGCCCCCGTCCTGATCCTTCCCGACATGGCCCGCTCCCTCGGGGTGGCCACCTCCACCGCCGCCTGGCTCGTCGCCTCCTTCGCCTGGGCCATGGCCGTCGGCACCCCCCTGCTGGCCGGGCTGCTCCGCCGCCGCGGTCTGCGCCCGGCCCTCCGCCTGAGCGGCGCCCTCCTGCTGCTCGGCACCCTCCTCGTCGCGGCCTCCCCGTGGCTGCCGCTGACCCTGCTCGGGCGGGCCGCGCAGGCGGCGGGCGGGGCCGGCCTCGTCGCGGCCGCGATGAGCCTGGCCGGTTCGGCCCGCCGCATGGGCGTCATCAGCGCGGGCTTCGGGATGCTCGGCGCGGCCGGCCCGCTCCTCGGCGTCCAGCTCGCGCAGGCCGTGTCGTGGCGGCTCTCGCTCTCGGTGTCGGTGGTCGCGGTCCTCGCGATCCCGGTGGTGAGCCGCTACGCGACGCGACCCGCGCCCGCCCAGGGCCGGTTCGACGGACGCGGCGCCGCCCTGCTGACCGTGCTGGCCACGGCCCTGGTCCTGCTGCCCCACTCCCCCGCCGCCGCCCTGGGCTCCGCGGTCGTCGCCGCGGTCGCCCTGGCCCTGCACGTACGGCGGCGCCCCGACGGCTTCGTGCCGCTCGCCCTGCTGCGCAAGCCGGTGTTCCTCGGATCGGCGCTGCTGGCGCTGGTGCTGTCGGGCTCGTACTTCACCCTGCTGTTCGCGGTGCCGCGGCTGCTGTCCGACCGGGCCGGCTGGGACCGCGGCGCGGCCGGGGCCGGGCAGCTCGTGGCCCTGCTGACCGGGTCGGCGCTGTCGTGGCTGCTGGCCGCGGCCTCGACTCGCATGAGCCGGACGGCCGTACGCACGGTGCTGACCGGGATCGGCGCGCTGGCCGTGGCGACCGCGGCGTTCGCCGGCTGGGGCCCGCTGCTGCTGACCGCCACCCTGGGCGCGGTGTTCGCCGCCACCGGGTCCAACGCCGTCCTGTCGATGCACGCCGCCTCGGCCGCCCCCGAGGCCCAGCGGCCCACGGCCATCGGCCTGTTCGCCCTCTGCTACCAGCTCGGCGGCGCCTTCGGCCCGGCCGTCGCGACCGCCCTGGTGCTCGGGGCGTAAGAAGCTCGCCCGCTCAGGACAGGGCCGGGCGGTGTACGGGGACCCCCTCCGGCACCGCCCGCCGACGCGCGGTGGAGGTACCGGTCCAGCAGGTGCCGCGGCGGGCCAGCAGGCGGCGCAGCCACAGCTCCATCGAGACGAGCTCCGCCAGCCCGTCCAACGGGACCGGGCGGCCGTCCGCCGCGTCGAGCAGGGCCTGGCGCACCACCCGGGCCTCGATCAGCCCGGCGTCCGCGAGCAGCGGCGAGTCGAAGAGGTCCAGCAGCTCGGTGAGGGCGGCACGCAGCCCCAGCCGGGTGGCCGTCTCGTTCGGGACGTGGGCCGGGGCGCCCCAGCCGGGCGGGAGTTCGCGCACGCCGGCCGAGTTCAGGACGCTGCGCAGGATCGCGGCCCGGGCCCCGGGCTGGACGCGCAGGGATTCGGGCAGGGCCCGGGCGGCCCGGACGACCTGGTTGTCGAGGAAGGGCGCGTGCAGCCGCTGGCTGCGGACCTCCACGGCCTGCTCGAAGACCCGGTGGTCGGCGGCGTGCCGGGCGAGCACCGACCGGGCGCGGGCCTCGCCGGGCCTCAGCGACAGCGGGGGCCGGCCGGCGGCGGCCGAGAGGCGGATCGATACTTCCGCCAGCGCCTCCCCCGTCAGCCAGCCCGCCGCCGGGCCGGGCCGCGACCAGGTCAGGGCGGCGAGGGAAGCGTCCACCGGACCGGAAGCGCGCTCGGTGACCCCGCCCTCGCGGAGCCGGGCCGCGGCGGCCTCCATACCCGCGCGGTACGTCGTACGGGAAAGTCTGCGGGCCGCGGAGTACACCGTGAGCGGCACCAGCAGGGACTCCCCGGAGGCCGCCCCGGAAGCGGAGGCCGACCGGGCCAGGGCCGCCACCGGGCGCAGCAGGTGGCGGCGTCGGCGGTCCATCAGGAGGTCGGCCATGCGGGCCGGGTGCGCGTCCAGGACCTGGCGGGCGCCGTGGCCGGTGAAGTGGTCCGCCGAGCCGGCGGCCAGCCTGCGCCGCTCGCGGGCGGCGAAGACCAGCGAGGGGCCCGGCTCGTCGGTGAGCGGGCCGTCGAGCTCCGCGTACGGGAGGGCCTCCTCGGCGGCGGCGACCACGACGTGGTGCAGGCGCGGGTCGGCCGCGATCGCCCGGGCTCTCTCCAGTTCGGCCTCCCTGCCCTGCGGGGTGGCCAGGTCGTTGAAGGTGACCGCCAGCAGGCGCGCCCCGGCGGGGCTCAGCAGGGTGCCCGGGGCCCCCGGCAGACCGGCCGCCAGCAGGGCGAGGGTCGCGGAGGCGCTGCCGCCTGAGAGGTCGGCGCCGACCCCCGGGGCCGGGGCGCCGCGGGCCGCGCGCCGGTCGGCGGGGCCCATGCCGGGCACGGGGCCGGGATCGTACGGCGGCATCGCGTCGGGGGCATGCCGCGGAGCCGTGAGCCGGGCGCGCACGGCATCCACCAACGCTTCCCGTACGCCCTCCACCGCCCGGGCGGGATCGGCCTCGGGGGCGGCCACCGCCAGGGAGGCGACCGGCTCGTAGCCGGTGATCTCCCGGGAGCCCTCGCGCAGGATGAGCGCGTGGCCGGGCGGGATGCGGCGGACACCGGCGTACGGTGTGCCGTCGCCCAGTGCCTCCGGGCTGTCGGGACAGGCCAGCAGGGCGGCGAGATGGCCGATGTCGAGCTGCGCCTCGATGAGGTCGGCGAGCGGGAGGGCGGCGGTGGCGTAGGCCGTTCCGCTGGCCCAGGGGGTGTAGAAGACGGGGCGTGCGCCCGCGAGGTCGCCGACGACGGTGATGCGGCGGCCGGCCTGGACGACGGCGGTGTAGCTGCCGGACCACTGGGTGAGGTGGCGCAGCGCCCCGCCGCGGGCGGCGTAGAGCGCCCTCCTCAACTCGGCGTCGGTGGCGCCGCAGCAGCCGAGGACGGCGAGCCGGGTGAAGGGGTCCGCGGGGTCGGCGGTGAGGGTCCGGATCTCGTCGGGGCGCCAGTCGCCGACGGCCCAGAGGGGGTCGGGGTCTCCCCAGAGCAGCTGGGCGCCCACGGGGTGGACGGTGCGCTCGGCGTCCGCGCCGGGGTCGCCGGGGTGGGCGTCCGCGATGCCGCCGTGCAGGGGGGCGCCGCCGTGGCCGCTGTCGCCGTATCCGCCCTGGCCGTATCCGCCCTGGCCGGAGCCTTGTCTCTGGCGGTGTCCCGAGACGCGGCCGGCCGTGCCGAAGCTCGCGGCGATACTGCTCCAACCCACCAACCAGCGCACCGCCGCCTCCCCAGCCTGTGGGCACATGACCGGGGCACGGGCAGCACGGTCGGCGCTGAGGGCGCGGCCGGCGGGACCCCGGATGGCTCGGGTCCATGCTGCCACGGGACAGGCGTGCGAGAGTGGTTAAAGGGGGCGCACATGCGAACGAACACGCCCCCGTCACGCGGTATTTGGCGTTCCGTTCCCCCCGCCCCATAGGTCGGTTTCGGCCATTCTTCGGCCGTCCTGAGAGCCGTCACACGGGGTCGGCCCGCGGTGCGCGGGCGCGGTCCGGGAGGCGGAACGCACCCCCCGGACCGTTCCGCCACCCGCGGGGATTGAGGCAGCGGCATCCCCCGACCCGCCCGATCCGCGCAGCGGGCCGACCCACGCACCGCACATCGAATCGCCGGGCCCCCCGACCGGCCAGAGCGCACGGCCGGGCGCACGGCCACACGGACGGAGCACGCGATGACACGTGCGCCCCGGGTACGGGCCCGGGCCGGACTGTGCAAACGGACAACAATCCCGCCATACGGAAGTAGGGGCCTTAACGCTTGGGAGGCGGGGAACTACGCTGGGTTTACGAAATGCCGGGCGCCTATGCCCCGGCGGCGTCTGCGTTCCGCGTGTGACGAGGGGTGGCGCATGTCCAGGGAGCTCCGCGAGCCCAATGAGAAGCTCGGCGCCGTCCTCGCCCTCGCGGGCATCAGCAACGCGGGGCTGGCCCGGCGGGTCAACGACCTCGGCGCGCAGCGCGGTCTGACGCTTCGGTACGACAAGACGTCGGTGGCCCGATGGGTGTCGAAGGGGATGGTGCCGCAGGGTGCCGCCCCGCACCTGATCGCGGCCGCCATCGGCGCGAAGCTGGGGCGGCCGGTGCCGCTGCACGAGATCGGGCTGGCGGACGCGGACCCCGCGCCCGAGGTCGGTCTGGCCTTCCCGCGCGACGTGGGCGCGGCGGTGCGGTCGGCCACGGACCTGTACCGGCTCGACCTCGCCGGCCGACGCGGCGGTGGCGGGATCTGGCAGTCGCTGGCCGGTTCCTTCTCGGTGGCGGCGTACGCGACGCCCGCCTCGCGCTGGCTGATATCTCCCGCCGACGGCTCGGTGGCGCGCGAACCGGCCGCCCCCGCGCCGCACGGCGCCCCGGCCAATCGTGTGCCCGGCAGTGGCGTGCCGGGCAGTGGTACGTCTGGCAGTAGTACGCCTGCCGGCAGCGGCGTACCGGGCCGTGGCGTGCCGGGCGGCAGCGTCACGGGCACTGGTGTACCGGCCCATGGGGCCTCGGACGATGACCTCCCGGCACACGGCATCCCTGCTCAGACCCCCTCGGCTCACGAGGTCCCGCCGCACGGGGCGCCCGCCCAGGAACCCCGCACACCGGTGTCAGTACCCGTAGCGGCCCGGGCGGGAGGCCGTACGGCTCCGCCGTCCAGCGTTGTGCCCGCCCAGCCCGGACCCGAAACGCCCCGCGACCACGGGCAGCGCGTGGGCCACAGCGATGTGGCGAAGCTGCGCGAGGCCGCCGAGGACGCCCGCCGTTGGGACTCCAAGTACGGGGGCGGGGACTGGCGTTCGTCGATGGTGCCCGAGTGCCTGCGGGTGGACGCGGCGCCCCTTCTGCTCGGCTCCTACTCCGACGAGGTGGGCCGCGCGTTGTTCGGGGCGACGGCCGAACTGACCAGGCTCGCCGGGTGGATGGCCTTCGACACCGGCCAGCAGGAGGCGGCCCAGCGCTACTACATCCAGGCGCTGCGGCTGGCCCGCGCCGCCGCGGACGTACCGCTCGGCGGCTACGTCCTGGCGTCGATGTCCCTCCAGGCGACCTACCGCGACTTCCCGGACGAGGGCGTGGACCTCGCGCAGGCGGCCGTCGAGCGCAACCGCGGCCTGGCCACCGCCCGCACGATGAGCTTCTTCCGGCTCGTCGAGGCGCGGGCCCACGCCAAGGCCGGCGATTCCGCGGCCGCCGGGGCGGCCCTGCGGGCGGCGGAGGGCTGGCTGGAGCGGGCGCGCGAGGGCGATCCGGATCCGACCTGGCTCGGTTTCTACTCGTACGACCGCTTCGCGGCGGACGCGGCGGAATGCTACCGCGACCTCAAACTCCCGCGGCAGGTGCGGCGCTTCACCGAGCAGGCCCTGTCGCGACCCACCGAGGAGTACGTACGGTCGCACGGGCTGCGGCTGGTGGTGAGCGCGGTCGCCGAGCTGGAGTCGGGCAACCTGGACGCGGCGTGCGCGGCCGGTACCCGGGCGGTGGAGGTCGCGGGCCGGATCTCCTCGGCGCGGACGACCGAATACGTACGGGACCTGCTGCACCGGCTGGAACCGTACGGGGACGAGCCGCGCGTGGCGGAGCTGCGCGAGCGGGCCCGGCCGCTGCTGGTGGCGCAGGCGTAGGGCCTGTCTTCCGGGGGCCGCGTGGCCGCGTTGTCGGTGGCGGGGTGCAGTATGCAGGGGTGGGAGGTGTCGGCGTGGGCGGTGGCGTGGACTGCGATGTGCTGGTGATCGGCGGCGGGATCGTCGGCCTGGCGACGGCGCATGCCTTGTCGCGCCTGGCTCCGGGGACCCGGGTGGTCGTCCTGGAGAAGGAGGACGGTCCGGCGCGGCACCAGACGGGCCGCAACAGCGGGGTGATCCACAGCGGGATCTACTACCGCCCGGGATCGCTGAAGGCGCGCTTCGCGGTGAGCGGCGCCGCCGAGATGGTCAAGTTCTGCGCGGAGCACGGGATCCCGCACGAGGTGACGGGCAAGCTGATCGTCGCCACGGAGCGCGAGGAGCTGCCGCGGCTGCACGCGCTGGTCCAGCGGGGCCGGGAGAACGGCATCCCGGTGCGCGAGCTCGGCCCGGCGCAGATCACCGAGTACGAGCCGGAGGTGCGGGGCCTCGCCGCGATCCACGTCGGCAGCACCGGGATCGCGGACTACGGCCGGGTCACCGCCCAGCTGGCGGAGTCCTCGGGCGCGGAGATCGTCTACGGCGGCGCGGTGGACCTGATCTCGCGCCGCCCGTCGGCGGTGGCGGTGCGCACCACGTCCGGCCTGGTGGTCCGGGCCCGGGTGCTGGTGAACTGCGCGGGGCTCCAGTGCGACCGCATCGCCCGGCTGGCCGGGGACGACCCCGGGATGCGGATCATCCCCTTCCGCGGCGAGTACTACGACCTGGCCCGCCCCGACCTGGTCCGGGGGCTGGTCTACCCGGTCCCCGACCCGGCGTTCCCCTTCCTCGGCGTCCACCTCACCCGGGGCATCGGCGGCGGCGTCCACGTCGGCCCCAACGCGGTGCCGGCGCTGGCGCGCGAGGGCTACGGCTGGTCCGTGATCCGGCCGCGGGACGTGGCCACCGAGCTGGCCTGGCCGGGATCCTGGCGGATGGCCGCGCGGCACTGGCGGTACGGGGCGGGCGAGATCCACCGCTCGCTGTCGAAGCGGGCCTTCACCCAGGCCGTACGGCGGCTGCTGCCGGCGGTCCGGCCGGAGGATCTGCGGCCCGCCGACGCGGGGGTGCGGGCCCAGGCCGTCCTGCGGGACGGGACCCTCGTGGACGACTTCCTGATCCGGGAGGCGCCGCGCACGATCCACGTCCTGAACGCCCCGTCGCCGGCCGCGACCGCTTCGCTCCCGATCGGCCGGGAGATCGCCACCCGCGCCCTTCGAACCCTCGGCTCGACCTGAGCGGCGGGTCCGGCCGGTGCGGGTCGCCGCTGCGCGGGGCTGGGTCCCCTACCCGCCCTTCCGCCGTTCCCTGGGGCTCCGCCCCAGACCCCGATACGTGCGCTCCGCGCCCGTGCCCTCAAACGCCGGGCGGGGGGGTTTTTCCGGGCAGCCGCATAGCACGGCCCGGCCGGGGGTGGGGGGGGGGGGCTGGGGGGGGGGCCCCGGGGGGGCGGCCGGCCCCGGCGCGG
>NZ_JBHWUO010000001.1:20861-28269 GCF_042736975.1 Streptomyces sp. NPDC059989
GGGCTGGATATGCCGCGCAGCGGCATATCCAGCCCCGCCGGCGTTTGAGGCGCGGGGTATGGGGCGGAGCCCCGGGGCGGCCGGCAGGCCGCTGCCCTGACGCGCGCCCCGTCGTAGAATCGGCACATTGTGTCTGAGTCCCTGAACCCCCAGTCCCCCAGCCGCCCGGACGTCGAGCTCGCACCCGCCGCGCCCGCACCCGCGCCGGAGGCGAACTCGTACGTGCCCCCCAAGTGGCGGACCGAGCCCCGGTTCCCCGAGGGGCCCTCGCCCGATCCGGCCGGCTCGCACCACGAGCGGCGGATCCGGAGCTTCCAGCCGCGGCGCAGCCGCGTCACCACCGGTCAGGGCGAGGCCCTGAAGCGGCTGTGGGGCACCTGGGGCCTGGACATCGACGGTCACGACGTCATCGACCTGAAGGCCCTCTTCGACGGCCTCCCCGTCGTCCTGGAGATCGGCTTCGGCATGGGCGAGGCCACCGCCCAGATGGCCGCCGCCGACCCCGCCACCGGGATCCTCGCCGCCGACGTGCACACGCCCGGCCAGGGCAACCTCCTCGCCCTCGCGGAGCGGGGCGGCCTCACCAACGTCCGCGTGGCCAACGGCGACGCGATCATCCTGCTCCGCGAGATGCTGCCGCCCGACTCCCTGGACGGCATCCGCGTCTACTTCCCGGACCCGTGGCCCAAGGCCCGCCACCACAAGCGCCGGCTGATCCAGCCCGAGTTCCTCACCCTGGCCGCCACCCGGCTGGCCCCGGGGGCCGTGCTGCACTGCGCGACCGACTGGGAGCCGTACGCCGAGCAGATGCTCGAAGTCCTCACCGCACACCCGGACTTCGAGAACACGCAGCCCGACGGCGGCTATGCGCCGCGCCCCGACTTCCGGCCGCTCACCCGCTTCGAGGGCCAGGGACTCGACAAGGGCCACCTCGTACACGACCTGCTCTTCCACCGCATCGAGAACTGACAACGTCACCGCGCGTGTCAGACCCGCTCTGTAGGGTCATCATGTGTTCCGAGCGCTGTCCTCCGTGCTCGCACGCACGTCGGGCACGGTCCGCATGTGCGTGCTCGTCGTCCTGCTCGCCGCCACCGGGATCGCGATCCTCGAACTCGTGCGGGAGCAGACCGGCACCCCGGGCTTCTTCGTCGGCCTCGGTCTGGCCCTGCTGCCGGTGCCGCCGCTCATGGCGGCCTTCCGGTGGCTCGGCCGGGCCGCGCCCGCGCCCTGGACTCAGTTGCTGTTCTGCTTCGGCTGGGGTGCCTGCACCGCGGCGTTGATCGCGATACTGGCCAACAGCTTCGCCACCCAGTGGATAGCCGCGGCCACCGCCGACCCCTCCGACGCCGACCAGCTCGGCTCGGTGGCGATCGCCCCGGTGGTGGAGGAGAGCGCCAAGGCGGCCGCCCTGCTGCTGGTGTTCGTGTTCCGAAGACGGCAGTTCACCGGCCCGGCCGACGGCTTCGTGGTGGCCGGCTTCACCGCCACGGGCTTCGCCTTCACCGAGAACATCCTCTACCTCGGCAACGCCTTCGGCGAGGACGTGGCCGAGGGCACCGGCGTCCTCGACTCGGTGACGGCCGCGACCTTCTTCGTGCGGATGGTGCTCTCGCCGTTCGCGCACCCGCTGTTCACGGTGCTCACCGGGCTCGGTTTCGGCGCGGCCGCGGTCAGCGCCGGCCGTGCGCGCAGGATCGGCCTGCCGCTGCTGGGCCTGGCGCTCGCCATGGGACTGCACGCGCTGTGGAACAGCTCCTCGCATTTCGGGGAGTACGGGTTCTACGCGGTCTACGGCTCCGTGATGGTCCCGGTGTTCGGGCTGCTCGTGTGGCTCGCCGTGCGGATAAGGCGCCGGAGACTGCGGGCCGTCGCCGGGGAGCTGGCGGTGTACGCGGCCGCGGGCTGGCTCGGCCCGGCCGAAGTACCGGCGCTGGCGTCGATGCCGGCCCGGTCGCTGGCCCGCACCCTGGCCCGGCGCAGCGGGGGCCGGGCCGCAGGCCGGGCGGTCGCCCTCTACGAGGCGGATGCGGCCGCGCTGGCCCTGCTGCGGAACCGGGCGCGCCGCGGCGGCCCCGCTGAGGAGCCGGATTTCGCCGGGCGGGAGCGGGAGTTGCTCCACAGCCTGTGGATGCGCCGGGCGACGGCGGGTCCCGCGCTGGCCCGCGCGGCGGTCATGGAGGAACTGCTCCCGCCGTGGTTCGACCCCCTGGCCCGCGGCAGGCCGGGCACCGGCCCCGGTCTCGACCCCGGTTTCGGCCCTACGGACGCGCCGGCCGGCGTACCGGCTCAGAGGCGGGCGGACGCCGGAAGTCCGGACCTGGTGGGCGCGGACGCCGGACAGCCGTCCCTTTCGGATCTCGCCTGACCCGCGCCGCTCCGCCCCGCCCCGCTCCGCTCCGCCCTAGACGTTCAGGCCCTTGGACTCCAGCCAGGCCAGCGGGTCCATCGTCGAGCCGCCCTTGCGCACTTCCAGGTGGAGGTGGGGTCCGGTGACGTTGCCGGTGGCACCGACCCGGCCGATGGTCTCGCCCGGGGCCACCGAGCCGGAGGTCACCGACATCGAGGAGAGGTGGCAGTACCAGATCTCCGTACCGTCCTCGAGCTCCAGCACGATGCGGTAGCCGTACGCCCCGGACCAGCCGGCCGAGGTGATCTTCCCGGCGGCGACGGCCTTGGCCGGGGTACCGGTGGGGGCGGCGAAGTCGAGGCCGGTGTGGTGGCCGGAGGACCACATGGAGCCGGAGTCCCCGTAGTGCGAGGTGAGGGTGTAGGCGGAGGTGGGCAGGGAGTAGCTCCCGGTCAGTTTGGCGAGGCGCTCCTGCTCGGCCTTGGCCTCGGCGGCCTCCTTGGCCGCCTTGGCCTCCTGCTCCGCCTTCGCGGCGGCCGCGGCCGCCGCTTCCTCGGCCGCCTTGCGCGCGGCCTCCGCCTTGTCCTTGGCCTCCTGGGCGGCGGTTTCCCGGGCGACCCTCTCGACCTCGGCCTGGGCCTGCGCCTCGGCGGCGCCCTGCTGGGACTCGGCCTGCTGGAGGATGCGGTTGCGCAGTACCTCGCCGGCGTCGGCCTGGTGGTCGGACTGCCGCGGAATGATCCCCGTCCGTGCGGCCGTCCGGGCCGCCGCCCCGGAACCGTCGTCCGAGTCCGGGCCGTTGTCGTCGGCGACTCCGCCCACGGAGGCCTCGCCGGTCATCAGGTCGGGCAACGAGGGCAGGGATATCGCGACTTGGGGCCGGTCCTGCGCGGTGGCGATGCCGCCCGCCCCGACCGCCGCGATCACGCCGACGCCGAGCACGGTGGAACTGCGGGCAAGTCCCCCGCGCGGCTTGGCCACTCGGTGCTTGCCGCGGACCGGACGGACCGAATCCTCGGTGGGATTCCACTCGCCCCAGGCCCCCGCGGTGGGCGGCTCCTGGATCTCGATGCCTTCAGGGGCAGGCAAGTTGGAGGCCACCGGGGCACACTCCTCATTGACGCGCACGCGCACGGCGCCGTCTCTTGCGACGGCTGGGACGACCGCGCTGCGTTATCGAAAGGTAATAGACGCGGGGGAGTGATTCCAAGCTGTTGCGATTGATCGTTCCCACCAATCGGCCACTCCCCGATGGGTTCTGGCCTGGGCTTTTACCTACAAATAGGTACCAAGTCGGGCAAAAATCAAGCGACTCCCCCATCTCTTCAGCCACACACGCGTCATGATGGTTCGTCAATTTCCTTGCGCAGAGCGGCCTTTCGACTACACGCCGTTACGATTGGCCCTTACGCGTCTCCGTTGCGGCGCACCACCGGAACCGTCCGCCGCCGCGCCGGCTGACCCTCCCCCGGCCGGCCCACCGCGAGCAGGGCCATGTCATCCGTCGTCCCGCCCCCCGTATGCCGGCGCACATCGCTGCTGAGCGCGCCGAGCAGCTCCTCCGGCCCGGGGAAGACCCGCCCGCGCAGCCGGTCCGCCGGGTCGTAGAAGACCCCCGCCCGGTCCCGGGCCTCCGTCACCCCGTCCGTGAACAGCAGCAGGGTGGTCCCGGCCGGGAACTCCCACTCCTCGGCCCGGTCCGGCCGGCCGGCCAGCTCGCCCATGCCGAGCGGCAGCGCGTACTCCGCCGGGGCGAGCACCGCCAGCTCCCCGTCCGCGTACAGCAGCAGCGGCTCGGGATGGCCCCGGTTGAGCAGCCTCAGCACCCCCGCCCCGGGCGGGATCTCGCCGAGCACGCACGTCGTGAACCCCTCCACCGCGTCCAGGCTGTCGCGCCGGGTGCCCTCCCGGGCCAGGGCCCGCTCCAGCCGCTGCGCCAGGGCCTCCAGCGTCGGCTCGGTCTCCGCCGCCTCCCGGAAGGCCCCGAGGACGACCGCCACGGCCTCCACCGCCCCCAGCCCCTTGCCCCGTACGTCTCCCACGGCCAGCCGCACCCCGAACGGAGTGTCCTGGACGGCGTACAGGTCCCCGCCGATGAAGGCGTCGGCCTGGGCGGCCTCGTAGCGGGCGGAGACGTGCATGCCGCCGATCCGCTCGGCCGGGGTGGGCAGGACGGCCCGTTGCGCCGCCTCGGCGATCCCGCGCGCGGAGGCGAGCTGCTTGCCGCTGCGCCGCACCACCCGGTTGATCAGGAGCGCCAGCCCGGACACGGTCACCACCGTGACCAGCTCGGTCAGCGCCTCGACCTTCCAGCTGGTGCCGTTGTAGATGTGCAGCAGGACCACCGCGAGCGAGGACAGCATCCCGGTCACCGCCGTGCCCCGGAAGCTGAACAGCGGGGCGGCGATCAGCGGGGCCGCGGAGAAGAAGGGGGATCCGGTAAAGCTCGGCGGGGTCAGCACGTCGAAACCCAGCCCGAGGAGGATCAGTGCGCCCGGCAGCACCCGGACCACCCGCCGGGCCACGGCGCTGCCGCCGCCCGCGCGCCCCCCGTTGTCCTGCCGGCTCAGCCCCACCACGCTGCCCTCTCCTGCCGCCCGGCCGCTCGCACGAGTGCGGGCCCGACACCGCCTCGCCCCTCAAGGCTGGCGGCACGGGTGCCCGTACGGCGACCCGGCGGAGGCTGATCGGGTGACGGGGCGTGAGATGCCGGCGCCCGGGCCGGAACACGACGAAGGCCCGGTTCCCACAAGGGAACCGGGCCTTCGTACTGAGTAGCGGGGGCAGGATTTGAACCTACGACCTCTGGGTTATGAGCCCAGCGAGCTACCGAGCTGCTCCACCCCGCGTCGGTAAACACAACTCTACGCCATCCGGGGGGAGCCCTCCGCCAATTAACCTCCGGCCCACCCCCAGGACCCCCATCACCGCAGGTCAGAGGGGTTAAAACCCACCTGGAGCATGGCTTCCGGGGCGCGCCACGAACGAAGATCATCTCTGTTGCACGCCGGTGACACAGCAGCGATGGTTCCGGGATCGATCCCCGGCGATGATTCACCTGTCGCCAAGGCCAGGGGGAACGCGCACCGGCCGGGCGACACCATCCACACACCTTCCGGCCCGGCGCTCTGCCGTTGCCCTTGTGATTCCTGGGGGGAGTCCACCATGTCCGTTCGCACCGCAGCCGCCATCGCAGTCGTCGCCGGCGTTGTCACCACTCTGCTGCCGCTCTCGGCCACTGCCGCGTCCGCCGCACCCGCCGCCGACGGCGCCGACGGCGCCGCCGTGCTGCGCACGGAGATGAGCACCCCCGTGCCCAACGGTCCGCTGACCCGCGGCGGGGCCACCGAGGCCTTCGAGCTGACGGTCGAGAACCTGTCCGACAAGGCGGTCGAGTACAAGCCGTGGCTGCCGGTGGAGCAGACCGGCCCGAGCCCGCTGAAGGCCGATGACCTCCTCTTCAAGGTCGACGCGGTGGACGCGCCGGCGACCAAGTTCTCGGTCGGGCAGCAGGACGGCGGCTGGCAGGGGCTGTTCTACCCCGCGACCTCCGGACGGGCGGGCCACGGCTTCGACATCCCCGCGAAGGGCAAGATGACCTGGAAGGTCACCATCGGGCTCGGCGCGAACTACCCGGCCAACGATGGGGACTTCAAGCTCACCGCCGCCCCCTCCAACGGGCAGGAGCCCCGTTCCGGCGCCTCCCACGTCTTCAAGGTCGCCCCGCAGATCAAGGCGGGCGAGCTGAAGACCTGGTTCAACCAGGTCGACTCCGGCATGGACGGCCAGGACCAGCGCGCGTACCTGAACCTGAACTACCAGGCCACCGGCGACGGCACGTTCGACAGCGCCCTCGCGACCGCCCTGACCCTCTCGCACCCGGGCACGGAGAAGGCCGACTTCCGGCTCCAGGCCCTGATCGACGGCCGCTGGCAGGACGTCGAGGGCGACCACGACCGCTACCGGCTGCCCCAGGTTCCCAAGGGCTTCGGCGCCGCCGCCGGCGTCCGCACGGTGCAGCTGAGGGTCAGCCTGGGCAAGGACACGGAGCTCACGAAGAAGACCGCGATCAGGATGGACGCGGAGACCGGCCTCGCGCAGGGCAACACCTACCCCTTCAAGGGCAGCTCCGTGACCTTCCCGCTCAAGCCGATCGCGGAGCCCGCGCCCTCCTCGACGCCGTCCACGACGCCCTCCAAGGCCCCGGCCTCCACCCCCGAGGTGCGGCCGGCCGCGGCCACCTCCTCGGCCGCCGTCGCCCCCGCGGGCAACACCAACCTGACCACCACCACGGGTTCGGCCACCGGCTCCCTCGCGAGCACCGGCTCCTCCTCGGCCACCGGCCTGTACGCGGGCCTCGCCGGCGCCCTGGTCGCCCTCGGCGCGGCCGCCGCCTGGCTCGGCGCCCGCCGCCGCCGCGGCATCTCGGCCTGACGGCCCGACCTCCCGACCTCCCGACACGACGAAGCGCCCCACCCGATGACTCGGGTGGGGCGCTTCGTTCTGAGCGGTAGGCCATGTCGGACTCGAACCGACAACCAACGGATTAAAAGTCCGCTGCTCTGCCAATTGAGCTAATGGCCCTCCACGTGCTCACCCCAGAGCATAGCCGGATAGCGCCGGTCAGCCGATCGGGTATCCGGCTACCGGCCTGTCGCTCGGCGGCCGGGTGCACAACAGGGCCCCCACGACGGTGTCGTGGGGGCCCTGTCAGTGGTTCAGCTCAGGCCGGAATCAGCCGTTGCGCTTCCAGCGCGGCTTGTCGTCGCGGCGGCCGCCGAAGCCTCCGGTGGAACCGGAGCCGGACGGACGGTGGTCGTCGCGGCGGCCGTACGGACGGTCGCCGGCGCCGCCGGAGCGGAAGCCACCGGAGGGACGGTCGTCACGACGGTCGCGGTTGAACGGACGGTCGCCGCCACCGGAGCGGAAGCCGCCGGAGGGACGGTCGTCACGGTTGTACGTGCCGTTGCCCGTGGCCGGACGGTCGCCACCGGAGCGGAAGCCACCCGACGGACGGTCGTCACGGCGGAAGCCGCCACGGTCGCCACCACGGTCATC
>NZ_JBHWUO010000001.1:28367-389578 GCF_042736975.1 Streptomyces sp. NPDC059989
TCGCGGTTGAAGCCACCCGAGGGACGGTCGTCACGACGGAAGCCACCACCGGCCGGACGGTCGCCACCGGAACGGAAGCCACCCGACGGACGGTCGTCACGGCGGAAGCCGCCACGGTCGCCACCACGGTCATCGCGGTTGAAGCCACCCGAGGGACGGTCGTCACGACGGAAGCCACCACCGGCCGGACGGTCGCCACCGGAACGGAAGCCACCCGACGGACGGTCATCGCGGCGGAAGCCGCCACGGTCGCCACCACGGTCATCGCGGTTGAAGCCACCGGACGGACGGCCGCCACGGTCACCGCCGCGGTCGCCGCGGTCGTCACGGCGGAAGCCGCCACGGTCACCGCCGCGGTCGCCACCGCGGTTGTCGCGACGCTCGAAGTTGCCGCGGTCGTCGCGCTGGGCGCGCTGCTCCTCGCGGCGCTCCTGCGCGGCCAGCTCGGCGGCAGCGGCCGCGGCGGCAGCCGCGACCTCGGCCTCGGCGGCCTCGGCCACCTCGGCGACAGCGGCCTCCGGGTCCTCGCCGCGCTCACGCGCGGAGCGGGCGACCAGGCGGTCGGCCTCCTCGCGCAGCTCGACGGCACGGCGCGACAGGCGCTCCAGCTGCTTGGTGAGCTCGGCGACCTCGCGCTCGGCCTGCTTCGCGGCGTTGTTCGCGGAGTCGGCCTGGACCTCGGTCAGCGAACGCGCACCGGTGATCTCGGCGACCTCCGGCTCGAAGGCGCCGGCGCCCTGGACGATGTGGCGCGAGGCGTCGACGCCCGCGTCCTCCATCAGGCGGAAGATCTGGCGGCGCTGGTGCGGCAGGGCGAGGGAGACCACGACACCCGACTTGCCGGCGCGGGCGGTACGGCCCGAGCGGTGCAGGTAGTCCTTGTGGTCGCCGGCCGGGTCCACGTTCAGGACCAGGTCGATGCCGTCGACGTGGATGCCGCGGGCGGCGACGTCGGTGGCGACGAGCGCGTTGACGTAGCCGTCCTTGAAGTCCGCGAGGACGCGGGTACGGGCGCCCTGCGTCATGCCGCCGTGCAGCGCGTCGGCCTTCACGCCGGCCTCGACGAGCTGCTCGGCGATGCGGTCGGCGCCCAGCTGGGTGCGGACGAAGATGATGGTGCGGCCCTTGCGGGCGGCGATGGCGGCCGTGACCGGCGCCTTGTCCTTCGGCTTCACGACGAGGACGTGGTGCGTCATGGTCGTGACGTTGCCCTGCGCGCTGTCGACCTCGTGCGTGACGGGGTTGGTCAGGTAGCGCTTGACCAGGGTGCCGATCTCGTTCTCCATGGTGGCGGAGAAGAGCATGCGCTGGCCGCCGCCGGGGATCTGGTCGAGCAGCTCGGTGACCTCGGGCAGGAAGCCCAGGTCGGCCATCTGGTCGGCCTCGTCGAGGACCGCGACCTGGACGTTCGCCAGGGAGCAGGCGCCACGGTTGATGATGTCGCGCAGACGGCCCGGGGTGGCGACGAGGACGTCGACACCGCGCTCCAGAGCGAAGATCTGGTTGCTCATGGAGGTACCGCCGCAGACGACCTTCATCTTCAGGCCGAGCACGTCGCCGTAGGGCTGGAGGGCGTCCGCGACCTGCATCGCGAGCTCACGGGTCGGCGTGAGGATGATCGCGCGGGGCTTCTTCTTCTCGGTGTGCCCGCCGGCCAGCGAGGCCAGGGTCGGCAGACCGAAGGAGAGGGTCTTGCCGGAGCCGGTGCGGCCGCGGCCGAGGATGTCCTTGCCGGCCAGGGCGTCCGGGATGGTCGCGGCCTGGATCGGGAAGGGCGCGGTGACGCCGTTCTGGGCGAGCTTGCGCACGATGCCCTCGGGCAGACCGAGGTCGCCGAAGGTGATGGAGGGCTCGGCGTCGGCGTCGGCCTCGCCGTCCTCGTCGAAGTCGGTGGAGTCCTCGAGGGACTCGATGATCTCGTCCGCCTCGATGGCCTCGATGGCCTCAAGGACCTCGACGGCCTCGTCGGCCACGAGGGCCGGGGCAGCGTCGACGATCTCGGTGACGATCTCGTTGGAGTCGTTCTCGGGCATGACGGAACGGTCAGAACTGGAAATGGACATGCGAAATGCGAAACCTTCCGGAGTCTCGGCACGCGCCCAAACTCCGTGAATCGCAAATCGACCGCCTCAATGCGGTCAGCCACGGCTAGGGAGAGTACGCGCCACGCGGCGCTCTTCGGATTCGGCGCCGGGCAATGGGATCAAACGATCTATAACCATACGCACCCTCCCCCGGGTCTGGCAAGTCGCTCCGGCCAAACCGGCTCTGACCTGCGAAGACACCTCGGGCCGCCCGCAGGTCCGAAGGGGGTGGGCGCTCGCTGCGACGGGCTGGGAGGGGCCGCGACCAGGGCTACGGCTGCGGCACGGGCTGGGTGGTCGGCTCCGGCTGCGGGCTCTCCGGCGGAGTGGGTTCCGTCACAGGCGGGGTCGTCGGAGCGGGGGGTTCCGCGGTCGGCCCGGTCGTCGGCTGACCGCCGCCCGAGCCTCCCGAGCCACCCGATCCGACCGAGCCGCCCGCGCCCCCGGAGCCGCCCGAACCACCCGACCCGCCCGAGGGCGGCTGCTGGGGGCCCTGACCACCCGCCCCGCCGCCCGGTCCCGCCGACGGCGAGGGCGCTCCGGGCCCGGCGCTCGGCGCGCCCGGGCTGGGCGAGCCCCCGGTCGCGCCGGACGCCTTGCCGTCCTCCTTGGGCTTGCCGTCCTGGTTCCCCGTACCGTCCTTCGCGCCGTGTCCGTTGCCGTGGACCCCGGAGCCCCGCCCGGCGGCGCCGCCGGCCGACCCGGCACCGCCCTTGCGGTCCGCGGCGGAGGAGGGCCCGGGCTTCGCCGCGTCCTCGCCGACACTCATGCAGCCGGCCGTCGCCGCGACCGCGAGCGCGGTGACGGCCAGTCGGAGGGAAGCGGACAACTGGCGCACGGGGGCACCTCCGGAGCCTGAGGGGTGAGGGTCCGCATGAGCGGGTCAATGTGCCCAACTCCCTTTGACCCGTGAGAGACACGCCCTCAGCCGAACAGCTGCCGCGCCACCTGTGACCCGAGGTGTACGGCGCCCAGCCCGACCAGCACCGATACCGCCACGTTCGCCCCCGCGAGGAATCTCCGGCCGCTCTCGGCCAGCCGCAGCGTCTCGTACGAGAAGGTCGAGTAGGTGCTCAGCGCCCCGCACAGCCCGGTCCCCAGCAGCAGGTCCAGCCGCGCCGAGGAGGCCCCGGCCAGGGCCGCGCCGGCCAGCGAGCCGAGCAGCAGGCAGGCGGCCGCGTTGACCATGAGGGTGCCCCAGGGGAAGACGGCGTCGTGCCGGGCCTGCACCGCACGGTCCGTCAGATAGCGCAGCGGAGCGCCGACGGCCGCGCCCACGACCACGATCAGCCAGTTCACCGGGGTCCCGAGCCGTCCCGGGATCCCGAGCCGTCCCCGGAACGGAGCCCCACCGCCCGCCGCGTCACCGAGGCCGCCGCCCACACCGCGCCCAGCGCCGCCACCACCGTGAGCCCGGCGTACGCCAGCGCGACCGGTGCCTCCCCCTCGTCCAGGAGCCGCGAGAAGTCCACCGCGTAGGTCGAGAAGGTGGTGAACCCGCCGAGCACCCCGGTCCCGACGAAGGGCCGCACCAGCGGATGCGCCGAGCGCCCGCCCTCCCCGATCAGCACCATGAGTACGCCGATGAGCGCGCTCCCGCCCGCGTTGATCCAGAAGGTCGCCCACGGGAAGGCCCCGGGCCCGGTCGGCCACAGCAGGGAGATCCCGTACCGCGCCGAGGCGCCGATCGCCCCGCCCGCCGCCACCGCCGCGAGCACCCGGCCCCGCGGCTCGGCGGCCTGGGCGGGCACGTGCAGGTCGACGTCCGGGTCGATCGCCTCGGCACCCTCGACCGGCCGGGTCATCCGTAGCCCAGCGCGTGCAGCCGCTCGTCGTCGATCCCGAAGTGGTGGGCGATCTCGTGCACCACGGTGACCTCCGTCTCGGCGACCACGCTCTCCCGGTCCTCGCACATCCGCAACGTGGGATTCCGGTAGATGGTGATCCGGTCGGGCAGCACCCCGGCGTACCACTCGCCGCGGTCCGTCAGCGGCGTCCCCTCGTAGAGCCCGAGCAGCTCGGGGTCGTCGGCGGGCGGCTCGTCCTCGACGAACACCGCCACGTTGTCCATCAGCCGCGTCAGCTCCGGCGGGATGCGGTCCAGGGCCTCTGCGACGAGCTCTTCGAACTCCTCGCGCGTCATCTCCAGCACGCGGTCATTGTCCCTCCGGTGGGGGCCCCTCCCCCTGGAGGGGCGGAAACCGTTTTGGCGATAGCTCCCCGGATCCCATATGCTTCTCACGTCCCCGACGCGCTGGAAAGTGCCCGGCGGGCCTTTAGCCCTCATCGTCTAGTGGCCCAGGACGCCGCCCTTTCAAGGCGGTAGCACGGGTTCGAATCCCGTTGGGGGTACGCATTACCGTGTGCAAGACTTGTCTCGCACACTGCAAGGACCTGTGGAGCAGTTGGTTAGCTCGCCACCCTGTCAAGGTGGAGGTCGCGGGTTCAAGTCCCGTCAGGTTCGCTGAGGCTGGAAACAGTCTCGTGGCTGGGTAGCTCAGTTGGTACGAGCGATCGCCTGAAAAGCGATAGGTCGCCGGTTCGACCCCGGCCCCAGCCACCATCAAGAAGGCCCCGTCCATCGGACGGGGCCTTCTGTGGTTACTCCCCCTCGTCCTCCGTCCGCGCCCTGCGGCGCCACTGGACCAGGCCGAAGGCCGCCGCCCCCGCCGCGACCAGCCCGAGCAGCGCCCAGTCCGGGACCCCGTCCGCCAGGGACCGGACCCGCTGCTCCACCGCGAACGAGTCGTCCACGTCCAGCAGCCCCGGCAGGGCGCTCGCCCCGTCGAAGACGAGGAACAGCGCGCCGAGCGCGATGAAGAACAGCCCGGACAGGGCGGAGGTGGTGTGCAGCTCGAAGCGGCCCACCCTGAAGGCCCGCCCGCGCAGCCAGCGCCGCCCGCCCAGCTCGAAGCGCTCCCACAGCAGGGCCAGCAGGAAGAGCGGTACGGCCATGCCCAGCGCGTACACCGCCAGCAGCGTGCCCCCGTAGACCGGGCTGCCGCTGACCGCCGCCACGGTCAGCACGCTGCCCAGGATCGGGCCCGCGCAGAAGCCGGCCAGGCCGTAGACCGCGCCGAGGGCGTACACCGACAGGGCGGTCGTCGGGCGGATCTTCCCGGACAGCTCGGAGATGCGCTTCGAGGCGAAGCCGAGGCCCAGGATCTGGGCGAGGCCGAGCGCGATGATCAGCCAGCCGCCGACGAGGACCAGCGTGTCGCGGTTGCCGTGGAAGAACCGGCCGGCGGTCGAGGAGGCCGCACCCAGCGGGACGAGGGTGCTCGCGAGGCCCGCGTAGAAGATCCCGGTCCGCGCCAGCAGCCGGGAGGCGGAGTCGATCGAGTACGCGAAGAAGGCCGGGAGCAGCAGGGCGCTGCACGGGCTGAGCAGCGCGAGGAGGCCGCCGAGCAGGGCGGCCAGGTAGCCGATGTCCGTCACTGGCCGGCCGCCGCGGCCTTGGCCTTCGCGATGGCGGCCGTGAAGGCGCCGAGGGGCTGGGCGCCGGCGATCGGCTGCCCGTTGACCAGGAAGGACGGGGTGGAGCTGACGCCGATGCGGTAGCCCTCCTCCTGGTCCTTCTTCAGGGCCGCGGCGGCCTCCTCGCCGGCCATGTCCTTCTTGAAGCGCTCCAGGTCGGGGACCCCGGCCTGTCCGGCCAGTTCCAGGAGGCGGGCCTCGCCGAAGCCCTTCTCCTTGGCGCCCTCGGCGTACGCGGCCTCGTGGAACTGCCGGAACCGGCCCTGCTGCCCCGCCGCCCAGGCGGCCTTGGCAGCGGCCTGGGAGTCGGCGCCGAAGATCGGGAAGTTGCGCCACTCGATGCGCAGGGTGCCGTCCTCGACGTACTTCTTCACCAGCTCGGGCTCGGTGTCCCGGGCGAACTTCCCGCAGTAGCCGCACTTGAAGTCGGAGTACTCGATCAGGACGACGGGCGCGTCGGCGCGGCCGAGGGCGAGCCGGTCGTCGGCTTCGCGGCGGGCGAGCGCCTTGAGCTCCGCCGCCGGGTCCGTCCGGGGCGCGGACGCCGAGGCGGACCGGGCGGGCTTGTCCGCGGGGGCGGTGGCCTGCCAGGAGACGATCCCGAGGCCGACGGCGGCGAGGGCGACCCCGGCGGAGATCAGCAGGGGCTTGCGGGAGGAGGGCTTGTGGGAGGAAGAGGACATACGGGTGCTCCAGAGCTACGGGTGGGAAAGGGGACGGGCACGGCCGTCCCCTAAACCCGCATCACCGCGAGCTCCAGCGGCCCGGGCGCGGCCCGACCGGTCCCCCGTACGAGGCCCCCGACGGGTATCGGCCACTCCGAGCACGTCCCCCCGAACACTGCCCCGCCCACGGGAAGCGGCACATGCTCCCCACCGGCCCGCACGGGCACGGCGGGCACGCCCCCGCGGTCCGGGGCGTCGGGAGCACAGGCGGGCCCCTGCCCCGGGGCCGTCACGGCGGCAGCCGGGTGCGGGCCCGGGCCCGCGTTCTGCTGCCCGGCGAGGGCAAGGGTGCCCAGCAGCAGCGCGAGTACGGCTGCCCACAGGCACCACGTACGGCGGCGGCGGGACACGGTGGGCTGCCTCTCACTCGCACAACTGGGGGACTCGTCCCGAAATGGTACGGGGAGGGCCACAAATGCGTTCGCCACCCGGCGGGACCAGGTGAGATCCTCGACCAGGTATGTCTACTTCCTTCGCCGCCCTGCAGACGCTTCTCGGTGAGATCTCGCTCCGTGACGCGCACCGCCTCGGCCGCCGCCTCGAAGGCGCCCGCCGTATCCGCAAGCCCGAGGCCAAGCAGGCCGTGCTCGACGAGATCGCCGCGGAGGCCGCGAAGGCCGCCGAGCGACTGGCCGGCCGTGCCTCGCGGATGCCCGAGGTCACGTATCCCGAGAACCTGCCCGTCAGCCAGAAGAAGGACGAGATCGCCGAGGCGATACGCGACCACCAGGTCGTGATCGTCGCGGGCGAGACCGGCTCCGGCAAGACCACGCAGATCCCCAAGATCTGCATGGAGCTGGGCCGCGGGGTCCGGGGCATGATCGGGCACACCCAGCCCCGCCGGATCGCCGCCCGCACGGTCGCGGAGCGGATCGCCGAGGAGCTGAAGTCCGAGATCGGCCAGACGGTCGGCTGGAAGGTCCGGTTCACCGACCAGGTGGACCAGGACGCGACCTTCGTGAAGCTGATGACGGACGGCATCCTGCTGGCCGAGATCCAGACGGACCGCGAGCTGCGCGCGTACGACACGATCATCATCGACGAAGCCCACGAGCGGTCGCTGAACATCGACTTCCTGCTCGGCTACCTCGCCACGCTGCTGCCCAAGCGCCCCGACCTCAAGGTGATCATCACCTCGGCGACCATCGACCCGGAGCGCTTCTCCCGGCACTTCGGGGACGCCCCGATCGTCGAGGTCAGCGGCCGGACGTATCCCGTAGAGGTCCGCTACCGGCCGCTGCTGGAGGAGGACTCCGAGGATTCCGACCGCGACCAGATCACCGCGATCTGCGAGGCCGTGGACGAGCTCCAGACCGAGGGCGCCGGCGACATCCTGGTCTTCCTCTCCGGCGAGCGCGAGATCCGCGACACGGCGGACGCGCTGAACAAACGGAATCTCCGCTTCACTGAAGTCCTGCCCCTCTACGCCCGCCTCTCGCACGCCGAGCAGCACCGCGTCTTCCAGCAGCACACGGGCCGCCGGATCGTCCTCGCGACCAACGTCGCCGAGACCTCCCTCACCGTCCCGGGCATCAAGTACGTGATCGACCCGGGCAACGCCCGCATCTCCCGCTACAGCCACCGCACCAAGGTCCAGCGCCTGCCCATCGAGCGGATCTCGCAGGCCAGCGCCAACCAGCGCAAGGGCCGCTGCGGCCGTACCTCGGACGGCATCTGCATCCGCCTCTACTCCGAGGACGACTTCAACGCCCGTCCGGAGTTCACGGACGCCGAGATCCTGCGCACGAACCTGGCCTCCGTCATCCTCCAGATGACCGCGGCCGGCCTCGGCGAGATCGAGAAGTTCCCCTTCATCGACCCGCCGGACCACCGCAACATCCGCGACGGCGTGCAGCTCCTCCAGGAGCTCGGCGCCTTCGACCCGGCGCAGAAGGACCCGCGCAAGAAGCTGACGCCCATGGGCCGCCAGCTCTCCCAGCTGCCCGTGGACCCGCGGCTGGCCCGCATGGTCGTCGAGGCCGACAAGAACAACTGCGTCCGCGAGGTCATGGTCATCGCGGCGGCCCTGTCCATCCAGGACCCGCGCGAGCGCCCCTCGGACAAGCAGACCCAGGCCGACCAGAACCACGCCCGCTTCAAGGACGAGACCAGCGACTTCCTCTCGTTCCTGAACATGTGGCGCTACATCCGCGAGCAGCAGAAGGAGCGCGGCTCCTCCTCCTTCCGCCGGATGTGCAAGCAGGAGTACCTGAACTTCCTGCGGATCCGCGAGTGGCAGGACATCTACTCGCAGCTGCGTACGGTCGCCAAGACCATGGGGATCCACGTCAACGAGACGGACGCCCCCGAGCAGAACATCCACATCTCGCTGCTGGCCGGCCTGCTCTCGCACATCGGGCTGAAGGACACGGACAAGAACGAGTACCTGGGGGCCCGGTCCGCCAAGTTCGCGATCTTCCCGGGCTCGGCGCTCTTCAAGAAGCAGCCGAAGTTCCTGATGTCGGCGGAGCTGGTGGAGACCTCGCGGCTGTGGGCGCGGGTCAACGCCAAGGTGGAGGCGGAGTGGGTCGAGCCGCTCGCGCAGCACCTGATCAAGCGCACGTACAGCGAGCCGCACTGGGAGAAGGACCAGGCGGCCGTGATGGCGTACGAGAAGGTGACGCTGTACGGCGTGCCGATCGTGGCCCAGCGGAAGATCAACTACGGCCGGATCGACGCCGAGGTCTCGCGCGAGCTGTTCATCCGCAACGCGCTGGTCGAGGGCGACTGGCGCACGCACCACAAGTTCTACGCCGACAACCGCAAGCTCCTCACCGAGGTGGAGGAGCTGGAGAACCGGGCCCGGCGCCGCGACATCGTGGTGGACGACGAGACCCTCTTCGACTTCTACGACCAGAAGATCCCCGAACACGTGGTGTCCGGGGCGCACTTCGACTCCTGGTGGAAGCACAAGCAGCGCGAGGAGCCCGAGCTCCTCGACTTCGAGCGCGAGATGCTGCTGACCGAGAAGGCGGCCGGGGTCACCAAGGCCGACTACCCGGACTCCTGGCGGCAGGGGCAGCTGAAGTTCCGGGTGACCTACCAGTTCGAGCCGGGCGCGGACGCGGACGGCGTGACCGTGCACATCCCGCTCCAGGTCCTGAACCAGGTCACCGACGAGGGCTTCGACTGGCAGATCCCGGGCCTGCGGGAGGAGGTCGTCACCGAGCTGATCCGCTCGCTGCCGAAGCCGATCCGCCGGCACTACGTCCCGGCGCCGAACTTCGCCGGCCGCTTCCTGGACACGGCGGTGCCCCTGCAGGAGCCGCTGCCGGTCACGCTGGCGCGCGAGCTCCAGCGGATGGTGGGGGTCCCGGTCTCGGCCGAGGACTTCGACCTGACCCGGATCCCGGACCACCTGAAGATCACCTTCCGGATCATCGACGAGCGGCGCAGGAACCTCGCCGAGGACAAGGACCTGGAGGCGCTGAGGCTGCGGCTGAAGCCCAAGGCCCGCCAGGCCCTCTCCAAGGCCGCCGCGGCCACCGCCGAGCGGGCGGGCGGGGAGTCGGTGGAGCGCACCGGGCTGACCGACTGGACCATCGGGACGCTGACCAAGGTCTTCGAGACCCGGCGGGCCGGCCAGCCGGTGAAGGCCTACCCGGCGCTGGTGGACGAGGGCGCGAGCGTCTCCGTACGGCTCTTCGACACGGAGGCCGAGCAGCAGCAGGCGATGTGGCTGGGCACCCGGCGCCTCATCCTGCTCAACATCCCGGTGAACCCGGCGAAGTTCGCCTCGGACCACCTCACCAACCAGCAGAAGCTGGCCCTGTCCAGGAACCCGCACGGCTCCATCCAGGCGCTGTTCGACGACTGCGCGACGGCGGCCACCGACAGGCTGATCGCCGACCACGGCGGACCGGCCTGGGACGAGGCGGGCTTCCGCAAGCTCTACGAGGCCGTCCGCGCCGACCTGGTGGACACGACCGTCCGCACGATCGGCCAGGTGCAGCAGGTCCTGGCGGCCTGGCAGGCCTGTGAGCGCCGTCTGAAGGCCACGAGCAGCCTGGCGCTGGTGGCCAACATCCAGGACGTGAAGACGCAGCTGGCGGCCCTGGTGCCGGCCGGCTTCGTGACCCTCGCCGGGCTGCGCAGGCTGCCGGACCTGATGCGCTACCTGGTGGCGGCGGACCGGCGGCTCCAGCAGATGCCCACGGGCGTCCAGCGCGACACCACGCGCATGGAGAAGGTCCACGAGATGCAGGACGAGTACGCCTGGCTGCTGGAGCAGTTGCCCAAGGGGCGGCCGGTGCCGGCCTCGGTCACGGACATCCGCTGGATGATCGAGGAACTGCGCGTGAGCTACTTCGCGCACGCCCTCGGCACGGCGTACCCGATCTCCGACAAGCGCATCGTGAAGGCGGTGGATGCGGCGGCCCCGCCGTCGGCCCGATGACCTCCGCCGTGATCGGGTTCGACTGCACCCCCTGAGCTGCGGTACAGTGTGATTCGCAGCCGCCGAGCGGCCGCAAATCAAGGACCTGTGGAGCAGTTGGTTAGCTCGCCACCCTGTCAAGGTGGAGGTCGCGGGTTCAAGTCCCGTCAGGTTCGCAAAAACGTCAGGGCCCGTATCCCCCAGGGGATACGGGCCCTGACGCGTTGGCAGGGCAATCCGCGGTGCCGGCGCCCGCCGACCCGGCCCCGGCCGCCTCCAGGACTCCCGAGTGCGGTTCGAAGGCCTCCCGAAGGCCCCTCAGGGGCCGTTGGGGCCGCTCCGGGCCCCAACGGGCGCCCCGACGCCCCTCCCAGGCCCGTCCGGCGCCCTCCGGGCCGCTGTCGCCCGTCGCACCGGCCGCGCCGCCCAGGATCCCGCAGGCCGCCACAGAGGGGCCGGCCCGCGACCGCCGCCAGAATCCCCCTTTCGCATGATGCGCCCGACCGCGCACGTCCCCTTACGGGGTGCATTGCCGGAAATACAAGAGTGATCATCTGTGACGGGAGTCACCGCACCAGTTTTTGAGACTCGCACATTTATCGCACCCCTACGCGCGCTCAATTTAATATGTGCAATGGCACCTACCGCGCCGGAGCCCCCGCGCCCACCCGATACCGCCTTGACCTGGGCATAAAAAAGATCGCGCTGGACCCGGCGGAGTCCAGCGCGATCGAACGACTGAGAACCTGTTGGGGCAGGTTCGGTCGTATGAAGCTATGTGGGTTTCATCGGATTGGGGGACCCGATATAGACCCGGTTAAAACGGGGTGCTGCGGAACCTCAGGCCTCGCTGCGCTGCTGCGGAATTCCCGCAAGCAGTGCGCGAACCTCGGCCTCGCGGTAACGGCGGTGTCCACCCAGGGTGCGGATGGACGTGAGCTTGCCAGCCTTGGCCCAGCGGGTGACCGTCTTCGGGTCCACGCGGAACATCGTGGCAACCTCAGCCGGGGTCAGCAGCGGCTCGGCATCAGGGGTGCGAGCGGTCATGAGCGGCCTCCTCGGGAGAACCGAACCATCTCGGTTCTTTCCTCTAAATTCTGCACCTTGGCCCGCGTTGCCCGAAATGGACATACGCGGGCCGAGTCGGTTATAGGACGAACGGCTTGTCCTCGGCACTACAACTACACCATCCGTCCAGCCTCAAGGGCCAAACCGACGGAATTGCCCTCCGAGGTGTTCATCAGCGGCGGAAGCCGATGGACCGTCCCATAACGGACAGTCACCCCACTGTGACGATCAGTCACAGAGCGATCAGGAGTCGTCAGACCCCCCGTAGAGCGCAATGCCGAGCATTCCGCCCTTAGTTGGACGGAAGGAACCCTCCCCGGACTCCTTGTCCTATTTTGGCACGAGGGTAGGGGAAGGGCGCAAGGGTGTAGATAGTGCGGTCCGTCACGCTTGGGCCAATGGCCCGTATCGGGACGTAGGTCCTGGTACTACGTCCCAAATGCCATGATCAAGCCTCTGATCTGCCCTTTATGGCCGATCGGACGATACGGAGGGGTACGTACGGGCCCCTCGCGGCTCCTCGGAGCATGATCCGCTCTCTCGGACTAATTCGCGAACAGTCTCTCCCGGACCGCCCGCCACCGGTCCGCCAGCTCCGCGTACACCTCGGCCGCCCCCTCGGCGTCGCCCGCCCGCAGGGCCGCGATCCCCTCCGCCAGCTCCCCGGCCGAGCGGTCCGCCGCCAGCCCGGCCGCCGGCAGCGCGTGCAGCAGCCCGCCGTAGTCCAGTTCGACCATCGACCGCGGGTGGAACTCCTCCAGCCAGCTGCCCACCTCCACCAGGCCGTCGGCGAGCATCCCGTACCCCTCCGCCTCCCGCAGGGTCCGCAGCGCCCGCGCGAGGCGCCGCCGCGCCTGCACCATCGGCGTCCGGTAGCGCAGCCGCTCGCCCGGCAGGTACTCCCGCTCCTCCTCCGCCACCAGCACGAACCAGCGCAGCGGAACCTGCCACACCCCGGTACGGATCCACGGGCGCGCGTCCGGGTTCCGTTCGCGCCAGCGCTCGTAGTCCTCGACCGCGCGCCGGCGCGCCGCCGGCGGGAGCGCGGCGTCCAGCACCGGGCGCGGGAACCACTCGACCAGCTCCTGGAGCGCCAGCCAGCCGCGCAGCCTGGTCCGCCACGGGCAGACCAGCAGCACCCCGTCGACCTCCGCCGTGAACGCGTCCGCGCTCTCGTGCGCCGGCACCCCCACCACGGGCACCCGTACCAAGTCCGTGAGCGACCTGCGCAATTCGTCCTGCGCGGTCGGCGCGGCCCCGCGCCGGGCGTAGTCGGCCCAGTGCGTGCGCTCCGGCTCCGGAAAGGCACCCAGTGGCTCGTAGACGCGCAGGTAGGAGGCGTACGGAACGGTCGGCGCAGAGCGCGCGGAAGGACGGGATTCGCTCACGCTCTCGTACCTGCCCCTCCCGGGGGTCCGGTTCACCTCCGGGGCCCTTCTCTCCCGGCCGGCCGGGGCCGCTCGTCCCCCGGGAGTGTTCCGATCTCCGGACAGGTCGACTACGCACGCCCCGCAGGTCTTACTCTGCTCCCAGCACGCCCTCCCCCACCCGCAGGGCGGGCGTCATTCCGCCGCATCTCTTCCATGGGAGTCACCACCGTGACCGAAATGACCGACGGCGTCCTGCACACCCTGTTCCGTACGGAACAGGGCGGCCACGAGCAAGTCGTGCTGTGCCAGGACCGAGCCACCGGCCTGAAGGCCGTCATCGCGATCCACTCCACCGCCCTGGGCCCCGCCCTCGGCGGGACGCGCTTCCACGCGTACGCCTCCGACGAGGAGGCCGTCATGGACGCGCTGAACCTCTCGCGAGGCATGTCGTACAAGAACGCCCTCGCCGGTCTCGACCTCGGCGGCGGCAAGGCCGTGATCATCGGCGACCCGGACGTCCTCAAGAGCGAGGAACTCCTGCAGGCCTACGGCCGGTTCGTGGAGTCCCTCGGCGGCCGCTACGTCACCGCCTGCGACGTCGGCACGTACGTCGCCGACATGGACGTCGTCGCCCGCGAGACCCGCTGGGCCACCGGCCGCTCCCCCGAGAACGGCGGTGCGGGCGACTCCTCGGTGCTCACCGCCTTCGGTGTCTTCCAGGGCATGCGCGCCAGCGCCCAGCACCTGTGGGGCGACCCGACGCTGCGCGGCCGCAAGGTCGCCGTGGCGGGTGTCGGCAAGGTGGGCCACTACCTGGTCGAGCACCTGCTGGAGGACGGCGCCGAGGTCGTGATCACGGACGTACGGGAAGAGTCCGTACGCCGCATCCTCGACAAGCACCCGGGCAAGGTCACCGCGGTCGCCGACACGGACGCCCTGATCCGCGTCGAGGGCCTGGACATCTACGCCCCCTGCGCGCTGGGCGGCGCCCTGAACGACGAGACGGTGCCGGCCCTGACCGCCAAGATCGTCTGCGGTGCGGCGAACAACCAGCTCGCCCACCCGGGCATCGAGAAGGACCTGTCGGACCGCGGGATCCTCTACGCGCCCGACTACGTGGTCAACGCGGGCGGGGTGATCCAGGTCGCCGACGAGCTGCGCGGCTTCGACTTCGACCGCTGCAAGGCGAAGGCCTCGGAGATCTTCGACACCACTCTGGCCATATTCGCACGTGCGAAGGCGGACGGTATCCCGCCGGCCGCCGCGGCCGACCGGATCGCCGAGCAGCGGATGGCGGACGCCCGCGCCGCCCGCACGGTCTGACCCTTCCGAGGACCCCTGGGCGGCCCCGCCGGGGCGCGGCGAGACGGAACTCACTGCGCTTCGGCGGGTCGCGGGCCAGGAAAGCGTTAAAATCGCGGTTGACCAGCGAGGACGGGGCGCCTTGCTGGTTCTGCACCGGGGCGCGTCATGCGGGCGGCGTACCGTATGGCCGCGGAAGCAGGTACCGTTAAACCCCTACGGACGGTCTCTCCACGGAGAGCCCGCTCCGAACCATGAACGCGTGTCAGACTCTGGGGCCGTCGAGCCCCGTCACCGAGGGGGTCGAGCCATGGGGCGCGGCCGGGCCAAGGCCAAGCAGACAAAGGTCGCCCGCCAGCTGAAGTACAACAGCGGCGGGACTGACCTCTCGCGTCTGGCCAATGAGCTGGGCGCATCGCCGACGGAGCCGCTGCCTGTCAGCGAGCCGGTCGAAGTCGATGACGATCTGGACGACGACGACCCGTACGCCAAGTACGCGGCTCTCTACAACGACGACGACGAGGACGAAGAGTCCGGTCCGTCGGCACAGCGGCGCGGCGCTTGACGTCCTAGGGCGTCTGCACACAGGTCATATAGCTGAAACCCGGTCCAGGGCATTGCCCCGGGCCGGGTTTCAGTGCTGCTCAGCTCGCGTAGGTACCGGTGAGGGTCGCGCCCTCGGTGCGGTCGCCGCGGCCCTGGATCTCGCCCGCGACCCAGGCGTCGACACCCCGGTCGGCCAGCGCGGTCAGGGCCACGTCCACCGAATCGGCGGGGACTACGGCCATCATGCCGACGCCCATGTTCAGCGTCTTCTCCAGCTCCAGCTGCTCCACCTGTCCGGCCTTGCCGACCAGGTCGAAGACCGCGCCGGGGGCCCAGGTCGCACGGTCGACGGTGGCGTGCAGGTGGTCCGGGATGACCCGGGCCAGGTTCGCCGCGAGGCCGCCGCCGGTGATGTGCGAGAAGGCGTGCACCTCGGCCGTACGGGTGAGCGCGAGGCAGTCCAGCGAGTAGATCTTGGTGGGCTCCAGCAGCTCCTCGCCGAGGGTGCGGCCGAACTCCTCGATCTCCTGCTCCAGGGACATCTTGGCCCGGTCGAAGAGGACGTGACGGACCAGCGAGTACCCGTTCGAGTGAAGGCCGGACGAAGCCATGGCGATGACGGCGTCACCCGTACGGATGCGATCCGCGCCGAGCAGGCGGTCGTACTCCACGACACCGGTGCCGGCGCCCGCCACGTCGAAGTCGTCCGGGCCCAGCAGGCCCGGGTGCTCGGCGGTCTCGCCGCCGACCAGGGCGCAGCCGGCGAGGACACACCCCTCGGCGATGCCCTTGACGATGGCCGCGACCCGCTCGGGGTGGACCTTGCCGACGCAGATGTAGTCGGTCATGAAGAGCGGCTCGGCGCCGCAGACGACGATGTCGTCCATGACCATGGCGACCAGGTCGTGGCCGATGGTGTCGTACACGCCCAGCTGGCGGGCGATGTCCACCTTCGTGCCGACGCCGTCGGTGGCGGAGGCGAGCAGCGGGCGCTCGTAGCGCTTGAGGGCGGAGGCGTCGAAGAGGCCGGCGAAACCGCCGAGGCCGCCGAGGACCTCGGGGCGCTGCGTCTTCTTCACCCACTCCTTCATCAGCTCGACTGCGCGGTCTCCCGCTTCGATGTCCACGCCTGCGGCTGCGTAGCTGGCACCGGTGGTCTTCTCTGTCATGACAGGAGAGAGCTTTCGTGTCGTTGCTGCTGTGGTGCCGGGCCCCCGGAAAAGCCTGAAAGGAGGGGCCCGGCGCAGGTTGAGCGGGAGGTGCGGGCCGTTACGGCCGGCGGAGCGCGTCGGCGGCGTCGGTGCCGCCGGCCAGCTCGGACTCCAGGAGCTGCTTGCCGAGGAGCTGCGGGTCGGGGAGCGCCATCGGGTACTCGCCGTCGAAGCAGGCACGGCAGAGGTTGGGCTTCTGGATGGTGGTCGCCTCGATCATCGCGTCCAGCGAGATGTACGAGAGCGAGTCCGCGCCCAGCGACGTGGCGATCTCTTCGACCGTCATGCCGTTGGCGATCAGCTCGGCCCGGGTGGCGAAGTCGATGCCGAAGAAGCACGGCCACTTCACCGGCGGCGAGGAGATCCGGATGTGGACCTCGGCCGCGCCGGCCTCGCGGAGCATCTTGACCAGCGCGCGCTGGGTGTTGCCGCGGACGATCGAGTCGTCGACGACCACCAGGCGCTTGCCCCGGATGACTTCCTTGAGGGGGTTGAGCTTCAGGCGGATGCCGAGCTGGCGGATCGTCTGCGAGGGCTGGATGAAGGTCCGGCCGACGTAGGCGTTCTTGACCAGTCCGACGCCGTACGGGATCCCGCTGGCCTCGGCGTATCCGACGGCGGCGGGCGTGCCCGACTCCGGCGTCGATATCACCAGGTCGGCGTCGGCCGGGGCTTCCTTGGCCAGGCGGCGGCCCATCTCGACGCGCGAGAGGTAGACGTTCCGGCCGGCGATGTCGGTGTCCGGGCGCGCCAGGTAGACGTACTCGAACACACAGCCCTTGGGCTTCGCTTCCGCGAAGCGGGAGGTGCGCAGGCCGTTCTCGTCGATCGCGATGAGCTCGCCCGGCTCGACCTCGCGGACGAAGCTGGCGCCACAGATGTCGAGGGCGGCGGTCTCACTCGCGACCACCCAGCCGCGCTCCAGGCGGCCGAGGACCAGCGGGCGGATGCCCTGCGGGTCACGGGCGGTGTAGAGGGTCCCCTCGTCCATGAAGACGAGCGAGAAGGCGCCCTTGACCTTCGGGAGGACCTTGGTGGCCGACTCCTCGATCGTCAGGGGCTTGCCGTCCTCGTCGGTCTGGCCGGCCAGGAGGGCGGTGACCAGATCGGTGTCGTTGGTGGCCGCCACCTGGGTGGCACGGCCGTCCTGACGGGGGAGGTCGGCGACCATCTCGGCGAGCTCGGCGGTGTTCACCAGGTTGCCGTTGTGACCCAGGGCAATGGAGCCGTGGGCGGTCGCGCGGAAAGTGGGCTGCGCGTTCTCCCAGACGGAGGCTCCGGTGGTCGAGTAGCGGGCGTGACCGACCGCGATATGACCCTGGAGCGAGCCGAGAGAGGTTTCGTCGAAGACTTGGGAAACGAGGCCCATGTCCTTGAAGACGAGGATCTGGGAACCGTTGCTCACAGCAATTCCCGCGGACTCTTGTCCACGGTGCTGTAGCGCATACAGTCCGAAGTAGGTGAGCTTGGCGACCTCTTCACCCGGAGCCCAGACACCGAAGACGCCGCAAGCGTCCTGGGGGCCCTTTTCGCCGGGGAGCAGGTCGTGGTTGAGTCGTCCATCACCACGAGGCACGCTTCCGAGTGTAGGCGAGATCGACCACTGGTCCGAATTCGGGAGGCCCGGGAAATCTCACAGCACAGAGGGTGACCGCGCGCCCCCGTCTCGGTATGCGGATGCCCTTGTTGACAGCTCCAAGCGCATTCGTACAGGCTCTCGGCCCATGCAGCCTCTCGGTGACCGTTCCGTCACCCTCGTCGAGCGCCGGCACGTGGACCTGGTCCGTGTCGCGAGCGCCATCTGTCGCCCGTAGCCATGCGGCGCGGCACAGTGACCCCTGGCTGAGCACTTCCTCCTTCTGACCCGTCCGGGTCCAAGCAGGCCTTGGCCTTTCGGCCGTTCCGCGCCCCTTTTCCGCTGCCCTTCCCAGCCGCCGTTCCGGCTTCTTCCGCCGTTCACCGCCGTCTGCCGTCGATGCCGCGCGCCGTCCCGCGCCGCCGTCGGTCGGCTGCGCCGCCATGCCTTGGAGCACCTGTGCCTTCGTACGAGAACAACCTGTCCCGCCGTGCCTTCGGCGGCGCCGTCGGAGTGACCGCGGCCACCGCCGCGGTGGGGCTGGGAGCGGCCCCGGCAGCGGCCGCGGCCCAGGACGCCGGACCGCAGGAGCGGGAGTTCCGGGCCGCGCGGGGACGGCAGTCGCGGCGGCCGAACATCCTGTTCATCCTCGGCGACGACCTCGGCTGGGCCGACCTGTCCTCGTACGGCTCCCCGCACATCAAGACCCCGAACCTGGACCGGCTGGCCCGCCAGGGCGTCCGGTTCACCGACGCCTACTCGGGCTCCGCGACCTGCTCGCCGACCCGGTTCAGCCTGTACACCGGCCGCTACCCGGCACGCACCAAGGGCGGACTGGCCGAGCCGATCGCCGACAAGTCGGTGGGCCTGGAGCCCACCCACCCGACGCTGGCCTCGCTGCTCAAGGAGTCCGGCTACGCCACCGCGCTGATCGGCAAGTGGCACGCGGGCTACCTGCCCGACTACAGCCCGACGAGGTCCGGCTGGGACGAGTTCTTCGGCAACTTCGGCGGGGCCCTGGAGTACTACTCCAAGCTGGGCCTGGGCGGCGAGTACGACCTCTACGAGGGCGACGCCGAGTACAAGGACCTGCGCTACTACACGCGGATCATCACCGAGCGGGCGAGCGAGTACGTCTCCCGCGACCACGGCGGCAGGCCGTGGCTGCTGAACCTGAACTTCACCACACCGCACTGGCCGTGGATCGCCGACGGGGACACGGAGCAGAGCGCCGAGATCGTCCGGCGGATCAAGGCGGGCGACGGGCGCGCCCTGTGGCACCAGGACGGCGGCTCCGTCGAGAAGTACAAGCAGATGGTCGAGGACCTCGACCGCTCGATCGGCGAGGTGCTGAAGGCGCTGGCGCGCTCCGGCCAGGAGGAGAACACCCTGGTCGTCTTCTCCAGCGACAACGGCGGCGAGCGCTTCTCGTACAACTGGCCGCTGTCGGGCAACAAGGCCTCCCTCCAGGAGGGCGGGATCCGGGTGCCGAACATCGCGCGCTGGCCCGCGCGGCTGGACGGCGGGCAGGTCAGCCGCGTCCCGGTGTTCAGCCCGGACTGGACGGCGACGCTGCTGGAGGTGGCCGGGACCCGGCCGCACCCGGCGTACCCGCTGGACGGGGTGAGCCTGGCCGGGTACCTGCTGCGCGGGGAGAAGATCGCCGAGCGGAACCTCTTCTGGCGGGTCCGCGGGGAGCGGGCGCTGCGCCGCGGCGACTGGAAGTACTACCGCGGCAAGGCGGGCAGGGACCAGCTGTTCAACCTGGCCGGGGACGTCCGGGAGCAGGCCGACAAGGCCGCGGTGGAGCCGGCGCGGCTGGCGGAGCTGCGGGCGGCCTGGGAGAAGGTGGACGCGGGACTGCTGCCCTACCCGGCCTGGGCGGCCTGGGCTGGCTATTCGGCGGCGGATCCCGCTTCGGCGGTCAGGCCCTTGCCGTCGGCGGCGGTCAGCGTCAGGGCCTGGCCCTGGATCTTCCAGGTGAGCGGGCCGCTGCCGAACAGCCCGGTCAGCGCCCGCTCCACCTCGCCCGCCGGGCCCTCGCAGGCCATGCGGGTGGAGGTGACCGGCCCGAAGGTGAGCTTGTCTCCCCCGACGGTGGCCTTGGCGCTGAACCGGTTGCAGCCGAGGACACCGCTCGCGGTGCCGTCGGCGGCGAGGGTGAAGCGGGCCTTGCCGGCCGCCTCGGCGGGGACGGAGGAGACGGTCGCGCCGCTGATCAGGGAGTCGACGGTCCACTGGGTCACGGTCAGCGGGGCGTCCGGCTCCGGGGGCTTCGGGGTCATGGCGATGGTGCTCCCGTCGGCGGTCTTCAGGGTGAGCCGGTCGGGCCCCCGGTCGATGGTCAGCCGGCCCTTGAAGAGCTTGGCGAACTCCGTCTCGAACTCCATGTTTTCGCAGGCCATGGTGGTCGAGGCGCCGGGGGTGACGGTCACCGCGGACGTCCCGGCGAAGACGACCACGGCCTTGAAGCCGTTGCAGCCGTAGTTGCCGGTGGCCTCGTTCTCCGCGAGGTCGAGGCGGGCGGCGTCGGGCGCGTGCAGGGTGCGGCCGCCGGTGGTCAGGGACTCGACGGCCCAGGAGCCGGTGGGGTCGGGGAGCGTGCGGGACCCGCCCTCCGCGACCTGGCCGCATGCGGCGAGGGCGAGCGCGAGGGCCGGTACGAGGGTCAGGCCGACGGGGACGTGCCGGAGGGTACGCATGTTCCTGGGACGGGCCGGGCCCGCGGGCGGTTCCACCCTCAGCTCATCAGGGGCAGCAGCGCCGACAGGTCGGCCCGCTCGCCGCTCGCTCCGACCTTCGCCGCGTCCAGGGCCTCGGCCCATCGGGTACGGCCGGTCGCGAGCCGGAGCCAGGTCAGCGGGTCGGTCTCCACCACGTTGGGCGGGGTGCCGCGGGTGTGGCGGGGGCCCTCGATGCACTGGACCACCGCGAAGGGCGGGATCCGTACCTCGACGGAACCGCCCGGAGCCCGGAGCGCGAGGGCGTCGGCGAGCAGCCGGGTGCAGGCGGCGAGTGCCTGCCGGTCGATCGGGACGTCCACTCCGGCGGCCCGGTTGAGGTCGTCGGTGTGGACCACCAGTTCCACGGTCCGCGTGACGAGGAAGTCGGCCAGCGTCATGTCGCCGATCCACAGGCTGAGCACGCGCCCGCCCGGGTTGGCCGCCAGTGCCTCCGCCATGCCGGCGGCCGCCCGTTCGTACAGCTCGGGCAGCGGGGCCCCTTCGAGGGTTTCCCGGGCAGCCTCGGAGATCTTCCCGGCGAGGGAGGCGGTGACGGAGGGCCACTCGACGGCCGTCAGCTCGGCGACGGCGGCGGGCGGCCGGGCCAGGCCGCCGGCGAGGGAGTCCGCGATCCACGCGATGTGCGCGGCGAGCTCGGCCACGGTCCAGTCCCCGAGCCCGGTGGGCCGCGCCAGCTGCTCGGGGCTCAACTCGCCTACCGCGTCGGCGACATGCCCGAACTGCGCGGTGACCGCGGCACGGATCTTGGCGGGGTCGTACGTACGCGGCTTCTTCTTCCCGGGCGGCATGTCCCGACCCTACTCGGGCCCGGGCAGCACCAGTCCGGTGCACCCCCGCCGCGTCGCCGTCTCGGTGGCGTAGGCCTTGAACACGTCGTCGAGGCGGGGGCCGAGCACCCCGTCGTACTGGAAGGCCACGGTCATTCCGAGGACGGCGGGGCGGCCCTGGCAGGTGGCCGAGGCGTACATGAGGCGGTACCCCCGTCCCGCCTGGCCTGCGGCTATCGCGGTGGCCTTCCCCCCGCCCGCTTCCATCTTGGCCCCGGCCGCGTCGTCGCCGAAGTAGGAGTGGGTCTGCAGCCACCATGGGTTGGTCCAGCGGTCACTGGGGCCGCCGTACCGCACACCCTCCGCGAGGAGCCGGGGCTCGATGCCCTTGCGGGTATCGGTGTCCAGGGCCAGCACGCAGGACTCGCTCCCGCCGTGCTCCGACACCGGCGCGCCGAGCGCCTTGTCGGGGAGCCGCTCCCGGTCCTGGCGGCCGCGCAGGAAGGCCGCGTACCAGGCACAGCTGCCGGTGCCCTGCTCGGCGGGGCCGAGGGCGCGCCCCTGCGCGGGCAGGGCGGCGGGCAGTTCGGGCGCGGTGGCGGCGCAGCCGGCGCGCCCGGCCGCCCTGACGGCAGCCGTCCGGGCCAGCACGGCCAGGGCCTTGCGGTCCTTGTCGCTCGGATCGCCGTATCGGGCGGTCGCGGAGGCCAGGAAGGCGGTCACCCCGCCGACGGGCTGCGCACAGACGGCGGTGACCGAGACGGTCCGGGCGGAGTAGGTTCCGGCCCGGCCGTCACCGAGGGGGGCGGGCAGCGGATCGGCCACCTCGTCGGTGACGTCCTTCCCGGCGGGAAGCCTGCTCCACGTGGTGAACGGCTTGTCGTCGGTGTCGACCACGTGCAGACCCTGCTGGGGCAGCGAGTGCACCTTCAGGCCGAAGTACGTGGTCCACCGGGTCTTGCCCCTCTCCTCGTACGAGGAGAGCACGACGCACTCGTCCGGCAGTTGCCCCAGGTCCAGCCGCTTGCGGTTCTTGACCTCGCTCGGCATCAGCCAGTCCCGGCCCCCGTCCAGCCGCATCACCGCATCGGGGTCCACCAGGTCCGCGCACGCCTCGCGGAGCACGACGCGGCTCTCCCCGCGGTGCTGCCAGGACTGGTAGGAGCCGTACAGCGCCCAGCCGCCGAAGACCACACCGCCCACACCGGCGATGCACAGCAGCAAATTGACCGCATTGCGCCATCGGCCCCGATCCGGCAGTGGCCCACCGCTGGACGGCTCCAGTGGTTCGAACATCCCCGACCCCCACTCTTGCAACCGCGACGACCCGGCTGACCGTACCAACCACCCCCGACAACGCGGAGGCCCCGCCCACAGGATGGGCGGGGCCTCGTACGGCCGGGGGCCGGGATCAGGCCAGCAGGGCCGGGATCGTCGCCTCGTGGGCCTCGCGGAGCTCCGCGAGGGGGAGGGTGAACTCGCCCTGGATCTCGATCTCCTCGCCGTCCACCACGCCGATGCGGGCGACCGGCAGGCCCCGCGCACCGCACATGTCGGTGAAGCGGAGCTCCTCGCTGCGCGGGACGGCCACGATGGCCCGGCCCGCGGACTCGGAGAACAGGAAGGTGAAGGCGTCCAGGCCCTCCGGGACCACGACCCGCGCACCGTTGCCGCCGCGCAGGCAGGACTCGGTGAGCGCCTGGATCACGCCGCCGTCGGACAGGTCGTGCGCGGCGTCGATCATGCCGTCGCGCGAGGCGGAGATCAGGATCTCGCCGAGCAGCTTCTCGCGGCCCAGGTCCACCTTGGGCGGCATGCCGCCGAGGTGGTCGTGGACGACCTGGGACCAGGCCGAGCCGCCGAACTCCTCGGCCGTGTCGCCCAGCAGGTACAGCAGCTGGCCGGCCTCCGCGAACGCCATCGGCGTACGGCGGTTGACGTCGTCGATGACACCGAGGACCGCCACGACCGGGGTCGGGTGGATCGCGATGTCGCCCGTCTGGTTGTAGAGGGAGACGTTGCCGCCGGTCACCGGGGTGCCCAGCTCCAGGCAGCCGTCCGCGAGACCACGGGTGGCCTCGGCGAACTGCCACATGACGTCCGGGTCCTCGGGGGAACCGAAGTTCAGGCAGTCGGAGATGGCCAGCGGCTTCGCACCGGTCGCGGCGACGTTGCGGTACGCCTCCGCCAGCGCGAGCTGCGCGCCCGTGTACGGGTCGAGCTTCGCGAAGCGGCCGTTGCCGTCGGTGGCCATGGCCACGCCGAGGTTGGTCTCCTCGTCGATGCGGACCATGCCCGCGTCCTCGGGCTGCGACAGGACGGTGTTGCCCTGCACGAAGCGGTCGTACTGGTCGGTGACCCAGGACTTGGAGGCCTGGTTCGGGGAGGAGACCAGGGCCAGGACCTGCGCCCGGAGTTCCTCCGAGGTCTGCGGGCGCGGCAGCTTGCCCGCGTCGTCCGCCTGGAGCGCGTCCTGCCAGGAGGGGCGCGCGTACGGGCGGTGGTAGGTCGGGCCCTCGTGGGCGACGGTGCCCGGGGGCACGTCCACGATCAGCTCGCCGTGCCAGTAGATCTCCAGCTGCTCGCCGTCGGTCACCTCACCGATGACGGTGGCGATGACGTCCCACTTCTCGCAGATCTCCATGAAGCGGTCGACGTACTGCGGCTCGACGATCGCGCACATGCGCTCCTGCGACTCGCTCATGAGGATTTCCTCGGGCGAGAGCGTCGCGTCGCGCAGCGGGACGGTGTCGAGCTCGACCCGCATGCCGCCGGAACCGGCGGAGGCCAGCTCGGACGTGGCGCAGGAGAGCCCGGCGCCGCCGAGGTCCTGGATGCCCGCGACCAGCTTCTCCTTGAAGATCTCCAGGGTGCACTCGATGAGGAGCTTCTCCTGGAAGGGGTCGCCGACCTGCACCGCGGGGCGCTTGGTGGGCTTGGAGTCGTCGAAGGTCTCGGACGCGAGGACCGAGACGCCGCCGATGCCGTCGCCGCCCGTGCGGGCGCCGTAGAGGATGACCTTGTTGCCGGGGCCGGAGGCCTTGGCGAGGTGGATGTCCTCGTGCTTCATCACGCCGATGCAGCCGGCGTTGACCAGCGGGTTGCCCTGGTAGCAGGCGTCGAAGACGACCTCGCCGCCGATGTTGGGCAGGCCCAGGCAGTTGCCGTAGCCGCCGATGCCCGCGACCACGCCCGGCAGGACGCGCTTGGTGTCGGGGTGGTCGGCCGCGCCGAAGCGCAGCGGGTCCACGACGGCGATCGGGCGGGCGCCCATCGCGAGGATGTCGCGGACGATGCCGCCGATGCCGGTGGCCGCGCCCTGGTAGGGCTCGATGTACGACGGGTGGTTGTGCGACTCGACCTTGAAGGTGACCGCGTAGCCCTGGCCGACGTCGACGACGCCGGCGTTCTCGCCGATGCCGACGAGCATCGCGTCGTTCTTGGGGGCCTTCGCACCGAACTGGGCGAGGTGGACCTTGCTGCTCTTGTACGAGCAGTGCTCGGACCACATGACCGAGTACATGGCGAGCTCGGCGCCCGTGGGGCGGCGGCCGAGGATCTCGCGGATCCGGGCGTACTCGTCCTCCTTGAGGCCGAGTTCCTTCCACGGCTGGGAGGCGTCCGGGGTTTCGGTGGCGTTCTTGACGGTGTCGAGGCTCATGCGCTGACCAGCTTCTTCAGGACCGACGTGAAGAACGGGAGGCCGTCGGTGCGGCCCGTCCCGATCAGCGGCTCGACCGCGTGCTCGGGGTGCGGCATGAGGCCGACGACGTTGCCCGCGGCGTTGGTGATGCCGGCGATGTCGCGCAGCGACCCGTTCGGGTTGACGTCGACGTAGCGGAAGGCCACTCGGCCCTCGGCTTCCAGTTCGTCGAGCACGCGCTCGTCGGCGACGTACCGGCCGTCCATGTTCTTGAGCGGTACGGAGATCTCCTGGCCGGCGGTGTAGTCGCCGGTCCACGCGGTCTCCGCGTTCTCCACCCGCAGCTTCTGGTCGCGGCAGATGAAGTGGAGGTGGTTGTTGCGGAGCATCGCCCCCGGCAGCAGGTGGGCCTCGGTGAGGACCTGGAAGCCGTTGCAGATGCCGAGGACGGGCATGCCGCCCTTGGCCTGCTCGATGATGGTCTCCATCACCGGCGAGAAGCGGGAGATGGCCCCGGCGCGCAGGTAGTCCCCGTAGGAGAAGCCGCCCGCGAGGACGACCGCGTCGACCTGGTGCAGGTCCTTGTCGCGGTGCCAGAGCGAGACCGGCTCGGCCCCCGCGAGGCGGACGGCGCGCAGCGAGTCACGGTCGTCGAGCGTTCCGGGGAACGTGACGACTCCGATGCGTGTGGTCACCGTCAGGCCTCGACCTTCACGGTGAAGTCTTCGATGACGGTGTTGGCGAGGAACGTTTCGGCCATCTTGTGGATGCGGTCGAGGGCGGCCTGGTCGACCGGTCCCTCCACTTCCAGTTCGAAGCGCTTCCCCTGGCGGACGTCGGCGATGCCCTCGAAGCCCAGGCGCGGTAGTGCACGCTGCACCGCCTGGCCCTGGGGGTCGAGGATCTCCGGCTTGAGCATGACGTCGACTACGACGCGTGCCACTGGCACTCCCGATGAGGTGGTTGGTGCGAAGGCGGTTCCCTCAGCGTACCCGGCCGAAATTTCTACGCGGGTAGATATCCTTCGGCCGTGATCGACGAGCGGTTTCGGCTTCACCAACGCTTCGCAAAATCCGCCGGAAAACCACGTGCCCGGGATTGCGGCGGGACACGCGGAGAGAATTAACTGGGCTTCGCAATGCAATGGGAATCGGGGTACAAAGGAATCACCCGGGATTCCCCTGGAAAGAAGCATTGCCCCGAAACATCCACACAGGCGACATCGCCGCACGTCAGCAGGTGGCGGCGGGTCGCACGAAGGGACCGATATCCGTGGCGCAGCGCGTAGTAGTCACGCTCTCCGATGACATCGACGGCGGGGAAGCGGCGGAAACGGTCGTGTTCGCTCTGGACGGTAAGTCGTACGAGATCGACCTCAATGTGGCGAACGCAAAGAAACTGCGGAAGGGCCTGGCCCCCTTCGTGGCCGCCGGCCGCCGCCAGTCGCGGTCGGGGAAGACCTTCAAGCACACGTCCATCGCGCCGGACCCGGCGGTCGTCCGGGCCTGGGCCCGGTCCAACCAGTTCGAGGTGCCGCCGCGCGGCCGCATCCCCAAGAAGATCTACGAGGCCTACAACGCGGCCCACTGAGGGCCGATTTGCCATCCACCCCCATCCGTCGGCTAGAGTCTGGATCACGCCGAGGGGCGAGGCCGCAAGGTCGAAGCCCCGAAGTCGTGCGGGTGTAGTTCAGTAGCAGAACATCCTCCTTCCAGGGGGAAGGCGCAGTGTGCGATCCCTGTCACCCGCTCTGCATCGGTTTACCGACCACCACCGTGGATCAGGTAGAGTGATGCACGCAGTAAACCTGCGGACGTAGCTCAGTTGGTAGAGCACCACCTTGCCAAGGTGGATGTCGCGCGTTCGAGTCGCGTCGTCCGCTCCATAAGGAGAAGGCCCCGGTCATTATGACCGGGGCCTTCTTCGTGTTTCCCGCTCGGGTCTCCCTGACAAATGTCATCGCGGGGCATGACAGCACGCACTGCCGGCCCCGCCCCGGCGCCGCGAGGCTGGGTTCATGACTGACACCGTGATCGACGTCCAGGGGCTGCGCCGCGGCTACGCCGGCGGTTTCGAGGCCGTGCGGGGCGTTTCCTTCTCCGTGGCGCGCGGCGAGATCTTCGCCCTGCTCGGCACCAACGGCGCCGGCAAGACCTCCACCGTCGAGCTGCTGGAGGGGCTTGCCGCGCCGACCGGCGGGCAGGTCCGCGTCTTCGGCCTCGACCCGTACACGCGGCGGGCCGAGGTCCGCCCGCGCACCGGGGTCATGCTCCAGGAGGGCGGCTTCCCCTCGGACCTCACGGTGGCCGAGACCGTCCGGATGTGGGCCGGGGTCACCACCGGCGCCCGGCCGGCGGCGGAGGTGCTGGGACTGGTCGGCCTGGCCGCGCGGGCCTCCGTACGGGTCAAGCAGCTGTCCGGAGGTGAGCGGCGGCGCCTGGACCTGGCCATGGCCCTGCTCGGGCGGCCGGAGGTGCTGTTCCTGGACGAGCCGACCACCGGCATGGACCCCGAAGGGCGACGGGACACCTGGGCATTGGTACGGGAACTGCGGGCGCAGGGCACCACGGTGCTGCTGACCACGCACTACCTGGAGGAGGCCGAGGAGCTCGCCGACCGGCTGGCGATCCTCCACGAAGGGGAGCTGGTCCTTTCCGGCACTCCCGCCGAGGTGACCGCCACCCGGCCGGCCCGGATCCGCTTCACGCTGCCGGCCGGGGTGCCGGCGGCCCGGCTGCCGCTGGCGCTGCACGCGGCGGCGTACGGGCAGCGGGTGGAGATCCGTACCGAGCGGCTCCAGGCGGACCTGACCGCACTGCTGCGCTGGGCCCATGACGCCGGGGTGGAACTGGCCGGGCTCGACGCGCGGTCCGCCTCCCTGGAGGAGGCCTTCCTGGAGATCGCGCAGAACCGCCGGACCGCGGGCATCGAGGCCGACGCCGGCGCCCGTACCGACAGCCGTACCGACAGCCGTACCGACGACATGATGGTGGGGACCCGATGAGCATGCCGACCCTGAGCCCCGGCCGGCTGACCGCACTCGGCCGCTGCGAGCTCACGCTGCTCGTGCGCAACCGGGCGGCGCTGAGCGTGGCCCTGCTGATGCCCGCCCTGATGGTGTTCGTGCTGCGCTCGACGCTGAGCGGCGACACCGCCGCGGCCGTCGCCGAAGCCACCCTGACCGGCGGGATCGGCATGGTGCTGATGCTCGTCGTCTACATGAACCTCGTCTCCGCCTTCGTGGCCCGCCGCGAGGAGCTCGTGCTCAAGCGGCTCCGTACCGGCGAGGCGAACGACCTGGAGATCCTGGCCGGGACCGCGCTGCCCGCCGCCGTCCTCGCGGTCGGCCAGATCACCGTCCTCGCGGTGGCCGGCGCGGCCGCCCTGGACGTGCGGATGCCGGCGAACCCGCTGCTGTTGGCCGCGGCCGTCCTCGCGGGGGTCGTGCTGCTCGCCGGAATGGCCGCGGTGACCAGCTCCTTCACCCGCAACGTGGAGAGTGCCGGCCTCACCACGCTGCCGCTGTTCCTGCTGACCGTGCTCGGCTCGGGGCTCTTCGTGCCGGCGGACTCGCTGCCCGGCGTCCTGGCCTCGGTGTCGGAACTGCTGCCGCTCAGCGGGGTGATGGCCCTGGTGCGGGCCGGCTGGAGCGGTGGCGCGGAGGCGTACGACCTGCTGGGGGCGGCGCTCAACACGCTGGCCTGGGTCATGATCACCGTGTTTGCTGTGCAGAAGTGGTTCCGCTGGGAACCGCGCCGCTAGAAACGAAATCGGGGGGCCGGGGCCGTGTCGAAACTGACCGGGTGGTGGAGGAACCGCAGCAGTGCGGCGAAGGTCGAGTTGTACACGCGCTGGTCCTTCCACTCCTTCGTACTCCTCGAAATCATGTCGTTCGGGCTGGCCTCGGTCGGCTCCGCGGCCGACGAGACCTCGCCGTCGGTCTCGGCCTCGCTCGTGCTGACGGTCTGCGCGCACGCGGTGCTGACCGGCTTCCTCACCTCCAGGGCGCTGGACTGGATCGTGGGCCGCCGTGAGCGTCCGGTGCGGCTCGCCGTGGTGACGGCGGCCCTGACGGCCGCGGCGTGCCTGGCCGTCCTCGTGCTGCGCAAGACGGGGCAGTTCTCCGATTCCGTGGCCCCGGCGCTGGTGACGGGCATGGCCTGTTTCGCGAGCGGATCCCTGGTGCTGTGCCTGAAGCGGATCATCCACATGTGGTACGTCGCCCCGGCCGCGGCGGCGGGCACGGCGGCCGCTGTGCTCGCCCTGGGCCTGCCCGCGGGCGAGGCCGTCGGGTACGCCATCGGGGTGCTGCTGACCAGCCTGTTCCTCAGCGTCGCCTCCGGGTTCTCCGGCTGGCTGCTGACCACGGTCTGGGAGCTGGACCGGGCCCGGGAGCTCCAGGCCCAACTGGCGGTGGCCGAGGAGCGGCTGCGGTTCGGACGGGACCTGCACGACGTGATGGGCCGCAATCTGGCGGTGATCGCGCTCAAGAGCGAGCTGGCGGTACAGCTGGCGCGGCGCGAACGCCCGGAGGCGGTGGACCAGATGATCGAGGTGCAGCGGATCGCGCGCGAATCGCAGCGGGAGGTACGGGACGTCGTACGCGGCTACCGGGAGGCGGATCTCGCGGTGGAACTGGAGGGCGCCCGCGGGGTGCTGAGCGCGGCCGGGATGGACTGCCGCGTCGAATACGAGGCGGCCGCGCGCCGGCTGCCCTCCGAAGTGCAGTCGGCGCTCGGCTGGGTGGTGCGCGAGGCGACCACGAACGTCCTGCGGCACGGGGACGCGCACAGCTGCCTGATCCGGCTGACGGCGCCGGCGGAAGGCGCCGTGACGCTGCTGGTGGAGAACGACGGGGCGCCCGAGACCCCGGCGGGGCCTCCCGGCTCCGGGCTGGCGGGGCTGCGCGAGCGGCTCGCGGCGGTGGAAGGGACCTTGCTGGCGGGACCGGCCGAGGGCGGCCGGTTCCGGCTGCGCGCCGAGATCCCCGCCCCGCGCCGGACACGAGGACTGGAGGTGCGGGCGTGAGCCCCGTACGCGTACTGCTCGCCGACGACGAGCATCTGATCCGCGGGGCGCTGGCCGCCCTGCTGGCGCTGGAGGACGACCTGCTGGTCGTCGCCCAGGCGGCATCGGGGCCCGAGGCCCTGGCGATGGCGCGGGCGCACCGGCCTGACGTGGCGGTGCTGGACCTGCAGATGCCGGGGGCGGACGGTGTGAGTGTCGCCACATCGCTGCGGGCCGAGCTCCCCGACTGCAAGGCCATGATCGTGACGAGTCACGGCCGTCCGGGGCACCTGAAGCGGGCCCTGGCGGCGGGGGTGCGGGCCTTCGCGCCGAAGACGGTGTCGGCGCAGCGGCTGGCCGAGCTGATCCGGACCGTGCACGCCGGAGGGCGTTATGTGGACCCGGAGTTGGCGGCCGACGCGATCAGCGCGGGGGATTCACCGCTGACCGCCCGGGAGGCGGAGGTGCTGGAACTCGCGGCGGACGGGGCGCCGGTCGCGGAGATCGCGGAGCGGGCCTCGCTCTCGCAGGGGACCGTACGGAACTACCTGTCCTCGGCGGCGACGAAGCTGGGGGCCGAGAACCGGCACACGGCGGTCCGTCTCGCCCGCGAGCGAGGTTGGGTATAGTGGTTCTCGCGTTACGGCGCATGCGGACATAGCTCAGTTGGTAGAGCACCACCTTGCCAAGGTGGATGTCGCGCGTTCGAGTCGCGTTGTCCGCTCAGAACGAAGAAGCCCCCGGTCCTGCGACCGGGGGCTTCTTCGTGTCTCAGGCCTCGCTCTTCCAGGTCAGGCCGGTGAGCCGCTCGTACGCCTCGATGTACTTGGCGCGGGTCTGCTCGACGACGTCCTGCGGCAGCGCCGGCGGCGGCTGCTCGGAGGCGCGGTCCCAGCCGGAGGCCGGGGAGGCCAGCCAGTTGCGGACGAACTGCTTGTCGAAGGAGGGCTGGGTGCGGCCCGGCTCCCACTGGTCGGCGGGCCAGAAGCGGGAGGAGTCCGGGGTCAGCACCTCGTCGGCGGCGATCAGCGTGCCGTCCGCGGGGTCGAAGCCGAACTCGAACTTGGTGTCCGCCAGGATGATCCCGCGCTCGCGGGCGATGTCCCGGGCGCGGCCGTAGACGGCCAGGGTGGTCTGGCGCAGCAGCGCGGCGGTCTCGGCGCCCGTGGTGCGCGCGACCTCCTCGTAGGAGACGTTCTCGTCGTGCTCGCCGACCTCGGCCTTGGCGGCCGGGGTGAAGATCGGGGCGGGCAGCTCGGAGCCGTCCACGAGGCCCTCGGGGAGGGCGAGTCCGCAGACGGTACGGGTCCGGTCGTACTCGACGAGGCCGGAGCCGGTGAGGTAGCCGCGGGCCACGCACTCGACCGGGACCATGTCGAGGTTCCGGCAGATCAGGGTGCGGCCGGCCCAGTCGGCGGGGGCGCCGGCGGGCAGGTCGGTGGAGATGACGTGGTTCGGGACGAGGTCCGCGAGCTGGTCGAACCACCACAGGGAGAGCTGGGTCAGGACGCGGCCCTTGTCCGGGATCTCGGTGGGGAGCACCCAGTCGAAGGCGGACATCCGGTCGCTGGCGACCATGACGAGGCGGCCTTCCCCGTCGCGGTAGAGGTCGCGCACCTTGCCGGTGTGGAGGTGGACGAGGCCGGGCACCTGGACCGGCTCGGGCTTTTCGACGAATCCGGACACGGGGTCTCCCTGTGGTTCTGTACGAGCGCGGGACCATTCTCCCGTACCGGCGCGCCTGCCCGGGCCAGGGGGTCTCAGTCCCTCTTGCAGATCCGGTCGAGGAGGTTGGCCGTGGCCCGCTGGACCCGCTCGTCGACGTGGCCGGGGCGGTCGAGCGCCGGGGACCAGGCGAAGGTGCCGGACGCGAAGACCAGGGCGCCGCTGGGCGCGCGGTAGAGGGAGGTCTCCTGGTGGCGGCGGTGGTTCTCGCTGTCGAGGTACGGGGAGTGCGCGAGCAGGATCCGGTCCTGGTGCTCGGGGAGCTGGGTGCGCGGGAAGTACCGGTCGGCCTCGCCGGCGACCAGGCCGGGCAGTTCGTCGTTCTCGCCGGCGCCGGTGGAGTCCCAGAGCCAGTGCGTGGCATTGCGCACGATCAGGGGCGCGGGTTCGGGGACCCGCCCCGCGTACTGGATGCCGAGCAGCTGCTGCTCCGGGCGGTCGACCTCGCGCCAGAGGCTGGGGCGGCCGGGGCCGCGGCGTTTTCGGCAGGTGAGGAGCCGGTCGTCGACGCCGGAGGGGGAGGGGGCGAGCTCGACCTGCCAGTACATGGTGTTGGCGGAGAGGAAGACGAGCGAGGTGCCCTGGTCGCGGGCGCGCTCCACGGTGCGGCGCATGGGGGCGGACCAGTACTCGTCGTGGCCGGGGAAGACCAGGCCGCGGTAGCGGGTGGGGTCGACGCGGCCGGCGTGCAGGTCGCGGGTGTCGGCGTAGGCGAGGTCGTAGCCGTAGCGCTCGGCCCAGCGGATGAAGTCGTAGGCGTGGCCGACGTGCAGGGGCAGGCCCGCGCCCGCGTAGGGGCGGTCGAAGGAGACCGTGATGGCCGCGTCCCGCTCGCCGAGCAGCCGGCCGTCCTCGTCCCAGGCGTGGTAGAGGCTGGCGCCGGTGCGGCCGTCCTCCGGGTAGAGGTTGTAGGCCTGCCAGGTGATGTCGGGGAGCAGGAGCAGGAGGTCGGCGGGGTGGTCGTCGCGGACCGTGAAGGGGATGTGGGAGCGGTAGCCGTCGGCGGTGGTGAGGACGGCGACGTACGCGCCGACGCTCCAGTAGGACGGGACCTGGAGGCGCCAGGACAGCCACCAGTGGTGGCAGGAGACGGTCCGGTCGGCGGCGAGGGGGGCCGGCTGGACGATGCCGGAGAGGCGGGGGCTGGTGGTGATCTTGGAGGCGCCGTCGCCGGCGTAGTGGCCGATCCGGTAGACGTCGACGGAGAACTGCTGGGGCGGGTCGACGGTGATGTGGAAGTCGATGGCCTCGCCGGGGGCGACGGCTCCGGTGGAGGTGAAGCCCTTGATCTGGCGGTGTACGTCGTCGGCGGTGCGGGGGCCGCCGTTGCCGCGGGCGCGGGGGATCTGGCCGGTGCCGGCGGCCGCGGCGGCCGGGTCCACGTACCAGGGGACGACCTGGCCGGTGTCGTCGAAGTAGAGCTCGCTCCCCCGGAACCAGGGCAGGGGGCCCTGTCCGAAGGGGTCGGTGACCGCGTGCGCGAGCGCACCTGATTCCCAGCGCCGGATCTGGTCCGCACCCATGACCGCTCCCCTCCCTCACTCCCCCGAACGGGCATTCATCGGACCCCAGCACATCACATAACGCACGCAGTCCGTCACCGTTCGTCGCGAATTGACGTGACCGGAACATTGGGATCCGGTTGTTCGTGCGAGTCGTAGCCCTCCGGAGCGGCTCACGGGGGCCGTGGTGGCGCCCGTGGTGGCCGGCCGGGCCCGCGATGGCCCGCCGGGCTGGCTCAGACCAGGCGGACCGGCTTCTCCGGGCGGACGCCGAGGTCCGCGAGCCAGTCGCGCAGGGGCTCCGGGTCCCCGTCCTCGACCAGCGACAGCACGCGCGGCGCCAGATCGGAGCGGCGCTCGCCGCCGACCAGCAGGACGGGGCCGTCGAGCCAGTCCAGGCCCGGTGCGGCCCCGGCGGAGTCCACGGCCGCGCAGCACACCATCGCCGTCACGTGGTCGGCCAGCAGGTCCCGGCCGCTGCGCGGCGGCTGGAGGGGGAACAGCGGCACGGCATCCGCGCCGCGCGCCTTCCCGGCCCCGGCTCCCGGACCCGAGGCGCGCTCCTCGCGCGCCAGGTCCCCGGTGAGCCGTCCGGCCAGCGCTTCCCCGGCCGCGCCTTCGCCGGCGGGGTCGGTGAGGTAGCCGAGCACCCGCTCCAGCGTGGGACCTGCGAAGCCGTCCGCCCCCGGCGGCGGGACGAAGGCGTCGGGGTCGGGCGTGGCCGGCAGGGGTCCGGGGGTGGTGGGTCCGGGCGAGCCGGTCGGGAGGCCCGCCGGGACGGCCAGGGCGTCGAGCGCGGTGTGCAGCCGGGCCGCCTCCGTACGCCACTTGCGGTCCACGACCTCCTCCGGATACGCCGTCCAGTCCACGGGGGACCAGTCCGGCCCGGGCTCGGCCGGACCGCCGTGGAAGAGCCGGGCGGCCAGCAGCGAGGCCGCCTCGTCGACGGCCCCGGGCTGCTCCAGCAGGTCGCAGGCGGGGCGCTCGCCGAGCCGTGAGGTGAACCCGTCGGCCAGCCGGTCCCGCCGGGACAGCTCGGTCAGTGCGGAGACCACCCCGGCGTCCAGCCGGGCCGGCCAGCGGCCCATCCGCCAGGCGGGCAGCGCGACCCGGGTCAGCAGCCGGTCCCAGCCCGCGTAGGCGAGGCCGACCTGCTCCTGGGCGACGATGCGCAGCCCGTAATCCACACCCTGTGCACGATCCGAGGCGGCCGCGGCCACCCCGCGCTCCATTTCGGCGGCGTCCACCCGGCACAGCCGCAGCAGCAGCCGGGCGGGCCCGGCGATCCAGCCGAGACCGGGCCGGTTGCCCACGTCCACGGCGGCGTCCAGGCCCCGGACGAAGCCGCGCGCGTCGGCTATGTCGGGATGCGCGGAAGGGCCCGTACCGGCGACGACCGGCGCGAGGACCGCCCGTAGCTCCGCGACCCGCATCCACCACAGGAACGGCGAGCCGATCACCAGCACGGGAGCCGCACCGGGCTCGGACTCCGGGCCGGCGGGCCCGGCTATGCCGCCGGACGTCCGCGCGGCATCGCGGCGGTGGGCCGCATGGGTGCGGTCCTCCAGCCAGCTGTCGCAGTCCGGCGTCAGGGCTATCGCGGAGGGGGCCGGGACGTCCATCCGGTCCGCCAGGTCCCGCACCAGCCGGTAGAGATCGGGCGCGGCGGCCTCGGTCAGCGGGACCGTCGGGGTCACGGCGGGGCCGGCCCGCAGCACCACCGCGGCGAAGATCCCGCCGACGAGCAGCACCAGCGCGGCGACCGCGCACACGGCGAGGGTCACCACGGGCCAGGGGTCACCGGCCAGCCGGCCCGTCATCCGGGCGGCCACCAGCACCACCGCGAAGGCGGCGGGCAGCAGCCCGAGGGCCAGGGCCCTGCTGCGCACCCGCAGCACGGCCAGGGCGCGGGACCGCGCGGACGGCACGCCCACTTCCATGATCGAACCGGTTCCGGACACGGCCGGACCTCACCCCCTCTGCCCTGCGACGGCTTTGCTCACTCCCCCACTGTGACACCCGCCACTGACATCGCAATGCCGGTGGGCCAAGTGCCGGAATGCTTGGCATCGCACCCTAGTTGGGGCACGCCCGGCCGTCAGGCAGACCGGGCGACGATCACCCGATGGAATGGCTTTGGGTAAAGGTGGGTGCGTTCGAACGCGGCCGGATGCAGTCGCACGCGAGCGCGCCCGCGGGCCCGGGCGCACCTCGTGCGCACCGGGCCCGCGGGATCACAGAGCCGCAGTTCAGCGACCTTCGGCCGCCTTGGCCGCAATATCCGTACGGTGCTGCGAGCCGTCCAGCCGGATGCGCGCGACGGCCTTATACGCCTTCTCGCGGGCCTGCGCCAGATCGGAACCGGTCGCCGTCACCGACAGCACGCGGCCGCCCGCGCTGACGACGGCGTCGCCCTCGCGCCGGGTCCCGGCGTGCAGCACGTACGCGTCGGGTCCGTCCTCGGCGGCCACCTCGGCCAGGCCCTCGATCGGGTCCCCGGTGCGCGGGGTCTCGGGGTAGTTGTGGGAGGCGATGACCACCGTGACGGCCGCGTCCTCGCGCCAGCGGAGCGGCGGCTCGGCGTCCAGGGTTCCCCGGGCGGCGTTCAGCAGCACGCTCGCGAGCGGGGTGCGCAGCCGGGCCAGGACCACCTGGGTCTCGGGGTCGCCGAAGCGGGCGTTGAACTCGATGACGCGCACCCCGCGCGAGGTGATCGCGAGGCCGGCGTAGAGCAGCCCGGAGAAGGGCGTGCCGCGGTGGCGCAGTTCGTCGACGGTCGGCTGGAGCACGCTCGCCATGACCTCGTCGACGAGCTTCGGGTCGGCCCAGGGGAGCGGGGAGTAGGCGCCCATGCCGCCGGTGTTGGGGCCCTCGTCGCCGTCGAGCGCGCGCTTGAAGTCCTGCGCGGGCTGCAGCGGGAGGACGGTGACTCCGTCGGTGATGGCGAAGAGGGAGACCTCGGGGCCGTCGAGGTACTCCTCGATGACCACGCGGTCGCAGGCGAGGGCGTGGACGCGGGCGGCGGCCAGGTCCTCGGTGACCACGACGCCCTTGCCGGCGGCGAGGCCGTCGTCCTTGACGACGTACGGGGCGCCGAAGGCGTCGAGCGCCTCGTCCACCTCTTCCGGGGTGGTGCAGACGTAGCTGCGCGCGGTCGGGACCCCGGCCGCGGCCATCACGTCCTTGGCGAAGGCCTTGGAGCCCTCCAGCTGCGCCGCCTCGGCCGAGGGGCCGAAGACGGGGATGCCGGCCGCGCGGACGGCGTCGCCGACCCCGGCGACCAGCGGCGCCTCCGGGCCGACGACGACCAGGTCGGCGCCGAGTTCGGTGGCGAGAGCGGCAACGGCGTCGCCGTCGAGGGCGTCGACCGGGCGGAGCTCGGCCACCTCGGCGATGCCGGCGTTGCCGGGAGCGCAGTACAGCGCGGAGACGTCGGGGTCGAGGGACAGAGAGCGGCACAGGGCATGTTCGCGGGCGCCGCCGCCGATGACGAGGACCTTCACGCCGCCCAGGGTAGCCCGGACGGAGTGGCGCGTTTCGTGCGGCCACCCAATGAGAAGGGCCTACTCGTTCGTGTATTCCTCCACAACGGTGGCTCCGAGCTCGCGCACGATCAGGTCGTGTCCGGTGAGGGCGCTCTCGACGAGGTCGGGATCGTCCTCCTCCGCGAAGTCGTCCTCGGGCGCGACCGGCGGGGGCGCCTGCTGTACGGGGGGCTGCGGGGCGGCAGCCGACTGCTGGGGCTGCTGTGACTGCTGCGGGGGCTGGGGCTGCTGCGGCTGGTACTGCGGGGCGGACGGGGCCGGGGGCGGCGGGCTGTAGGCCGGGGCGGCCGGGGCCCCGTAGGAGGAGGCCGGGGCGACCGGGGCCGGGCCGCCGCCTCCCACCACGGCGTCGATCTTCCAGTTGACCTGGAACTGCTCGGCCAGGACGGCCTTGAGCACGTCCTCGCTGCCGCTGCTCGCGAAGTTGTCGCGGGCTCCGGCGTTGGGGAAGCCGAGCTGGAGGGTGGTGCCGTCGAAGCCGGTGACCTGGGCGTTCTGGCTGAGCAGAATCCAGGTGAAGCGGCGGCGGTTCTTGACGGCCTCCAGGACGCCCGGCCACATCGCCTGGACCTGCCCGGCGCCGGCGGCCATGCCGGGGGAGGGCGCCGCGGCCTGGGCGGGGGCGGGCCCCGCGGGAGCGGCGGCGGGCGCGGCGGCCGGGATCCCCTGGCCGGGCGCGGCCGCACTGGGCCAGGCACCGGCGGCGGGGGCGGCCGGAGCCGGGGCGGCGGGGGCGGGGGCGGGTGCTGCCGGGGCGGCGGATCCCGGCCAGGCACCGGTGGCTCCGGCGCCGGGTGCTCCAGGGGTTCCGGAGCCGGGCTGCGCGGCTCCGGGCCAGGTCCCGGGCGCGGAGGCCGGCGGCGCGGCCTGCACCGCGGGCTGCGGCGGCGCGGGGGCCCGTACCGGCTCGGGAGGCGCCACGGGTGCGGCGGCCTGCACCGGGGCCGGTGCCGGGGGCTGCACCGGGGGCTGGGCCGGGGGCTGGACCGGCGCCTGTGCGGCGGCACGTGCGGCGGCGACACCGCCACCGGGACCGGCCGGCGCCATGGCATGCGCCTCGGGGGCGGGCACGTAGCCCATGGCGGGGGCGGGCGCGGCCGCGAAGGCGGCGGCCCCGCTGCGCTCCAGCCGGTCGAGCCTGGCCTGGAAGGACCGCTCGTCGTCGAAGGCGGCGGGCAGCAGCACGCGGGCGCAGATCAGCTCCAGCTGGAGCCGCGGCGAGGTCGCGCCCCGCATCTCGGTGAGCCCGGTGTTGACCAGGTCGGCGGCGCGCGACAGCTCGGCGGCCCCGAAGACCGAGGCCTGGGCCTGCATCCGCTCCACGACATCGGCGGGGGCGTCGATCAGCCCCTTCTCCCCGGCGTCGGGCACGGCGGCCAGGATGACCAGGTCCCGCAGCCGCTCCAGCAGGTCGGCGACGAAGCGGCGGGGGTCGTTGCCGCCTTCCACCACGCGGTCGACGACCTCGAAGGCGGCGGCCCCGTCCCCGGCGGCGAAGGCGTCGATGACGGAGTCGAGCAGGGAACCCTCGGTGTACCCGAGCAGGGAGGTGGCCATGGCGTACGTCACACCGTCATCACCCGCACCGGCGAGCAGCTGGTCCATGACGGACATGGAGTCACGCACGGATCCGGCGCCGGCGCGCACGACGAGCGGCAGCACGCCGTCCTCGACCGTGGCGCCCTCGCGCCCGCAGACCTCGCCCAGGTATTCGCGCAGTGTCCCGGGCGGGACCAGCCGGAAGGGGTAGTGGTGCGTCCTGGACCGGATGGTCCCAATGACCTTCTCCGGCTCGGTGGTCGCAAAAATGAACTTCAGATGCTCCGGCGGCTCCTCGACCACCTTCAGCAGGGCGTTGAAGCCCGCTGAGGTGACCATGTGCGCCTCGTCGATGATGTAGATCTTGTACCGGCTCGACGCGGGCCCGAAGAAGGCCTTTTCCCGCAGGTCACGGGCATCGTCCACACCACCGTGCGAGGCGGCGTCGATCTCGATGACGTCGATGGACCCCGGCCCGTTCCGGGCCAGGTCGCGGCAGGACTGGCACTCACCGCAGGGCGTGGGGGTGGGACCCTGCTCACAGTTCAGACACCTGGCCAGGATGCGCGCGCTGGTCGTCTTTCCACAGCCACGCGGCCCGCTGAACAGGTACGCGTGATTGACCCGGTTGTTCCGCAGGGCCTGCATCAGCGGTGCAGTGACATGCTCCTGCCCGATGACCTCGGCGAACGACTCGGGGCGATAGCGGCGGTACAGCGCAAGGGACGACACGTCTACGAGGTTATCCGGGCCCACCGACATCGGTGGCCCGCCGACGCCACCCAGGGCCCCCGGAACGCAAAGGGCCCCCCACGCACCCGCCAGAGCCCACTTACCCTTGCTGCCTTCCGGCCCTGGGGGAGTTGGGTGAGATAGCGCCACGTGAGGGGCTGGCCCCCACCCTAGCGGATCCCGGCCCCCGGAATCGAGTCCGCTCCCGCCGGACCCTCACCCGGACCCCACCCGACCCCCGACCTGGGCCCCCGCAGACGATCACGTTCGCGAGCACCCCTCAACGTCTTGTATTGTTTGCGGCGGAGGATTCGCCTAGTGGCCTAGGGCGCACGCTTGGAAAGCGTGTTGGGGGCAACCCCTCACGAGTTCGAATCTCGTATCCTCCGCCAGTGCCTCACCGGGCACTTGAAGGCCCCGACCGGGAAACCGGCCGGGGCCTTCTGCGTTCCGTGGTTGCAGTTTTGGTTGCCTTTACACCGGATATTTCAAGATATTTCGGCGGGTGAGGGGTTCTCCGTGGCGTCCGGATCAACGCTGACAGTCTGGCTGCGCGGTCTCGACGGCCCTCGCCTGGCACACGTGCTCGCGGCACGGGAGGACACGGTGTCCCCTCCGGAGCCGCGCTCGGTGGGGGAGCTGGCGGACCGTCTTCAGCGGCCGGGGTCGGTGGCACTCGCGCTGCCCCTGCTCACCCTGCCCGACTTGCAGGTGGCCGAGGCCGTGGCAGCGTTGGGGGCGCCTGCGTCGCGCGAGGCCCTGGCGAAGCTGCTGGGAGCGACAGCCGGCGAGGCCGGCCGCGCCTTGGAGGCAATCCTGGAAGGACTGGCCGGCCACGCGCTGGTCTGGCCGGACCACAGCGGAAGGCTCCACATGGCCGCACCGTTGCGGCAGGCGTGGGAGGCGCCGCTCGGGCTGGACGCACCACTAACGGAGCTGCTGGCGGACATGACCTCCGACGAGCTGCGCGGAATGTTGGGGGCGCTTGGCGTCAAGCCGCCCAGCACCAAGCAGCAGCGCATGGCAGCGCTTGTCGCACACCACAGCGATCCGGAAGGGATTGCCTCGGCGGTCGCGAAGGCTCCTGCGGCAGCCCGGAAGCTGCTGGAGCGTCGAGCGAAGTCCGCGTCGCCGCAGCCCGGGTCCATCATGTTCGGGGCTCCCGGCGCCGACTCCGAACCGGGCGAGCGATGGGCGCTGGACCGAGGGCTTCTCATCCGGGACCGCCGCTGGTACGGCCGCGCCCGGATGCCCGTCGAGGTGGCACTCGCACTGCGCGGGCCCGCCTGGCACGCGCCGTTCGAACCCGGACCGCCCGCCGTGCAAGTGGTGTCCGTCAACGCGGCGGAGGTGGACCGGGAGACGGCAGCCGCAGCCACGGCGTTCGCAGCGCATGCCGCCTCGGTCCTGTCGGCATGCTCGGCGGCACCGCCGGCCAGGCTGAAGTCCGGCGGGGTCGGCGCACGTGAACTGGCCCGCATCGGCAAGGCCGCCCAAGCCGATGACGCCGTGGTACGCATCACGCTGGAGGCCGCCTACGCGGCAGGCCTCCTGGCCCGGGACGGCGACCGCGTCGCCCCCACCAAGGCATACGACCCCTGGGCGGCGCAGGAACCCTCGGAACAGTTCGCCGCGCTGCTGCAGGCATGGCGGAACCTGCCCCTCACCCCCTCCCAGGCGCGCGACGAGGACGGCAAAGCACTCCCCGCAGTTTCCGGGGCGCCGCCCTGCGGCGGCTGCTTGCAGACCCGGCACGGGGTGCTCGCCGCCGCCGCACACCTCCCGGCAGGGCAGGGAGCGCGAGCCTCCTCGGACCTGGGGATGCTCGTGGCATGGCACCGCCCGCTCGCCGACCCGACACCCGAGGGCGAAACACCGTTCGCCACCGCGATCCGCGAGGCCGAACTGCTCGGCGTGCTCGCCCGCGGCGCCCTGTCGCCCCTCGGCAGCGCCCTACGAGCCGACGACACGGACGAACTGGCCGCCGTCTCCCGACGCCTGCTGCCCGCGGCCACCGGCACGGCACGGATCGGCGTCGACCTCACCGCCGTCGTCGCCGGAACACCGACCGCGCGACTGGACACGCTCCTGGATTCCGCCGCGGACCGGGAAACCCGCGGCACGGCCTCGGTGTGGCGGTTCAGCGCCGACAGCATCCGCCGCGCCCTGGACTCCGGACGCACCTCGGACGAGATCACAGCCGACCTGTCCGCCATCGCCGTCGGGCCCCTGCCCCAGCCCCTGGCGTATCTGATCGCCGACACCGCTCGCAGCCACGGCCGCGTACGCATCGCCCCCGCCGCCTGCGTCATCCACGGTGAGGAGCCCACGCTCCTGGCCGAAATCGCCGTCCACAGCAAGCTCGCCAAGCTCGGCCTGCGACGGCTCGCCCCGACGGTCCTGGTCAGCCGCAGCCCACTCGACCAGACCCTCGCCGCGCTTCGAGCCGAGGGCTACGCTCCCGTGGCCGAGACAGCCGACGGAACCGTACGCGTCGAGAAGACCCGGCCCCAGCGGGCCGCCGCACCCGTACCGGCCCCACGGAAGGCCCGTGCGCAGTCCGGCTTCCGCATCACGGCGGCTCCCCGCGCGGCGGAGGCCCCCGCGGCCGACCTGAACGCCCTGGCCGCCCAGCTCCTGGCCGCCCCGCCGACCACACCGCAACCCGACCCGTTCGGGCCCGGCGGAGTCCCCTTGGGCACGGACACCGAAGAGATCGTCGCCGGGTACGCGAAGCGGCTGTCGTACAGCGATGTCCGCCAGCTGGCCCATGCCATCGACACCGGTACGGCCGTCACGGTCGATTACGTCGCCACTTCAGGAAGCCGCACCGTACGCACCCTCGACCGCCTCACCCTCGACCCGCCCCATCTCGAAGCCTGGTGCCACCTGCGGGACGCCGAACGCGTCTTCACCCTCTCCCGGATCCACGGCGTGATGCCCGCATAGGGCCCGAGCGGTCCGAAGGCAACGAAATACACCTCGCGAGATATACTTGAACCCACAGTTGATATCCAGGAGGTGTACATGAGTCGGACCGTCATCGATCTGGACGACGAGCTGGTCGCCGACGTGGCGAAAGCCCTGGGGACGAGCACCAAGAAGGAGACTGTCAACACCGCCCTGCGCGAAGTGCTGGAGAACCGGCGCCGCGCCCTGGCGCTCACCCGGCTCCGCGCCGCGTCCGACGAGGGCGCTTTCGACCTGGATCTGTTCGAGGACAAGAGGAACTACCGGCGGTGAACGCGGCGCAGTTCCTGATCGACACCAGCGCGCTCGCGCGCTTCATGCGCGGGGATGCGGAGCAGTACGGCTGGGACCAGGCGGCAGCCGCCGGCCTCATCGCCACCTGCCCCATCACCGAGCTGGAGTTCTTCTACAGCGCCCGGTCGGCAGCCGACCGGGCGCGCGGCATCGAGGACATGCGGCTGATCTTCGGCTGGGTTCCCGTCGACGACCGCGCCTACGACCGCGCCTGGCAGGTCCAGGACGCCCTCACCAAGCGGGGAAAGCACCGAAGTGCCGGTGCCGTCGACCTCGTCGTCGCCGCGACGGCCGAGCTGCAAGGGCTCACCCTCCTTCATCGCGACCACGACTTCGAGTGCATCGCGGCAGTGACTGGCCAGCTCCTCCAGTGGTACGGCCCGGAGCCCGGCAAGTAAGTCGGCAGTGGTTGCAGTTCTGGTTGAATTCGCCTCCGTCCGGCACCGTTCGCCGGGCACTTGAAGGCCTCAGCTGGGAAACCTGCCGGGGCCTTCTGCGTCTTCCGTCCCGTCAGGAGCGGCCCGGTCGCGTACATGTAGAGGGACCCGCGTCCGGGCGGCGCATGATGTGCATCACGAAACCTGCCCGCGCCCAGATCCACGTCGTCCCAGCGCAGGCCGAGCGCTGCCTCTGCCGCAGCCCGAGCCCCAGACCCGGCGGACCGTTGTCGGGCTTGAACACCTCCGGCCACAGGCGCCGCACCTCGCCCGCGGCCGGCCCGAGTTCGACTCCGTCGAAGCCGGCCTGGACGGCGCGTGCTCCCGCGCCGGCGAAGTCAGCCACCAAGCGCGGGATCTCGTCCGTCCGCAGGGCCCGGGGCACGCTCGCCTCGACGAATCCGACATCCTTGATCCAGGCATTGGCCCGGGCCTGGACGGCGCTCGGCCCCACCGGTGCCGCTCCGGCCGGCTGGAGGGATGTGTGGGATACGCGTCCCACATGCCACAACTGCGCAAAGATGCGTCCGCCCGCGCCGTGCACCGCCTTGGTGACCCCCGCCCAGCCCGCCGTCTGCCGGCCCGTCCAGAGGCCCGGCACGTCCGAGTACCCCTGGGCCTCGGGTGAGACGAAGACGCCTTCCGTGATGATCAGCCCCGCACCGGCCCGCTGGCGGTAGTACTCGGCGGTGTCGGTGCCGGGGATGAGGTCGGGACGGCGAGCGCGGGTCATCGGCGCCATCACGACACGGCTGGTGAGGGTGATGGAGCCAAGCGGGTAGGGATCGAAGAGGTTCTTCACGGGTGTCATTCCTGTTCGAGGTGACCGCCGTCACGGCGGACGGGCAGGGCGCCGCCGGCCTCGGGGTCGGGGACGAGGCCGGGCCGGCGGTACACGAGGGGGGCGGGAGGGGAAGAGGCGCGGAAGCGTCTGCTCGCTCAGGCCTCGGGGGCGCCGCCCTGCGCTTCGACGGCCAGGTCCTGCCAGTCGGCCCAGGTCTTGAGGCGGTCGGCGTAGACCTGCGGAAGCATGTCGTTGCCCTGAGTGCCGAAGAAGACCCGCAGCGGCGGGTTGTCGGAGTCGACGACCTTCAGCATTGCGGCGCCCGCGGCGGCGGGACTACCGAAGTCGAGCGTCTGCATGAACGCGCCGAGCGCGTCGCGAACACCGTCGTACACCGGGATCGGGTCGGCGGAGACGGCGGAGGAGCCACCCCAGTCGGTGTCGTAGGCACCGGGCTCCACCAGCGTCACCTTGATCCCGAGACCGGCGACCTCCTGGGCCAGCGACTCGCTCAGCCCCTCCAGCGCCCACTTCGAGGCGTGGTAGCCGCCCACCAGCGGCCAGGAGGCGACACCGCCGGTGGAGGAGATCTGCACGATGTGGCCGCTGCCCTGCTCGCGCAGGTACGGCAGGGCGGCCTGGGTGACCCACAGGGCGCCGAAGAGGTTGGTCTCCAGCTGGTCGCGCAGGGCCTGTTCGGTCAGCTCCTCGACGGCCCCGAAGAGGCCGTAGCCGGCGTTGTTCACGATCACGTCGAGGCGGCCGAAATGCTCCTTGGCCCGCTCGACGGTCTCGTTCACCGCGGCCTTGTCGGTCACGTCCAGGTCGAGTGCGAGTACGGCGTCGCCGTACTCGGCGACCAGGTCCGACAGGGTTTCGGCGTTACGGGCCGTCGCGGCCACCTTGTCCCCGCGGGACAGGGCCGCCTCGACGAACTGGCGGCCGAAGCCGCGGGAGGAACCGGTGACGAACCAGATCTTGCTCATGTCGCTCTCCACGATCGAAGTCATTGAGTGGGCGGGGAGGCGTCGGGCGCCTCCTCGTGGAATTGACTTTAGGAGCGGACGATCTGCCATCCAATGACAGGAACTCTCGAAGAATTTGTCCGATCGTCTCAGAATGCTCGAGAAAGGGTGGGGTAAGGTTCGGGCCATGGACGTACTGGCGGATGTGCTGGCGACTACCGGGTTCAAAGGGGTGCTGCTCGCTCAGCTCCGCGGACGCGGTCCGGGCTGGGGCTGCGGCCTCGATCAGCTCGATACGGCCGGATTCCATCTGATCGCGGAGGGGACCTGCTGGCTGCGCGTCGCCGGGCAGCCACCGCAGCAGCTGATGCCCGGGGACGTCGTCCTCCTGCCGCACGGCGAACCCCACCACCTGGCCGGCAGCCCGGAAGAGGCCGCCGTCCCGTACGCGGAGCTGGAAGCCGCGCACCCGGTCGGCCGTGACGGCATCATGGACCTCGGCGGTGACGGCCCCGTTGTCCGCGTCGTCTGCGGCAAGTTCGAGTACGACGGCGACGCCTCGCAGCATCCGGTCCTGTCCGCCCTGCCCCCGGTGATCCACGTCCCGGGCATGAGCTCGGACCTCGAACTCCAGGGTGTCGTCCGGCTCCTGGCCGCCGAGACCACGCGCGAGCGGCCCGGCGCGCGGGCCGTCGCCGCCCGCCTGACCGACGTGCTGTTCGTCCAAGTCATCCGTGCCTGGCTCGACACCGCGGGCACCGACTCGCAGTCCCCACCGCGGTCCTGGTTGACGGCCCTGCGCGACCCGCGTATCGGCGCCGCCCTCGCCCTCATCCATGAGGCACCCCGGCAGCCCTGGACCGTGGAGAGCCTCGCGCGCGATGTGTCGATGTCCCGCCCGGCCTTCGCCCGGCAGTTCAAGGAGCTGGTCGGCGTCTCACCGCTGGCCTATCTCTCCCGTGTACGGATCGCCCTGGCCGCCCGTCTGCTCCGGGACACCGACCAGCTGGTCTCCGACATCGGCGAAGCGGTCGGCTACACCTCGGAATTCGCCTTCTCCCGAGCCTTCGCCCGCGAACGCGGTCTGCCTCCCGGCCGCTACCGACGAACCTCTCTCGCGCAGCCCGCGGAAGTGTGACCCGGCTCGCGGGCAATCGACCACGGCCCGCCGCCACTGCCTCACCGGGCACTTGAAGGCCCCGACCGGGAAACCGGCCGGGGCCTTCTGCGTTCCCCGAACGATGAGGCGTGGATCACATTCCAGGGGGCGGACCTCACAATCCGGGGTCCTGAATCGCTCGTAGTCCCGAACGCATCCGGGATCCGCACCGTCGCCCATCCCGACAAGCTCCCTGACGTCGACTGAACACTGAGGAATCAACATGATGCGAAGACTTGCTTCGTTGCCCGGTGGAAGAGTGGGGAAGTGGGTCGTCCTCGTGCTCTGGGCGGCCCTGCTGGTCCCGGTCCTGATGCTGGCCGGCCGGCTCGGCGACGTCGAGGAGAACGACAATTCGGCTTGGCTGCCCGGTAACGCGGAGTCGACCAAGGTCTTTGCCCGGGCCGAGAACTTCCAGCGTGCCGACACCCTGCCCGCGATCGTGATCTACGACCGGCCCGAGGGCGTCACCGCTGCCGACATGGCCGAGGCCCAGGCCGACGCCGAAGCCTTCAAGGGCGTGGAAAACGTCGCTGGGCAGCCGCAGGGGCCGTTGAAGGCCCAGGACGGCAAGGCCATCCAGACCGTGGTCCAGCTCCGCAAGGACAAGACGGGCTGGGAGGGGATCGGCAAGACCGTCGACGCGCTGACCGAGATCGGTGAGGAGAACGCCAACGGTCTCGGCTTCCACGTCACCGGACCGGGCGGTCACGCGTCCGACTCGATCAAGGCCTTCAGCGGAGGGGGCGCCCTGACGACGATCACCGCATTGGTGGTCGTCGTGATGCTGCTGCTCACCTATCGCAGCCCGCTGCTGCCCTTGCTGCCCCTGCTGACCGTGGGCGTCGCCCTGGTCACGTCGGAGGCGGTGATCTACCTGTTGGCGAAGAACGCCGGGCTCGTCGTCAACAAGCAGACCAGTTTCATCCTGACGGTATTGGTGTTCGGCGCCGCCACCGACTACGCGCTCCTGCTCATCTCGCGGTACCGGGAAGAGCTGCTGCGGCACGAGGACCGGCACGAGGCGATGGCGGAGGCCCTGTACCGCTCCGGTCCCGCGATCATCGCCAGCGCCGCGACCGTCGCCGTCAGCCTGACGCTGCTGACGCTGGCCACCCTCAGCTCCACCCAGGGGCTCGGGCCGGCCTGTGCCGTCGGCATCCTCGTCGGGCTGCTCGCCATGGTCACCCTGATGCCGGCCCTGCTGGTCATCTGCGGCCGCTGGATCTTCTGGCCGGTGAAGCCGTCGTACGGATCGGCCGAGGAGGCCAAGGAAGGCATCTGGAACCGGGTCGGCACCGCTGTCTCCCGCCGGCCGCGGATCGTGTGGATCGGCACCGCGCTCGTCCTCGGCATCATGGCGATCGGGATGTTCGGGCTCAAGGCCGACGGACTCTCCAACAAGGACCAGTTCACCGGCACGCCGCAGATGGCCGTCGGCGAGAAGATCCAGTCCGAGCACTTCCCGGCCGGGGCGGGCGACCCCGTCCTCGTCGTGGCCAAGGCCGCCTCGGCGGAGCAGGTGCGGACCGCGCTGTCCGGCGTACGGGGAATCGCCGGTGTCTCGACGCCGATGGTCAAGGACGGCGAGGCCATCATGCTCGGGGAACTCGAGGACGACCCCAGCGGCCGGACCGCGATACGCACCGTCGAGCGGGCCAGAACCGCGGTCCACGGGGTCGAGGGTGCGCAGGCCCAGGTCGGCGGCAGCACGGCGATCATGCTCGACACGCAGGAAGCGGCCGCCCGCGACTCCAAGGTGATCATCCCCATCGTGCTGGTGGTGGTGCTCCTCATCCTCGCGCTGCTGTTGCGGGCCATCGTCGCGCCGCTGCTGCTCATGGCGACGGTGGTGCTGTCGTTCGGAGCGGCCATCGGCGTGAGCAGTCTGGTGTTCAACCACGTGTTCCACTTCGCCGGCGCGGAGGCCTCCTTCCCGCTGCTGACGTTCGTGTTCCTGGTCGCCCTGGGCATCGACTACAACATCTTCCTGGTCACCCGGGTGCGCGAAGAGGCGCTGCTGCACGGCACCCGGCGCGGTGCGCTGACGGGTCTGTCCACCACCGGGGGTGTGATCACGTCAGCGGGTCTGGTGCTGGCCGGCACCTTCGCGGCGATGGCCTCGCTGCCGCTGGTGTTCGCGGCCGAGCTCGGGTTCGCGGTGGCGTTCGGCGTGCTGCTGGACACCATGATCGTCCGCTCGGTGCTGGTCACCGCGCTGACCCTGGACGTGGGTCGCTGGATGTGGTGGCCCAGCAAGCTGTTCAGGCAGCACGACGCCCCCCGACCGCCGGCGGGCAAGCCCGACCTCGAACCCGCGCTCAGCGGCATGTGACGACCTTCCGCCACGGGTCTTCTGGCGTCGGCCGGGTGGTCACTGGGCCCAGGGCAGGATGCGGGTGCCCTCGGTGCCGGGGACCGAGGCCACGCCGTCCGAGCGCATGGCGACGTGGGCCTCGGCCGCCTCCGGGGCGTGGACCCGGCGGAGCGCGTCCGGCGGCAGGACGAGGGTCTGCCCGGACGCGACCTTCTCGGTGCGGTCTCCGCAGGTGACCTCCAGGACGCCGGCCGTCACCGTCCAGACCTGTTCGCGGCTGACGGAGTGCTCGGGGCCGGTCTGGCCGGCCTCCATCGCGACGGTCCAGGTGCTGAGCTCCGCGCTGCCGCGGCTGGGGGCGGCCAGACCGGTCATGGTGGCGTTCGGGGACGCGGTGACCGACTCGGGGGTGGGGGTGATCACGTGCATGGCGGCGGTCTCCTCGGATTCGGATTCGGATTCGGCGACGGGGGCGGAGGCGGGGGCGGAGGCGGGGGCCGGGGCGGCCCATTCGACGAGCTGGACGACGACTCCGTTGGGGTCGGTCAGCTGGAACAGGCGCTCGCCCCACGGCTCTTCGCGCAGCGGCATCGTGATCGGCGCGCCTTCGCCCCGCAGGCGGGCCTCCTCCGCCGCGAGGTCGGTGACCGTGAGCGCGAGGATCAGCCCGGACGCGCTCTGGTCGCGCTGGCCGACCGGCAGGACCTCCGTGCCCCGGCGGAGCAGAACGATGTCCACGGCGTCGTCGTCGCGGGTCAGGGAGGCGAAGCCGTCGGCGGACATGGCGACCGCGTAGCCGAGGTGGGTGCAGAAGAACTCGCGGGAGGCGTCCACGTCGGCGACGGTCAGGGAGAGGGTGGAGGTGGTGACGTTCACGGCGACTCCTCGGGAGGGGCGGAAGCAGGCGGGGCGGGCGGTGGCGGGCTCGGGCTCTGGCTCAGTAGGTGCGGCGCGGTGCCTGGTGCTGGATACGGATGGCTCCCTTGCGGCCGGACCCGTTCAGGTTGCGGGGCAGGCGGCGGGTGGCGGCGAGCTTGGCGCCTGCGGCGGTTGCGGTGGTGAGCTTTCGCATGCGGTCCTCTTGTCTTCGACGTAACTTTGCGACGGACGTAACTTTACGCAGAGAGCTTCGGATCGGTCAAGACTATTTTTGCTACGGGTGTAAGATTCCTTCATGGGTATCGAACTGGGGCTCCGCGAGTCCAAGAAGCAGGAGACCAGGCAGCTGATCTCCGACTGCGCGACCAGGCTCTTCATCGAGCAGGGCTTCGAGCAGACCACCATCGCCGAGATCGCCGCCGCCGCCCGCGTGGCCAAGAAGACGGTGACCAACTACTTCCCGCGCAAGGAAGACCTGGCCCTCGACCACCACGAGGCGTTCACCCAGGGCCTGGCCCGGACCGTCGCCGAGCGCGGGCCGGACGAGGAGCCGCTCACCGCACTGGGACGGACGTTCCGCGCCGCCCTGCTGGAGCACAGCCCCGTCGTCGGCTTCACCGGCCCCGCCTTCGCCCGCATGATCACCGAGAGCCCCACCCTCACCGCCCGGCTGCGCGAACTGCACGACCAGCGGGAGGAGGCGCTCGCCGCGGCGCTGACCGCCGCCGACCCGGATCCCGTCCCGGCCATCGCGCCCCGGGCCGCCGCCGCCCTGATCGCGGCGGCGGACCGGCTGCTGTTCCGGCGCATCCAGGAACTCACCCTGGCCGGCCGCAGCGACGACCAGATCGAAGCCACGCTGATCCCGGAAGCCGACCACCTCCGCGCCCTCCTCGGCGCCGCCCTCGGCAACCACCCCACCGCCGCGGCCTCGTGACCTCGCCGCATGCCGCGGAACGCAGGGGCCCGGCACCGAGCTCAGAAGAGGTCGGAGAAGAAGCGGTAGCCGGTGGGGTCGCCGGGCATCTGCCAGTGGAAGCCCTGGAGGAGGAAGCAGGCCACCAGGTTGGTCACCGCGAAGAAGGCCAGGACGGCCAGGGTGACGGTGGCCGCGCGGTGCAGGGCGGGAGAGGTCCGGGCGGCGTCGAGGGGCCGGGCCTCGCGGGCCAGGACCAGGTTGACGCCGGCGGCGAGGACGGCGGTCAGGAAGGTGATCGCGGCCCAGGTGTAGAGGTGCAGGCCGAAGAGGGCGCCGGCGTAGCCGGTGTCCGGGGGCACGATGTGCATCAGCACCTGCGCGCCCGAGACGGTGCTGCCGATCAGCGCGGAGACGATGGCGATGCCCCAGCCGGAGGCGAACTCGGCGGTGCCCACCGGCCCCTTGCGGGAGCGCGCGATGATCATGGCGGGCCCCTCGGCTACCGCACCGAGTCCCTGCACGTGGATCGCGCTCGGGCTCTTCCTCGGCGGCTGCCTGGGCATTCCCGCCCTGCACGCGGCCGGGGCCCCGCTGTCGCTGTCGACCTCGACGGGGGCCCCGCTGATGGGGCTGGTCTTCGGCTGGATCCGGAGCAAGTACCCAACGTACGGGAACCTTCCCTCGGCGGCGCAGTGGCTCATGGGGACGCTCGGCCTCTGCGTCTTCGTCGCCATCGTGGGCCTCAACGCGGGCCCCAGCTTCGTCCCCGGCCTGCGCCAGGCCGGCTGGCCGCTGCTGCTCTGGGGGGCGGTCGTCACCTCGGTCCCCCTGCTGGCGGGCTTCCTCTACGGGCACTTCGTGCAGCGGCTTCCGCTGCCGATCCTGCTCGGCGCCCTGGCCGGGGCGCAGACCACGACGGCCGCGCTCGGCGCCCTCGCGGAGCGCGCCCGCAGCCAGATCCCGGCCCTCGGCACGACGGTCCCGTACGCCCTCGGCAACGTCCTGCTGACGATGTGGGGCTCGGTGATCGTCCTCCTGCGGCGCTGACGCGCCCGCCCGGAGAGGCCTTCCGGACACACGGGAGCGGAGGAAGCCGGCTACGGCCTCCCCCGCTCATTCCCGCCTTCTACGTCGTTCAGTGCGCGGCGACCGCCTCCCGCTCCGGGGCTTCGGCCTGCCCGCGGTCCTTCTTCATCAGGATCAGGGCGAGCCCGGCAGCCACCAGGACACCTGCGGCGGCCGCCGTGAAGGTCGTGGACATCGCCGAGGTGAAGGCTTCGCGGGCGGCGCCCGCCAGGGCCGGGTCGGTGAGGGCCGCGGCGACGGAGCGGCGGGCGGTCCCCGGGGCCGAGTCGGGCAGCCCGGCAGCGTAGGTGGTGGAGAGCACGGCGCCCAGGACGGCCACCCCGAGGGCGGCGCCGGCCTGCTGGACGGTGTCGTTGAGGGCCGAGCCGACGCCGGCGTGCTCCTCGGGGACGGCGCCCATCAGGGCGGCGGTGGCGGCCGGCATGGCGAGCCCGCTGCCGATGCCCATCAGCACCATGGCGGTGGCCAGCGGCGCGAAGCCGTCGCCCGCCTCCAGGGTGGTCAGGACGGCGAAGCCGGAGGCGATCACGGCGAGGCCGACGGCGGTCATCACCCGGTTGCCGATCTTCCGGCCGAGGGTGGCGCCGAGCCCGTTGAAGAGCAGGGTGGCGACGGCGAGCGGGGTGAAGGCGAGGCCGGTCTCGGTGGGGGTGTAGCCGCCGACGAACTGGAGGTACTGGGTCAGGACCAGCATCAGGCCGCCGTTGGCGAAGGTCAGCAGGACGAGGGAGAAGCTGGCGCCGCTGAACATCCGGTCGCGGAAGAGGGCGAGCGGGACCATCGGGGAGTCGGTGCGGATCTCGTGGACCACGAAGGCGGTGAGTGCCACGACCGCCACGGCGAGCGCGGTCAGGGTGCCGGGGGCGGCCAGGCCGTCCTGCGGGAGGGCGATGATCGTCCAGATCAGGGCGGTCATGCCGGTGACGGACAGGGCCATGCCGGCGAAGTCGGGCTTGCGCCAGGGGCCCTTGGACTCGGGCATCAGGATCAGCGCGGCGGCGATGGCGAGCAGGGCGATCGGCACGTTCATCAGGAAGACGGCGCCCCACCAGAAGTGGGCGATGAGCACGCCGCCCAGTCCGGGGCCGCCGACCAGGCCGAGCACGGCCACCGCGCCCCAGGCGGCGATGGCCTTGCGGCGCTCCTCCTCGTCGAAGACGGTGATCAGGATCGAGAGGGTGCTCGGCATCACCAGGGCGCCGCCCATGCCCATGACCACGCGGCCGGCGATGAGTTGGGCGGGGGAGTCGGCGTAGGCCGCGAGGAGCGAGGCGATCCCGAAGAGCGCCAGTCCGATGATCATCACCCGGCGGCGGCCGAACCGGTCGGAGAGGCTGCCCGCCGTGAGGAGCAGTCCGGCGAAGACCAGGATGTACGACTCGATGATCCACTGGATGGCCTCGGCGCCGGCGCCCAGGTCCTCCGCGATCGGCGGGATCGACACGGTCAGGACCATGTTGTCGACGACCAGCACGAGGGTGCTGAGGCAGAGCACGATCAGGATGAGCCAGCGTCGCGGGTTGCGAGCCTCGTCCATGGTGATTCCTTCCCCTGTCCATCTGCGTACAGTGTTCGCTTCACTGAGGAACAACGTACGCCGATGCGTACAGTGTTCGCAACCCCCAAAGGAAGCGCCCGCCGCCTAAGCTGCGGGCGTGCCGTCGTACTCCATCGGGCAGGCCGCCGACCTGCTGTGCGTGAGCCCCGAAACCGTCCGCCGCTGGGCCGACGCGGGGCGGCTGCCTGCCGATCGCGCGTCCGACGGATCGCGGACCGTCGACGGCGTCGTCCTGGCCGCCTTCGCCAGGAGGCGGGCCGTCGAGGGTGCGGCCCCGCCGCCGAAGGCCCCCGCGACCCCCGCGACCTCCGTACGGAACTCCTTCGCCGGGATCGTCACCGCCGTGCGGCTCGACGAGGTGGCGGCCCAGGTCGAGATCCAGTCGGGCCCGCACCACGTGGTGTCCCTGGTGACGCGGGAGTCGGTCGAGGAGCTCGGCATCGCGGTGGGGGTGACCGTCACGGCGCGCGTGAAGTCCACCGAGGTCCACGTCGACCTGGCGTAACGGACCGTGCACGACGGCCGTTCGGAGCTATCAGCCGCAGCGCAGCGCCGCGTACAGGTCCAGCTTGTGGTCCAGGCGCGAGAGGTCACGGCCCGTCAGGGCCTCCACCCGCTCCATCCGGTAGTGCACGGTGTTCACGTGCAGGTGCAGGGCCTCCGCCGTGCGCGCCCAGGAGCAGTTGTTCGCCAGGAAGACCTCCAGGTCGTACGCCACGACACCGGCGCCTTCGGCTCGGCCGGCACGGTGGTGGCGGGCAAGGCGGTCCTCCTGGCGGCCGGCTCCCTCGCCGAACGCCTCCGGACCTTCGCGGTCCGCCACACCGGCGTCGCCCGGCACCTGTGCAGGCTGCAGGCCGAAGCCATCGACTGCGCGGGACGGATCGTCACCCTCAAGGAGCTGTACGAGGCCGCGTACGACAAGGGCGAGCTCGACGAGGTGGCGGCAGACGGCCACTGGGGCGGCTCCCCCCGCTCCGTCGCCTTCAACGCCCAGTGGTTCCGCATCGCCGTCGACCCGCACACCGGCGAGATGAAGATCCTGCGCAGCGTCCACGCGGCCGACGCCGGCAAGGTCATGAACCCGCTCCAGTGCCGCGGCCAGGTCGAGGGCGGAGTCGCCCAGGCCCTCGGCGCCACCCTCTTCGAGACCGTACGGGTCGACGAGCGCGGGGAGGTCACCACCGCCGCCTTCCGCCGCTACCGCCTCCCCCAGTACGCCGACGTCCCGCGCACCGAAGTGCACTTCATGGAGACCTCGGACGCGATCGGCCCGCTCGGCGCCAAGTCCATGTCCGAGAGCCCGTTCAACCCGGTGACCCCCGCCTTCGCCAACGCGCTGCGGGACGCGACGGGGATCCGCTTCACGGAGATGCCGGTGACGCGCGACGTCGTCTGGCAAAGGATTCATCAGAAGATGCAAGGCGGGAATGCATGAACAGTCCACAGCTGCGAGTTGTATCAAGCCATCAACCTGGCAAATGAGGTTCTGGAATGTGTGGCCCCGGGCATGACATACGCATGGCCAAACTCATGCTGCACGGAGATCTGCACCACCCGGCGACCCTGAGCGTCGCGGACCTGCGGGAATGGCAACAGCACCGGGCCGAGGTGACGTTCGACTGCGCCACGAACGGGCCGCAACACCACGTGTTCGAGGGCGCGTTGCTGCGCGATGTGGTGGCGGACGCGGGCCCGGCCTTCGACGCCCGGAGGAGAAAGGACCGAAGCCGCTTCCTGCTCGCGATCAGCGGTGGGGACGGGCACCATTCGGTCCTGTCCTGGGCCGAGCTGGACGCCGACTTCGGCGACAGCCCGGTCCTGCTGGCCACCCGGCTGGACGGCGTGGACCTCGACGAGGCGGGCAGCCAGCTGGTGGTCCCGGCGGACCGCTGCGGGGCGCGGTACGTCAGCGCGGTCACGCACGTGTGGTTCGGCTCGCTGCCGGCCCCGGCGCCGGCCGGGGTCTAGGAGCGGGCCCGGACGGCGTCGGCCAACAGCAGGCCCGTGGAGTTCGCGGGGTCGACCAGGCGGGTGCGGGTCAGGGCGAAGGACAGGCCGCGCCCGCGGTCGGCGAAGGCGATGCTGCCGCCGCTGCCGTGGTGGCCGAAGGCGGTCGGCTCGCCGCCCGTCGGGGGCAGGCCCAGGAAGAAGCCGAGCCCCTTCGTGTGGTGCCGCGCCAGCATCCGGTCCCGGCCCTCCACCGCGATCGCCGCGGCCTGCGCGACCCGCCCGGGCGGGAGCAGCCGGACCCCGTCGACCTCGCCCAGCAGCGCCGCGTACATCCGGGCGGCGGCGCGGGCGGTCATGGTGCCGCAGGCGGGCAGGTCGGCCAGCAGGTAGGCGGGACGGTTGGCGAGGGCGGCAGTGGTCCACACGCCCCGGTTCGGCGCCACGAGGCGGGTGAAGGCCGCGCCGTACGGGAGGCCGGCCAGGTACGCCTCCCAGTCGCCCTCCACCAGCGGTACGACACGGGGCAGTTCGGACTCCGGCAGCCCGAAGTACAGCTCGTCGGCGATCCCGAGCGGTTCGGCGACGTACTCGCGCAGCGCCTGCCCGGGACTCAGCCCGGTCACCCGGCGGACGGTCTCGCCGAGGATCCAGCCGAAGGTCCAGCCGTGGTAGCCGCTCGCGGAACCCGGCTCCCACAGCGGACGCGCCCCGGCGACGATCCCGCACATGGCGTCCCAGTCGCACAGCTCGGCGACGGTGAGCGAGCGGGGGAGCTGGGGGATCCCGGCGGTGTGGGTCAGGGCGTGCCGGAGCGTGATCCCCGCCTTGCCGTGCGCCCCGAACTCCGGCCAGTACCGCGCGACGGGGGCCTCGTAGTCGAGCAGCCCGCGCTCGGCGAGCACGTGCACCAGGGTCGCCGTGCACCCCTTGCCGGTGGAGAAGCTGTGGATCAGCGCCCCGGGCCCGGGGACGCCCGCGTACGCCTCGACGAGCGGCCGGCCGTTCCGGTACGCGGCGACCTGGAGCCCGCTCTCGGCACCGGACGCGACCAGCGCGTCGACGGCTTCCTGAAGATCCATGCGCCCCTCCTTCACCCCTTCACGCCGTGTCACGCAACGTAACCGAGAGCATACCTTCAGTGAGGACAGCTGCTCACGCACGGTGACGACGAAAGAGGTAGACGGATGATGACGGCAAGGGTGACGGCGAAGATGACGGCGCGACGGATGGCGAAGGCCCTCGGGGCGTGCGCGGCGGCCGCGGTCCTGGCGCTGGCGGCCCCGGGCTCGGCGCAGGCGGCGCAGGGGGTCCTCGTCATTGACGGTGCGGCACACGAGGACCCGAGCGGCTGCTACCCGCTGGGCGACTTCGCTCCGTCGGAGGTGGCCAACCTGACGGACGAGGTCGCCTGGGCGTGGTCGGGCCCCTCCTGCGACGGCCGGGTGACGGAGCCGGTCTTCCCCGGCCACATCTCCGTCCCGCAGGGCCGGAGCATCTTCATCTCGTGATCCGGCCGCCCACCTCCCTTACGCGGCCTGGAGCGAGACCTCGGTCGCCTTGATCAGGGCGACGACGGACGAACCGGCGGCCAGGCCGAGGGCTTCGACGGCGTCGGCGGTGATGGCGGCGGTCAGTCCGCCGCCGTCCACGTCGACCTTGACGGACGCCATGGCCGGACCGGCGGCGATGTCGGCGACCGTACCGGCGATCTGGTTCCTGATGGACAGGCCCTCGACCGGGCCGGTCGCCAGGGCCACCTCGGTGGCCTTGACCAGCGCCTTGACCGAAGAACCCGCGGAGATGCCGAGGTCCTTGGCGGCGTCGGTGGTGATGGCGGCGGTGATCTCCTGGCCGCCCTCCAGCCGGACCTTGACCGTCGTCATGGCCTCACCGGAGGTGACGGCGGTGACGGTTCCGGCGATCTGGTTGCGAATGCTCAGGCTCATGGGGAGTCGGACCTCTTACGTAGACACCTGGTGCGGCCGGGGAAGAACCGCACAAGATCGACCGTACGAGCCTTTTCGCCGACGTGCGTTCAACCCCTCGCATCCGCCAACCGGAACCACCCGTGCAGCCCGCTGCTGCGTTCAGGGACGCCCGAGCGGCGGCGGGTTCGACGGAACGGGCGGGGGCTCGGTCGGGCCCGGATCCGGTAACGGCCCACTGGTCGGCTCAACCCCCACGAGTCCCCCAACTCACTCTGAAATCCCCCGACATGGACCCACCACGATGCCATCGGAAGGACGGCTTGTCAGCGCTCCGAGGCGGACGGCGACGACGGGAGGGGCAGAGCCTCTGTGGACGGGAAGCAAATGGCGTTGTCCGCGCCGCAGATGTACGTATCGGCCGCCGCACGGCCCGCGACGGGGCGGTCGTACGTCAGCAGGCTCAGCGTCCGGCCCGAGGCGAAGGCCGCCGTGGCGTCGCGGACCGGGCTCAGACCGGGGGTCGGCGTGCCCGTTCCGGAGTACGCGTACGGGCCGTGGCCGCCGTCCACGACGGCGAAGAAGACCGTACGCGTCAGGCCGCCGCCGGCCGGGTCGGGATAGGGCCTGCCCTTTGCCACCAGCCGGATCCCGACGCGCGTCCAGAACGTCGGCAGGGATCCGCAGGCGGTCTCGGCCCGGGCCTCCCGGACCACGGCGAGGCAGTAGTGCCGGTCGTCCGGCATCCAGGCGAGCTCGCCTGCCCGGCCGTCCGGCTCCCGGCGGATGACGATGACCTCGTCGTCGCCGGGCACATGGACTGCCGGATCCTGGCGGACCAGCTCCAGCAGTGCCCGGTCGGCGGCCGTGGGCTTCGCGTCCCCGACCGCCCCGGCGGGCCCGGAGGTGGACGGCGCGTCGGGCGCCGTCGGCGAAGGCGCGGGCGCGGGTGGTGGAGTCGGCGTGGCCGTCGGCAGCGGCAGCGGCAGCGGCTCCGGCGAGAGCGACGGCGGGGGCAGAGGGCGCGGTGCGAGCGGTGGCGCGGGAGCTGTCGTGCACGAGGCCGCCGCCAGCATCGCCAGCCCGCACCCCACGACCGAAACAACCACTCTGCGCGCTCTCAAGTCCGCCCCCGTGCCACTCGCATTCATGTGCCGCGGCGGACAGTCTGCCGGGTTCCCGACCGCCCGGACGACGATGCCGGGTGAATCCGCTGGGGCAAACGGGTGATCAGGGGTGACCAGGCCTGGCGGGCCGCTGGTTGAGGCCGCTATTTCTCCAGCCATGATCGATTGAGCGGGTCGCCCCCATACGCCCGTGCCCCTGCCGTGGAATTCCCGGCAGGGGCACGCGGCACCACACCGCGGCGGATCGGCGGGTGGTCAGGCGAAGGTCGGCATCTCCCCGACCGTGGTCGACATGTCGATCACCGCGAAGGCCGCGCCCTGCTGGTCGGTCAGCGCGGCGAAGCGGCCGAACGGGCTGTCCATCGGCCCGAAGTGGAGGGTTCCGCCGAGCTTCTTCGCCTTGGCGACCGCCTCGTCGCAGTTGTCCACGCCGAAGTAGATCTGGAGGTAGGAGGGGATCTCCGCCGGGAAGTCGGAGCCCATGTTCATCCGGCCCAGCACCGGGTTCTCCTTGCCGCCCAGGCTGTAGATCCTGTAGTCCATGCCCTCCGCCTCCGGGCTGTCACCCATGTCCATCTGCTGGGTGGCGTACGGGAAGACCTTGGGCAGGAAGGCGTCCACCTTCGCCACGTCCCGGCTGAAGAACTCGGCCCAGGCGTAGGCGCCCGGCTCCCCGACCTTCTCGAAGCCCTTGTGGTCCCCCGGCTGCCAGACGCCGAAGACCGCGCCGCTCGGCTCCTTGGCGATCGCCATCGAGCCGAAGGTGCCGACCTGCATCGGCTCCATCAGCAGCTCGCCGCCCGCCGCCTTGATCTTCTCCGCGGTCGCCGCCGCGTCGGAGGAGGCGAGGTACAGACACCACTGCGACGGGGCGTCCGCCCCCGGCATCGGCGGGACCACCGCGGCCACCGCCTTGCCGCCGGAGTAGGCCTGCGTGTAGTTGCCGTACTCGCTCGCCGCCTCACCGAAGGTCCAGCCCAGCACATCGGAGTAGAAGCTCTTGGCGCCCTCCACGTCCTTGAACATCGCGTCCACCCAGCAGGGCGCGCCTTCCGGGAACTCGGTCATGATCAACTCCTGTGTCCTGTCTGCGCCGACGGTACGGATCCACGCTAGGCGGGCGGTCCGACAACCGCGCGCCGACCGCGCGCGGAGCGCCGTCGCACGGGACGCTGGAGCCATGAACGACAAGGACATCACCATCCGGCTCGCGCAAGAGCCCGAGGCCGACGCGCTGCTCGGCCGGAGCCCGCTCGCCGCCCTCGTCGGGATGCTGCTCGACCAGCAGGTGCCGATGGAGTGGGCGTTCTCGGGCCCCTGGACGATCGCCCGGCGGCTCGGCTCCGACGACCTGGACGCGCACGCCATCGCCGCGTACGACCCGGAGGCCTTTGCCGCCCTGCTGTCCGAGAAGCCCGCCGTCCACCGCTATCCGGGGTCGATGGCGAAGCGGATCCAGCAGCTGTGCGCGTACCTCGTGGAGCACTACGGCGGGGACGCCGAGGCGGTCTGGGCCGACGCCGCGACCGGGGAGGAGCTGCTGAAGCGGCTCAAGGCGCTGCCGGGCTTCGGCGAGCAGAAGGCCCAGATCTTCCTCGCCCTGCTGGGCAAGCGGTTCGAGGTGCGGCCGAAGGGCTGGCGGGAGGCCGCGGGCGGCTACGGGCAGGCGAACGTCTACCGTTCCGCCGCCGACATCACCGGGCCGGAGTCCCTGGCCAAGGTGCGGGCCCACAAGCAGGAGATGAAGGCCGCCGCCAAGGCCGCGAAGACGTCCTGACCCCGCCCCGACCTCGCCGGATTGACCGACCTGACAGACCCCGGATTGACCCCTGGAACCGGTCTATCCGGACCGTAGATTGGGGGACATGAACGAGATCGCGACCCGCGCAGCCACCGCCGAAGCCATTTACGACGCCCCCGGCAGCCTCATCACGCTGCTCACCGACACCGCCGAGCTCACCTGCAACACCGCCACCTTCGACGAGGGCGCGGCCGGCGCTCCGGTGCACTTCCACACCAAGGCCACCGAGTTCTTCCACGTGACGGCCGGCCGCCTCGACGTGCTCGTCGGCGACGAGGTCCAGACCCTCGACGCCGGTGACTTCATCGCGATCCCGCCGGGGGTCAAGCACGCCTTCGCGCCCGCCCCCGGCCACACGGCCTCCGTCTTCGTCGGCTTCACCCCCGGCATGGGCCGCTTCGACTACTACCGGCTCCTCGGCCGCGTCAACGCGGGCGAGGCCACCGTGCAGGACATCAAGGACAGCTCGTCCACGTACGACAACCACTACGCGGAGAGCGAGGCCTGGAGCGGCCGCCGCCGCAGCGCGGAGCCGTAGACCACGTCCGCGTCCAGGCGGCGCAGCTCCTCCGCGATCAGCTCCGCGTCGCTGCGGATCTTCAGGGCCACCTTGCGGTCAGGGCTGCCCGGCAGGACCAGGGTGGCCAGCTTGCCGGCCGGCCGGTCCACCCGGATCTCCCCGCCCGTGGTCTGGAGGCTGACCCGGGTGATCACCGGACCCGCGCTCTCCAGCCGGGCGACGGGCACCCCGAGACGGTCCTCCAGCCAGCGCGCCAGCAGCTCGGCGCTCACGTTGTCCGCCTCGCTCTCCACGGTCGCGCCGGTCACCGGCAGCGGCTTCTGGTCCAGGGCGGCGGCCAGCAGGGCCCGCCACGGCGTGAGCCGGGTCCAGGCCAGGTCGGTGTCGCCGGGCTGGTAGGCGGCGGCCCGCTCGTCGAGTACGGCAACGGGGTCGTAGGCGGCGTTCGCGTCGGTGATCCGGCGCTGGGCCAGCGCGCCGAGGGGGTCCTGGGCCAGGTCGGCGGGGGCGTCGGCCGGCCACCAGGCCACCACCGGCGCGTCCGGCACGAGCAGCGGCAGGACGACCGAGCCGGCCTGCCCGGTCAGCGCCCCGTGCAGGCGCAGCAGCACGATCTCGCCGGTCCCGGCGTCCGAGCCGACCCGCAGCTCGGCGTCCAGCCGGCTCGCGCGCAGGCTGTGCGGGCCCCGCGAGGTCCGGTTGATCACCGCGATGATGCGGCAGGGGTGCTCGTGGGAGGCCTCGGAGGCCGCCCGGACGGCGTCGTAGGCGTTCTCCTCGTCGGTGGCGATGACGAGCGTCAGGACCAGGCCCATGGTGGGGCTGCCTATCGCCCGGCGGGCTGCCAGCAGGGCCCGGTTGACCTTGCTGGACGTGGTGTCGGTGAGTTCGGTCCGCATGCTCCGAGTCTGTCAGCGCCCGCCAGGGGCGCGGCACCGGATTCGCTGGATTCCTTCTGGAGCAGGGCGCCTTGGGCGGGGGGCGGCCCGCCGGCCGGCCCCGTCAGCGCCGCTTGCGGGCCGTTCCGAAGATCGAGCGCGAGATCTCCCGCCCCAGCTGCGTCCCGATCGACCGGGCCAGCGAGCGGAACAGCCCGCTCCCCACCACCTGCTGGGCCAGCGAGGCATCCGGCTTCGGGGCGCTGCGCGCCGCCCTCGCCGCCTCCTTCTCGGCCTCCTTGGCCTGTTTCTCCGCCTCGGCGGCCGCCGCTGCCGCCTCCGCCGCCGCCTCCGCGGCGGCCTGCTCGGCGCTGATCTTCTCGTACGCCGACTCGCGGTCGATCGGCTCCGCGTAGCGCGAGTACAGCAGCGAGGACTTCACCGCCCGGTCCAGTGCCGCCGCCTCGATCGGCCCCATCAGCGACTGCGGGGCGCGCAGCCGGGTCGCCGCGACCGGGGTCGGGGCGCCGTTCTCGCTGAGCACGGTGACGACCGCCTCGCCGGTGCCCAGCCGGGTCAGCAGCTCCTCCAGGTCGTACGGGGAGTTCGGGAAGGTCTTCACCGTCGCCTTCAGCGCCTTCGCGTCGTCGGGGGTGAAGGCGCGCAGCGCGTGCTGCACCCGGTTGCCGAGCTGCGCGAGGACGTCCGCCGGCACGTCCTTGGGGGTCTGGGTCACGAAGAAGACGCCGATGCCCTTGGAGCGGATCAGCCGCACGGTCTGGGTGATCGAGTCCAGGAAGGCCTTCGAGGCGCCGTTGAAGAGCAGGTGGGCCTCGTCGAAGAAGAAGACGAGCTTGGGCCGCTCCAGGTCGCCGACCTCCGGCAGGTCGTTGTAGAGGTCGGCCAGCAGCCACATCAGGAAGGTGGAGAAGAGCTGCGGCTTGTCCTGGACCGCGGGGAGTTCCAGTACGGAGACCAGCCCCCGCCCGTCCGCGGCCGTACGGAGGAACTCGCTCGTGTCGAACTCCGGCTCGCCGAAGAACTCCGAGGCCCCCTGCTGCTCGAAGGCGGTCAGCGCCCGCAGGATCACCCCGGCCGTCACCGTGGACAGCCCGCCGATGCCCTTGAGCTCCGGTTTTCCCTGGTCGGACACGAGGAAGGCGACCACCGCGCGCAGGTCCTTGAGGTCGATCAGCTCCAGGCCCTTGGAATCGGCGTAGTGGAAGATCAGCCCGAGGGACTGCTCCTGCGTCTGGTTGAGCTGGAGCACCTTCGACATGAGCACCGGGCCGAAGCTCGTCACCGTCGACCGGACCGGGATGCCGGGGCCGATCCCGCCCAGCGAGTAGAACTCGCTCGGGAATCCGGTGGCCTCCCAGTCCTGGGCCACGTCCTTGGCCCGCTCCTCGATCTTCTCGTTGGCGGTGCCGGGCGCCGAGACGCCCGAGACGTCGCCCTTGATGTCGGCGAGGAAGACCGGCACTCCGTTGGCGGACAGCTGCTCGGCGATGAGCTGGAGGGTCTTGGTCTTGCCGGTGCCGGTGGCGCCCGCGACCAGCCCGTGCCGGTTGAGCATCGACAGGGGAATGCGGATCTGACGGTCGGGCAGGCAGCGGCCGTCCCAGAGGAGGGCCCCCAGATCGAGCGCTGGTCCGGTGAAGGCGTATCCGGCGGCGATCTCGTCCGCCGGGCCCGCCGAGACGGCGGGGTCGGTGCTCTCGCTCATGCATCACTCCCGAATTGGCGCTGTTTGACACTTTTGCACCAACGTCGCGAGGCTGCGCCCGCAGGCACCGGCCCGGTAGGCTTTCCGTGTGATCTTCAAGCGCATCGGAAACGGAAAGCCGTACCCCGACCACGGCCGGGAAAGCACCCGGCAGTGGGCGGACGTCGCGCCGCGCCCGGTCCGGCTCGACCAGCTGGTGACGACCAAGGGCCAGCTGGACCTCGAAACGCTGCTCGCCGAGGACTCGACCTTCTACGGCGACCTCTTCGCGCACGTCGTGAAGTGGCGGGGCGACCTCTATCTGGAGGACGGGCTGCACCGCGCCGTCCGCGCGGCCCTCCAGCAGCGACAGGTCCTGCACGCCCGCGTCCTCGAAATGGACTGACCGCGGCGAGCGGCGAGCGGCGCTTCGCGTAGATTGCGCCTTTCGGGTCAGCATTGACCTATCAGCAGATCATTTAGTAGGCATCGCTCCCGAGCCGCACTACGCTGCGCCCATGAGCATGCTCACTCCCCCCGGCATGGGCGGAAAGTACCGCGTCACGGGAGCCGCCTACCCGCGGATGAGCCGTAAGCGGAGCCGCCGCCGCATCGTCCTCGCCGTACTCGGCTCGGTCCTCGCCCTCGCCCTGGTCGGCTACGGGGCACTGCAGCTCATCGACGTGTTCCGGGGCGACAGCTCCAAACGGAACACAGCCGCTGGCGCAGGGGACTGCCCGACCGCCTCCCCCAAGGCCGCCCCCAAGGGCGGCCCCGCCGCCGCATCGCCGGCCGCCGCGAAACCGGCGGTCGTCCTCCCCCAGCCCGGCGAGATCACGGTCAACGTCTACAACGCGACCCCGCGGGCGGGCCTGGCCAAGGCCGTCGGCGACGAGCTGCGGAAACGCGGCTTCGTCATCGGCAACGTCGGCAACGCCCCGGCCGACTTCGACAAGAAGGTCCCCGGGACCGGGATACTGCTCGGCTCCCCCGCGACCGACAAGGCCGCCTACTCCGTCCTGGGCACCCAGCTCGCCGGCGTCACACAGCAGACCGACGCCCGCGAGACCGCGGACATCGACATGATCCTCGGCGACGCCTTCAAGGAGCTTAAGCCCAAGGCGGACGCGGACAAGGCGCTGGCCCTCCTGGCCAACCCCGAGCCCGCGCCCGTCAAGAAGTGCTGATCGCCCCGGTCCGGGAGGCCTACTCCGCGGAGCCGTACATGCGGTCGCCCGCGTCGCCCAGGCCCGGCACGATGTAGCCGTGCTCGTTGAGCCGCTCGTCGACCGCGGCGGTCACCACGGTGACCGGCGTGCCGGCGAGCTCGCGCTCCATGACCTCGACGCCCTCGGGCGCGGCCAGCAGCACCACGGCGGTGACGTCGTCGGCGCCGCGCTTGATCAGCTCCTGGATCGCCGCGACGAGCGTGCCGCCCGTGGCGAGCATCGGGTCGACGACGTAGACCTGCCGCCCGGAGAGGTCCTCCGGCATGCGCGTCGCGTACGTGGAGGCCTCCAGGGTCTCCTCGTTGCGGACCATGCCCAGGAAGCCCACCTCGGCGGTCGGCAGGAGCCGCACCATGCCGTCGAGCATGCCGAGGCCGGCGCGCAGGATCGGCACGACCAGCGGGCGCGGGTGGGAGAGCTTGACGCCGGTGGTCGGGCCGACCGGGGTCTCGATGTCGGCCTGCTCGGTGCGCACGTCGCGGGTGGCCTCGTACGCGAGCAGGGTCACCAGCTCGTCGGCGAGCCGACGGAAGGTGGGGGAGTCGGTGCGCTTGTCGCGCAGGGTGGTGAGTTTGTGCGCCACCAAGGGGTGATCGACGACCTGCAAACGCACAACATCCTCCAAAACTCGGCCTGCGACCTGCAAAAACGGCCGCGAGACGCGACCTGCACCCAAAAGGCTACGCGCTGACACGGGCCCTTCGCGTCCACGGGCCGGGCCACGCCCGGGACCGCCTGGGGATGCGGGCCGTGCGAGTGCCCAGCAGGCTGGACTGATGAGCAACGCACCGGTGATCGCAGCGGTCGACGGATCCGAACACAGCCTCAAGGCCCTGGAGTGGGCCAGAGCCGCGGCGCTGCGGCACGGTACGGGGCTCCTGATCGCCCATGTACTGCCCGACCACGCGCAGTTGTATGCGGGACGCCGGTCGGCGCTGCACGACGCCTCGCAGCCGGAGGAGTTCGCCGATCCGGTGAGCGACCGGATCCGGGCGCTGATGGGCGGGGGCTCCGAGCTGCCGGAGGGGGTGCAGTACGAGTCGCTGGAGGGCTCCGTTCCCGAGGCGCTGCGGGTCATCGGGGCGGAGGCGCGGATGCTGGTGATGGGCTCCCGGGGGCGCGGCGGCTTCGCCAGCCTGCTGCTCGGCTCGAACAGCCGGGCCGTGGCCACCACGGCCCCGTGTCCGGTGGTGGTGGTTCCGCACGCGGAGCGGAGCGCCGAGGCCGAGACGGAGGCCTCCGCCGGGCGGGTGGTGCTCGGGCTGCACGCCGCGGAGACGCCCGACGACGTACTGGCCTTCGCGTTCGCGGAGGCGGCCGTGCGGGGGACCACCGTCCAGGTGGTGTCCGCGTACGCCATCCCGCCGGCGCCGACGATGGTGATCGACAGCCCGTTCGCGGTGATCCCGCCGGAGGGGCTGGCGGACGAGGGGGACGGCGTACCGGCCGAGCGGGAGATGCTGCGGTCGCAGACGGCGCGCCTGGCGCCGTTCCGTGCCCGGTACCCGGACGTCCCGGTGGAGCAGGCCGCCGTACCCGGGGACCCGGCGGGCCGGCTGGTCACCGCCTCCCGGTCGGCGGCCCTGGTGGTCGTCGGCCGCCACCACCCGCGGCGCACGGCCATGTCGCTGATGATCGGCTCGGTGGCGAACGCGGTGCTGCAGCACGCCCACGGCCCGGTGGCGGTGGTCCCGACCCGCTCGGACGACGCCTGACCTGCACAGGGGTGGCATCAAACGGCCCGTCCGGGGGAAGGTGGGAGCGGAGGGGGACGACCGACCAGCCTGGGGTGGTGGCGGATGCCCGACACACAGCCGAGCGACGACGCGCCGGAAACCGCGGCCCAGCGGCGAGCGCGCCGCGCGCAGTTCCTGCGCGACCTGATGGAGGCGCGCGAACTCCGCGACCGCGTCCAGCCCCGGCGCGCCCGCGCGGCCCGCATGCGCCAACAAATGCGCATGCGCACGTTCCGCTGGTAGCCCGGCCCCATGCAGCCCCGCCGGCGTTCGAGGCGCCGCCGGAGGCAAATCGAGCCCCGCCGGCGTTTGAGGCGCGGGGGGCTGGGGGCAGGGCCCCCGGTAGCGGCGCCGCGCCCGGCGGAGCGGGTTCCGAGCCGGGCCCGACACGACGTAGGCGCGGAAGACCTCTCGCAAAGCCGCCATTTCTGCCACGATGCCGATTGGGCGGGGTAGGACGGCACGCACCACAGCCGCTTTGCCCCAACCTCCGGCCGGGGGGACCTCCAACCGGCACGCCTAAGACCAGTGGGAGAGTCACGGTGTATTTCGCCGCACTGCTCGCGCGCACCGAAGACGGGTGGGAAGCGAGCGACATGGAACTCGACGACGTCGAGTCCCTCAGTGATCTGATCGATCTCGCCCGTTCCGCCGCTGTCGACGACGACACGGTGGTCGCCCTCATCGAGCAGGAGGACGCCTGGTTCGGCGTCGTCCGCGTGGACGGCGAGGAGGACCCGCGGTACTTCGTATCGAACGCCTCCGCGGCCGCCCGCAGCTCCTACGGCTCGATGCTGACCAAAGAGCTGCTGGGCAGCGACGAGGAGGACGACGAACTCGACGAGCTGGACCTGGACGGCACCGAAGACGGCGAGGAGGACGCCATCGCCGCCTTCGCCGACAAGGACGACGACGAGGACGAGGCGGGCGGGACCGGCGCCGAGCCGGTGCCGGCCGGACCGCTCGGCGACCCCCGGCTGCTCGACGACCTCGGGGTGTCCCACAAACAGCTCATGGGCCTGGACGGGGACGCCCTCTCGGAGATCGCCGAATCGCTCGGCGCCACCGAGGTCCTGGAGGCCGTCCGCTAGTGACCCGCACGCACGACGCGCACGACCTCGGCCACGTGCCCGATCGCGATCCCGTACGGGACCCGTGGCGGGCCTCCATGCGCCTCGCGCTCACGGAGGCCGCCCGGGCGGTGCCGGCCGGTGACGTACCGGTCGGCGCCGTCGTGCTCGGCCCGGACGGCGAGATCCTGGCCACCGGGTACAACGAGCGCGAGGCGACCGGCGACCCCACGGCGCACGCCGAGGTGGTCGCCCTGCGCCGGGCGGCCGCCCGGCTCGGGGAATGGCGGCTTCCGGGGTGCACCCTGGTGGTGACCCTGGAGCCGTGCGTGATGTGCGCGGGCGCGCTCGTGCAGTCGCGCGTCGCCCGGGTCGTCTACGGCGCGGACGACGAGAAGGCGGGCGCGGCCGGGTCTCTGTGGGACCTCGTACGGGACCGCCGGCTCAACCACCGGCCCGAGGTGGTGCGCGGCGTACTCGCCGAGGAGTGCGCTCGGCAGCTGTCCGACTTCTTCCGCGACCTGTGAGCGGCCCGGTGGATTCCGATTTCAGCGAATGAGGCTCCTTAGGCTAGGATCCATCTCGGTAGTGTGTCCGAGTGGCCGAAGGAGCTCGCCTCGAAAGCGAGTATGGGGCAACCCATCGGGGGTTCAAATCCCTCCACTACCGCTCCGATCGAGAGCCCCGTCCCGCAAGGGTCGGGGCTCTCGGCGTTCCTCCGACGCGTCTCTCCCGCGTCTCTCCGGATGACGCCCGCGTGACCGCCCGCCCCTTCGGCCGTTGTCACGGCATGACCAAGACCCAGCGCATCCTCGCCGCCTTCGCCCTCGCGGGGGCCGCCGCGGGCCTCGCCGCACCCGCCGCCTCGGCCGCACCCCTCACCCCGCTCACCCTCCCGGACCTCCCCAGCGCCGCTCCGGGCATGCCCGCGGGGGCCCAGCCCACCTCCGTCCAGGAGATCGGCGCGAAGGTCAGCGAGGGGGTCCGCCCGCTCGACCAGCTGTCGACGCTGCCCGACCAGCTGATGCCCGTGATCGCCCCCGTACAGCCGGTCGTCGACCTGCTCGGCGCCGTCCAGTAGCGGAGAACACGGCGAAGGCGGCGGACGCGCGGAAACGCGAAGAAGGCCCCGACCGGGGTCGGGACCTTCATCGTGTGGGACGGGGGAAGTGGCATCGGGGGGACAAAGCCACTTCCCCCGATGAGGACGGAACCTGCCAGTCCGAGCCGCAGTCAGGGGGGAAGCTTGCGGCTCGGACCCCGCAGTGAGGTCCTGTCCCTCACCCACCGATTTCCTGCCAGAACCGGTGGGCTCACATCAATCCTGCGCCCACCGCAACCGGGGACACAGCGGCAAAGGACCCGGAGTGGCGGGTCATTGGTCCTTAAAGGCCGGGTGAGTGTCGAAACTTGACCGGATAGACTCACCCGACCGCGCAGGACCGGTTGGGGAGGCCGTCACCGCTCATGGACACCAAGAAGCTCATCACGGGTGCCCTCACCGTGTTCGTCCTCTTCGTGATCATCACCCAGCCCAAGCGGGCGGCCGAGATGGTGGGAATCGGTTTCCAAGGGATATCGGATGCCGCCTCCGGCATCGGCGAGTTCATGACCGAACTGGTGCGCTGAACCCGTACGCTGAACCGGTTCCCGGACTTCCCGGCCCCCCACTCCAACGGGTGGGGGGCTTTTTGCATACCCACCGCTGGGCGCAATGCCCCGATATGCCCAACTTGCCCTCAACACGGTGATATCCGGTGCTTGCACACAGTGCACATGTGTTGTGATGCTATGACCGCTTTTGACGGATGAGTTGACTGAGTTGACTGAAGGGGTGGCGTGACCGTGCCGGCCAGTACTGCGCCTCAGGTGCCACCCCAGCAGGACCCCCAGGTACCGCCCCGGCACGAGCCGCCGCCGGAGCCGAGGCAGGAGCTCCGGCAGGAGCCGTCCGAGGAACCCCCGGCCGCACCGCCCCCCGCTCCCGCCGCTCCCGCCTCCGCCTTCGCCTCCATCTCGGCCCCCTCTCCCGCCCCGGCCCCTGCGACCGCCCCCGTGCCCCCCAGACCGCCGAGCCGGGGCGCGGACACCCGGGCCCTGACCCAGGTCCTCTTCGGGCAGCTGAAAGGGCTGGAGCCGGGCACCAGCGAGCACAACCGGGTGCGCGGAGCCCTCATCGAGGCCAACCTCCCCCTCGTCCGGTACGCGGCCGCCCGCTTCCGCAGCCGCAACGAGCCGATGGAGGACGTGGTCCAGGTCGGCACGATCGGCCTGATCAACGCGATCGACCGGTTCGACCCCGACCGCGGCGTGCAGTTCCCGACCTTCGCGATGCCCACCGTCGTCGGCGAGATCAAGCGCTACTTCCGCGACAACGTCCGCACCGTCCACGTGCCGCGCCGCCTCCATGAGCTGTGGGTGCAGGTCAACGCCGCCACCGAGGACCTCACCACCCTCCACGGCCGCACCCCGACCACCGCCGAGATCGCCGAACGGCTGCGCATCACCGAGGACGAGGTGCTGTCCTGCATCGAGGCCGGCCGCAGCTACCACGCCACCTCGCTGGAGGCCGCCCAGGAGGGCGACGGCATGCCCGGGCTGCTCGACCGCCTCGGCTACGAGGACCCGGAGCTGGCCGGGGTCGAGCACCGCGACCTCGTGCGCCACCTCCTCGTACAACTGCCCGAGCGGGAACAGCGGATCCTCCTCCTGCGGTACTACAACAATCTGACGCAGTCGCAGATCAGCGCCGAGCTGGGCGTATCCCAGATGCACGTGTCCCGGCTGCTCGCCCGGAGCTTCGCCCGACTGCGATCCGCAAACAGGATCGAGGCGTAACCGGATCGAGTGGAGATCATCCACGCGTTTCCCGACAGAACGGGCTGACCACCCGTCTGATCACGTCTGTCGCTGGAGATATATGTCGACTTGGCGCTACAGCGTGTTGCCGACATGTGACATTCTGCTGGAACCGCGTTTGCCGCAGCCCCGCCTCCGGTATTCAGGTGGAGGCTGCGTTCCTCCGACGGGCGCGCAGAGAACGCGACCGTCCGCGACCTCAAGGGGGTGGCATGTCCGTAGACCAGGGCAGCTCCAAGGTGCTCACGCTCGTCAAGAGCCCGGCGCCGGCAGCACCTGCAGCGCCTGTCCGCTCGGAAGCCATCGACACCCGCACCCTCTCCCGCTCCCTCTTCCAGCGACTTGCCGCCCTGGACGCGGACAGCCCCGAACGGGCGTACGTACGCGACACCCTGATCGAGCTGAACCTGCCCCTGGTGCGGTACGCCGCCGCTCGCTTCCGCAGCCGGAACGAGCCGATGGAGGACATCGTCCAGGTCGGCACCATCGGCCTGATCAAGGCGATCGACCGGTTCGACTGCGAACGCGGGGTGGAGTTCCCGACGTTCGCGATGCCGACCGTCGTGGGAGAGATCAAACGATTCTTTAGGGACACCTCCTGGTCCGTGCGCGTACCGCGCCGCCTCCAGGAGCTGCGCCTGGCCCTCACCAAGGCCAGCGACGAGCTCGCCCAGAAGCTGGACCGCTCGCCGACCGTCCCGGAGCTCGCCGCCGTACTCGGGGTCTCGGAGGAGGACGTCGTCGACGGCCTCGCCGTGGGCAACGCGTACACCGCCTCCTCGCTCGACTCGCCCTCACCCGAGGACGAGGGCGGCGAGGGCTCGCTCGCGGACCGCCTCGGCTACGAGGACACCGCGCTCGAGGGCGTCGAGTACCGCGAATCGCTGAAGCCGCTGCTCGCCAAACTCCCGCCCAGGGAGCGGCAGATCATCATGCTGCGGTTCTTCGCGAACATGACGCAGTCGCAGATCGGCGAGGAGGTCGGCATCTCCCAGATGCACGTCTCCCGGCTGCTGACCCGTACGCTCGCGCAGCTGCGCGTAGGCCTCATCGGGGAGTGACGGGGAGCCGCGGGGTTCCCAATTGACGGAGCGTCAGCAAAACTGGCGCGATGCGAAAGGGACCTCGCACACCCGGCTCGGCTCGCGCACCTCGCGCGGCCGCCCTCCTCGCCCTGTGCTGCACGGCCGTCGCCGGCCTCACCGGCTGCGGCGGCCCTGCACGGGACGGCTACGTCGCCGTGGGCGCCGCGGCCCCGGGCCCCGAGCGGGGGCCGGGGGAGAACGTGGCGCCCCGGGGACAGGTGGAGTTCCAGCAGCTCGGCGGCCCGTCCGCGGCGGGCGGATCCTCCGCGTCCTCATCCGGTACGCCGACCGGTACTCCGGCGTCCGAGCCGTCTGCCGGCTCCGCCCAGGGCGGAGCCACGACCACCGCCCCCGGCGGCTCCGCAGGCATCCCCGGGGTCGCACCCGGGGCCGGCCCGACCACCACACCACCCGGCAGCCCCGGGACCTCCGGAACGCCGAGCACCCCGGGATCCCCCGGCACGCCCACGCCCCCCGGGACGAAGCCCGGAACGACCCCGCCTGCGCCCCCGGCCACCCCGGCGCGGCTCACGCTGTCCGCGCCGGCCCGGGCGGCCGCGACCGACCGCTGGTGCGAGCGGGTCACCGTCACGTTCACCAACACCGGGGCCACCGCGACCCGTTCGGGCACGGTCACCTTCGCGACGCACATCATCGGCGCCCTCGGCATCGACTGGGCCACGATCACCACCACCCAGCCGCTCCCCGCACCCATCGCGGGCGGAGCCGCGAAGACGCAGACCTACACGGTGTGCGTGGAGGCCTGGCGGGTCCCGCTGGGCATGCGGGTGGAGACGCAGAAGGTCACGGCCGCCTGGAGCTGAGTCCGGCGCCCCGGGCTCCTGCGCCCCCGCGTTCCCGCACTCAGTGCAGGACGACCCAGAGGGCGGCGCCGACGACGAGCACGAGCGCGATGCCCACCCCGAGCCACACGCCCGACTTGGAGCCGGCGGCCTGCTGCTGCTCCTCGCGGCGCTGGCGGCGCGATCCGGTGGGCATCTGCCGGGCCGGCGCGGCCTCCTCGACGAACGCACGGAACATCTGGGTGCTGCCCGCGGGGTCGTAGTTGCCCTCGGGGCCCTGTGAGTTGTGGTTGTCAGCCATGGAGCAGGACCCTAGCCGGTTTTCCGATTCCTTTACCGCCCCACCCCCAGGATTCATTTGCCTGTAGCAACCATCCGCTTCTATGGTTGCTCTAAGCAACGAGATGGGGGGCGGTCCGGTGGCCACGCAGACGACGGAAGCAACGGGGATGCCGCGGACAAGACCGGCCGGCCCGGCCGGAGCTGTGGGGCCGGCCGGAGCTGCGGGGCCGGCCGCCCGGCACGAGGAGCTGGCCCGCCAGCTCACCGGCATCGGCGCGGTCAAGCGCGACCTCGCCCGCGTCCTGCCCCCGGACTGCCCGCCCGGCGCCGCCGCCGTCCTCACCGTGCTCGACCGGCACGGCGAGATGCGGCTGAGTCGGCTGGCCGAGTTCATGGCCGTCGACATCTCGGTCACCAGCCGGCACGTCACGCACGTGGCCGAGCACGGCTGGATCGACCGCGAGCCCGACCCGGGCGACGGCCGCTGCCGGATCCTGCGGCTCACCCCGGCCGGACGGGCCCTGCTGGCCGAACTCGGGGCCCGCTACACGGCCGCGCTGGAAAGAGCGCTGGCCGACTGGTCCCCCGAGGACATCGACGTACTCAACACCCTGCTGGCCCGACTCCGATCGAGCTTCTAGCCAAAGGAACAACATGACCAGGTCGGAGACGACGTCCGACAGCACGTCCATGACCCATCCACAGATCATGAAGGCACTGTCCGGGCTGATGCTCGGCATGTTCGTCGCGATCCTGTCCTCCACGATCGTCTCGAACGCCCTGCCCCAGATCATCAGCGACCTCGGCGGCACCCAGTCCTCCTACACCTGGGTGGTCACCGCGGCCCTGCTGTCGATGACGGCCGCCACCCCGCTCTGGGGCAAGCTGTCCGACCTCTTCAGCAAGAAGCTGCTGGTCCAGATATCCCTCGTGATCTACGTCCTCGGCTCCGTGGTCGCGGGCATGTCCCAGAACACCGGCATGCTCATCGCCTGCCGCGTGGTCCAGGGCATCGGTGTCGGCGGCCTGTCCGCCCTCGCGCAGATCGTGATGGCCGCGATGATCTCCCCGCGCGAGCGCGGCCGGTACAGCGGCTACCTCGGCGCGGTCTTCGCCGTCGCCACCGTCGGCGGCCCGCTGCTGGGCGGCGTCATCACCGACACCGCGTGGCTGGGCTGGCGCTGGTGCTTCTACGTCGGCGTGCCCTTCGCGATCATCGCGCTGATCGTGCTCCAGCGCACCCTGCACCTCCCGGTCGTCCGCCGCGACGTCAAGGTCGACTGGCTGGGCGCCTTCCTGATCAGCGGCGCCGTCTCGCTGCTGCTGATCTGGGTCACGCAGGCCGGCGACTCCTACGAGTGGATCTCCTGGCAGACCTGGGCGATGACCGGCGGCGCGGTGGCGCTCGGCCTGCTCTTCGTCCTCGTCGAGTCCCGCGCGAGCGACCCGATCATCCCGCTGCGGCTCTTCCGCAACAAGACCATCTCGCTCGCCTCGGCGGCCTCCCTCTTCGTCGGCATCGCGATGTTCTCGGGGACCGTGTTTTTCAGCCAGTTCTTCCAGTTGGCCCGCGGCGAGTCCCCCACGATGTCCGGAATCCTGACGATTCCGATGATCGGCGGGCTCTTCGTCTCCTCCACCGTTTCCGGTCAGGTGATCACCAAGACCGGTAAGTGGAAGGCCTGGCTCGTCGCCGGCGGCGTGCTGCTGACGGCCGGACTCGGACTGCTGGGCACCCTGCGCTACGACACCCCGTACTGGCACATCGCGGTCTACATGGCGCTGACCGGCCTCGGTCTCGGCATGATGATGCAGAACCTGGTCCTCGCCACCCAGAACCAGGTGGCCCCCGAGGACCTGGGCGCGGCCAGCTCCGTCGTCACCTTCTTCCGCTCGCTCGGCGGCGCCATGGGCGTCTCGGCGCTGGGCGCGGTCATGGCCCACCAAGTGACCGGGTACGTGAAGGACGGCCTGACCGCCCTCGGCCCCAAGGCCGCGGCGCTCGGCCACGGCGGCACGGGCGGCGGCGGCATCCCCGACCTCGACAAGCTGCCGGCGCCGATCCGTACGGTCGTCGAGTCGGCGTACGGGCACGGCGTCGGGGACGTCTTCCTCTACGCGGCGCCCACCGCGCTGCTCGCCCTGCTGCTCTGCCTGTTCATCAAGGAGGTCGCGCTGAAGTCGAAGCCGGCCCCCCACGCCCCGGCAGCGGTCTCCGGCCAGGCGGACGCCAACCCTTCGGACGCCAACCCCGCGGACGCCGACCCCGCGGACGCCACCCCCGCCGAGGTACCGGCCAAGGCCTGATCCGGCCCTGTGGAACGCACGAAGGCCACCGCCTGAACCTAGGCGGTGGCCTTCGCCTCGATGCCCGCGATCAGCACGTCGAGCGCGAGGCAGAAGTCCCCTTCGGGCGCCCGCCGCACCGCGCCCCCGCACCCGTGCAGGAACTGCGAGACGGCCAGGTGGGCCCCGGTCCGGGCGGAGTCCGCCAGGCCGGTGGCGTCCAGCAGCCGCTGGAGGGCGGCGTCGAAGGCCCGGGCGTGCGGGCCGATGTTCGGGTAGGCGGCGGTGAGCGGGGCCACCCAGGGGTGGTCCGCCAGCACCCGCCGGTAGCCCCGGGCGAGCACCCGCAGCCGGCCCGGCCAGCCGTCCGGCGCCGGGCCGGGGGTGAGGGCCAGCTCGCCCAGGGCACTGTCCAGGGCGAGTTCGAGGAGATCGTGCTTGGTGTCCACGTACCAGTACAGGGACATCGCGGTCACCCCGAGCCCGGCGGCGAGCCGCCGCATCGAGAACCGGCCCAGCCCCTCGGCGTCGAGGAGCCGCACGGTGGCGGCGGTGATCCGCTCCCGGTCGAGCCCGGAGGGCGCCTCGCTGCGGCGTCTGGCGGGAGCGGCGGGCCTGACGGCCAGCCACACACTGGTCCGGATCTCCCCGCAATCGCCCGCGGTCGCCATGGAGGCACCCTCCTCACACCAGGTGGATCAGCCCGGAATGCCCGGTCCGCCCTCTTGATGCTAGTGCTGTGGCCACCCGTGAGACCGGATCAGGATGCGACTCCCCCCGTAGGGGCCGTCAGGTCGTAGAAGGTGGCTCCGCCGACCGTGGTGGCCTTGAAGGTGGCCTTGATCCAGTTCTCGATGGCCGTGCCGGTGGCCCCGCCCGGGCCACCGCCGCCCGCCCGGGTCCCGCCCCGGGCGATGAAGTAGTGGATCCTGCCCTCCTGTACGTACGTCTTGAACTGCTCCAGCGTCGGCGAGGGGTCGCTGCCGTTGAAGCCGCCGATCGCCATCACCGGCTCACCCGAGGCCAGCTGGTAGCTCGCCGCGTTCTGCGAGCCGACGGCGGCCGCCGCCCAGGTGTACTCGCCGGCATCGGCGCGCAGGGCCGCCTTCGCCTCGGCGCCGACCTGGGCGCCGTTCAGCAGGCCGCCGCCGGGCCCGCCCTGGCCGCCGCCGGCCCGCTCGAACCCACGCCCGCCCTGACCGCCTTGGCCGGCCTGACCGGCCTGACCGGCCTGACCGCCCGGTCCGTTGGGCGGTACCGCGCCGGGAGCCGCCGAACCGCCCTGCGGTCCCCCCTGGGCCCCGCCCTGCGGAACACCGCCGGCACCACCGGCAGCGGCACCGGTACCGGCACCGGCCGGCCCGCCGAAGCCGCCCATCCCCTGCTCACCGGCGGGGCCGAACATCATGCCGCCCGGCCCGCCCCGGCCGCCCGCCACCGCCGGCCCGGCGGTCACGATCGACCCGGTGTGCCCGGTGCTCACCGTGGTCAGGCAGTACGCGAACGGCCCGGCCAGCGCCGCCCCCAGACCCAGCGCGGCCGTGGCCATGACCGCACGCCGGCCCGCCGCCGCGGCGAACGGCAGCGCGGCCGCCGCGAGCAGCCCGCCCACGAGCACCGTCCAGCGCAGCCACGGCAGGTAGTCGGTGGCCCGGCCCAGCAGCACCCACGACCAGACCGCGGTCAGCGCGAGCACCCCGGACAGGGTGAACGCGGCGGCCCGGCTGCCGCGTTCCTCCCACAGCACGGCCACGCCCATGCCGACCAACGCGGCCACGAACGGCGCCAGCGCCACCGTGTAGTACTCGTGGAAAATGCCCTCCATGAAGCTGAAGACCACCGCGGTGATCAGCAGCCCGCCTCCCCAGGCCAGGAAGGCCGCCCGGGCCATGCCCTCCAGCGAGTCGGTGGCCCGGCGGGCCCGCCAGGTGACGACCAGGCCGACCACGAGCAGCACCAGCGCCGCGGGCAGCAGCCAGGAAATCTGACCGCCGATGTTGCCGGAGAACAGCCGGTCGATACCGGTCTCCCCCCAGCCGCCGCCCCCGCCGCCGGCCCGCATGCCCGGGGCGCCCTCGGGCAGACCGTAGGCCCCGGCTCCGGCCCCGCCGGTCCGCGCCCCGCCTCCGACGCTGCCCGTCTCCTCACCGTTGATCCGCCCCAGGCCGTTGTAGCCGAGGGTCAGTTCCAGGAAGGAGTTGTTCTGCGAGCCGCCGATGTACGGGCGGGAGGCGGCGGGCCACAGTTCCACGATGGCCACCCACCAGCCGCCGGCCACCACCATCGCGAGCCCGGCCAGCAGCAGCTGGCCCAGCCTCCTGCGCAGCCGGGTGGGCGCGCAGACCGCGTACAGGAGGGCGAGCGGCGGCAGGATGACGAAGGCCTGGAGGGTCTTGGTGAGGAAGGCGAAGCCGACCGCGACGCCCGCCCACAGCAGCCATCGGGTGTGCGCCCCGTCCAGGGCCCGCAGCAGGCAGTACACGGTGACCGTCAGCAGCAGGGTCAGCAGCGCGTCGGGGTTGTTGAAGCGGAACATCAGCGCGGCGACGGGCGTGAGCGCGAAGGCGGCGCCGCTCAGCAGCGCGGCCCCCGGCCCGAACTGGCGCCGTACGGCCGCGTACAGCACCGCGGTCGTCGCCACACCCATCAGCGCCTGCGGGACGAGGATCTGCCAGGAGCCGAGCCCGAACAGCCGGACCGACAGCATCATCGGCCACAGGGCGGCCGGGGGCTTGTCGACGGTGATGGAGTTCCCGGCATCCGACGAGCCGAAGAAGAAGGCCTTCCAGCTCTCGCTGCCCGCCTGCACGGCGGCGGAGTAGAAGGAGTTGGCGTAGCCGGAGGAGCCCAGGTCCCACAGCAGCAGGGCCGCGGTGGCGATCAGGAGTCCGGCGAGGGCGGGGCGCTCCCAGCGCGGCCGGCCGGTATGGGCGCGGGCCTCGGCGGCCGGGAAGAGGGGAAGTGCTGCCGTGGTCATCGGCCGTCCTTGGGCGTAGTGATCTCGGGGCCGCGCCGCTCGGGGAAGACCCAGGCGCGGAAGAGCAGGAACCGCAGCACGGTGGCGGCGAGGTTGGCCGTGACCAGGACGGCCAGCTCGGTGCTGTGCGCGGGATGGGCCGCGGCCGCCCCGAGGGCGGCGAGCGAGCCGCTGGTCAGGGCCAGTCCGATGGCGAACACCACCAGCCCCTGGGCCTGGTGGCGCACGGCCCGGTCCCGGCCGCGGACGCCGAAGGTGAGCCGTCGGTTGGCGGCGGTGTTGGCCACGGCGGAGAGCAGCAGGGCGGCTCCGTTGGCGAGCTGCGGGCCGGTTCCGGCGCGGAAGGCGGAGTACAGCAGCAGGTAGAGGAGGGTGGAGAGCGCTCCGACGGCGCAGAAGCCGAGGAGCTGGCGGGCCAGCCCGCCCGGCACCCCGGGCAGGGCGGAGCGGTCGCGCGGGTCGTCGCCGAAGGGGCGGGCGAGCCGGTCGAGCGGGAGCGCGCCCACGGCCAGCGCCCGGCCCACCCGCCAGACGCCCTTGAGGTCCTCGGTGGCGGTCCTGACGATGTGGACGGTGGAGTCGGGGTCGTCCACCCAGTCCACCGGCACCTCGTGGATCCGCAGTCCGGCCCGCTCGGCGAGCACGAGCAGCTCGGTGTCGAAGAACCAGCCGGAGTCCTCCACCAGCGGCAGCAGCCGCTCGGCGACCTCCCGCCGGATGGCCTTGAACCCGCACTGGGCGTCGCTGAACCGGGCGGCGAGGGAGGAGCGCAGGATCAGGTTGTAGGCGCGGGAGACGAACTCCCGCTTCGCTCCCCGCACGACCCGGGAGGAACGGGCGAGCCGGGTGCCGATGGCGAGGTCGGAGTGGCCGGAGATCAGCGGGGCGACCAGCGGCAGCAGGGCGTTGAGGTCGGTGGAGAGGTCCACGTCCATGTAGGCGAGGACGGGCGCCTCGGAGTCGGACCAGACGGTCCGCAGGGCCCTGCCGCGGCCCTTCTCCTCCAGCCGGGTGCTGCGCACGCCGTCCAGGGCCGCGGCGAGCGCGCCCGCGACCTCGGGGGTGCGGTCGGTGCTCGCGTTGTCGGCGACGGTGATCCGGAAGGGGTAGGGAAAGGTGCGGGTGAGGTGGTCGTGCAGCCTGCGTACGCAGGGGCCGAGGTCTTTCTCCTCGTTGAAGACCGGGATCACCACGTCGAGGACGGGCTCGCCGGGCACGGGCGCGAGGGGCGCCCGTGCCGGAAGGGCACCGGGAGAGGTGTCGGTTCGCATGCTCCGACCCTCACCGGGCGGCCTGTCACCGTTGTGTGGTGAGCCTGTGGTCCGTCTGTGAGTCCGCGGCCGCTTGGGCGGTGCCGGGCGCGAGGGGCAGCAGGACCTCGAAGCAGGTCCGCCCCGGCTCGCTCCGTACGCCGACCTGCCCGCCGTGGGCGGTGACCACGGCGTGGACGATGGCGAGTCCGAGTCCCGTGGAGCCCGCCGCCCGGGAGCGGGAGGCGTCGCCGCGGGCGAAGCGTTCGAAGACGTGGGGGAGCAGGGCGGGCGGGATACCGGGCCCGTCGTCCTCGATCCGCAGCCGGACGGCGGATGTTTCTCCCCCAGCTACCGCTGGGGGTGCCCCCAGCTCAACACGGGCGATGACGGTGGTGCCGGCCGGGGTGTGGGTGCGGGCGTTGGCCAGGAGGTTGACCAGGACCTGCTGGATCCGGGCCGGGTCCGCCCGGACGGCCGCGGGCTCGTCGGGCAGGCACAGGCGCCAGTGGTGCTCGGGGCCGGCGGCCCGGGCGTCGCTGACGGCGTCGACCACGAGGGGGGCCAGGTCGGTGTCGGTGTGGCCGGTGGAGGGCGGGCGCCCCGCGTCGAGCCGGGCGAGCAGCAGCAGATCCTCGACGAGGCCGGTCATACGGGTGGCCTCGGACTCGATCCGGCCCAGGGCGTGCCGGGTGTCGGGGCCGGGCTCCTCCCGCCCCCGGCGGGTCAGTTCGGCGTAGCCGCGGATGGAGGCCAGCGGGGTGCGCAGCTCGTGGCTGGCGTCGGCGACGAACTGCCGGACCCGCATCTCGCTCTGCTGGCGGGCCGTGAGGGCGGAGGAGACGTGGCCCAGCATCCGGTTGAGGGCCGCGCCGACCTGGCCGACCTCGGTACGGGGGTCGGCCTCGGCGTCCGGGACCCGCTCGTGGAGGGCGGGCTCGCCACTGTGCAGGGGCAGTTCGGAGACCCGGGTGGCGGTGGCGGCGACCCGGCGCAGCGGGCGCAGGGCGACGCCGACCAGGGCCTGCCCGGCCAGGGAGGCCGCGATCAGCCCGGCGAGCGTGACGCAGACCTCGACCGCGATCAGGGTGTTGACGGTGGAGTCGACCTCGTGGAGCGGGAAGCCGAGGACGAGGCTCCCGTCGGGCGCGGCGAGCACGCGGTACGACCCCAGCTCGGGCAGGCTCAGGTTCACGGGCGTGCTACGGCCCTGCCCGGCCGTGCGGGCGGCCTTGGCGAGGACCGCTGTTTGGGCCTCGGTGAGGGGCCGGCGTTTGAGTTCGGGGTCCTCGTCGCGCACGCTGCGGTCGGCCCCGAACACCTTGCCGTCGGAGTCGATGCGGAATCCGACGGCTCCGAGCGGGGTGCCGGGGCCGAGGACGGACTTCCCCTCCCTGATCGCCTTCTGCATGCCGGGAGGTGAGGCGGCCATGTCGACCGAGATCCGCAGCTGTTCGTCGAGCTTGTCGACCAGGTACGAGCGCAGGGCGAGGGTGGTGACGGTCCCGATGGCCGCGCCCACCACGGCGATCAGCGCCACCGCGGAGACGACGAGCCGGGTCCGCAGGGACCAGGGGCGGCGGGGCCGCCCGGGGCGGAGCCGGATCGCCACTACTCGGCCGGCTTGATCAGGTAGCCGGCGCCGCGCCGGGTGTGGATCATCGGGGCCATGCCGGGCCCGCTCTCCAGCTTCCGGCGCAGGTAGGAGATGTACAGCTCGACCACGTTGGCCTGGCCGCCGAAGTCGTACGACCACACCCGGTCCAGGATCTGCGCCTTGCTCAGCACGCGCCGCGGGTTGCGCATCAGGTAGCGCAGCAGCTCGAACTCGGTCGCGGTCAGGTGGATCTCCCGGCCGCCCCGGACCACCTCGTGGCTGTCCTCGTCGAGCCGCAGGTCGCCGACGGCCAGCACCGAGCCGCCGCGCGCCGCCTGGGCGGCGCCCGAACGGCGGACCAGGCCGCGCAGCCGGGCCACGACCTCCTCCAGGCTGAACGGCTTGGTGACGTAGTCGTCGCCGCCCGCCGTGAGGCCCGCGATCCGGTCCTCGAGGGAGTCCTTGGCGGTCAGGAACAGCACGGGGAGCTGGGGGATCTCCCTGCGCAGCTGCCCGAGGACGGCGAGCCCGTCCATGTCGGGGAGCATGATGTCGAGGACCACCACGTCCGGCCGGAACTCCCGGGCCGCCCGTACCGCGCCCGCGCCGTCGCCGGCGCTGCGGACCTCGCAGCCCTCGTAGCGCAGGGCCATGGACAGCAGCTCGGAGAGCGAGGCCTCGTCGTCGACGACGAGCACCCGGCAGGGGCCGCCGTCGGGCCGCACCAGGGCCGTGGGGTTGCTGGTGGACGTGGACGCGTGGGAGGTGGTCGTCGCGGTCATGCGACCACGCTGACCGGCGCCTCTGAGAGCGTTCTTGTCCCTACCTGTGAATTCCCTGAGAAACGGAGCGGGGCCGCTCAGCCGGGGAGGCGGAACAGGCGGGCGCCGTTGTCGTGGCAGACGGCCCGCAGCCAGTCGTCTCCCAGGCCGAGCCGCTCCAGGGCGTCGAGCTGGTGCTCGTACGGGTAGGGGATGTTCGGGAAGTCGGTGCCGAGCAGGATCCGGTCGCCGAGGTCCGCGAGGCGGCCCAGGCCCCCGGGCGGGAAGCCGTTGATCCGCTCGGAGAAGTCGGTGAAGGCCATGGTGGTGTCCAGGCGCACCTCGCCGTACCGCTCTGCGAGGTCGAGGAAGTCGGCGTACTCGGGCATGCCCATGTGGGCGACGATCAGCGGGAGCCGTGGGTGGCGGGCCAGCAGCCGGGCGATCGGCTCGGGGCCGGTGTGCTTGCCGGGGGCGGGTCCGGAGCCGCAGTGGATCACGATGGGGACCCCGGCCTCGGCCAGCAGCCCCCACACCGCGTCGAGCCGGTCGTCGTTCGGGTCGTAGCCGCCGACCTGGAGGTGCGCCTTGAAGATCCGCGCCCCCGCTTCGACGGCCTGCCGGACGTACGCCTCCACGCCCTCCTCCGGGAAGAAGGTCGCGGTGTGCAGGCAGTCGGGGGTCCGGGCGGCGAAGTCGGCGGACCAGGCGTTGAGCCAGGCCGCCATCGCCGGCTTGTGCGGGTAGAGCATGGCGGTGAAGGCCCGGACCCCGAACTCCCGCAGGAGCGTGACGCGTTTCTCTTCCTCGTGCCGGTAGGTGATGGGCCATTCGACACCGGTCAGCGGGCCGATCGCGTCGAAGTAGTCCCACACCTTGTCCAGGACCCGCTCGGGCATGAAGTGCGTGTGGACGTCCACCAGTCCGGGCAGCCCGAGCCGGTCCCGGAAGGCGCGGACGGCCTCAGCCGTTGCGGACAAAGCCGTGGCTCCGCTCGACGGTGGCGACGTGCAGGGAGTAGCTCTCGTACCAGTCGTTGCGGCCCTGCTTCATGGCGGCCCGGTGCTCCAGGTCCTCGCGCCACGCGGTGAGCGACTCGTGGTCGCGGAAGTAGGCGACCGTGATGCCGAGGCCTCCCGGGGTGCGGGCGGACTCGTATCCGAGGAAGCCGGGATTCTCCGCGACGATCTCGTTCATCCGGGCGAGGGTCTCGGGGTACCCGCTGTCGTCGGCGGTGCGGACATTGCTGAAGACGGCCATCAGGTAAGGGGGTTCGAAGGCCGGTACCGGCTGAGTGGTCATGCCCACCACCCTCTGCGGCGGGCCACCGGAATGTCCACCGGAATCGGCCCCGGAAGGCCAAAGGGATCCAAGTTTTGACCATGGGCGCCGCCGGCGGCAGAACCCTCAGAACAGCCCGTCCTGCTCGACGGGAGCCGTGGCGGCGGCCGGCACCTGCGCCACCGGCACGCTGGTCACGGCCTCGTCCGGCGGAGCCACGAGCTCCCAGCCCGCCAGCAGCCGGGTGTCCACCACCAGCCCGTCCGCGAGGTGCAGATCGGGCCCGGCGGCGCCCGCCAGCAGGCCCACGACCGCCCCGCCGGAAACCATCTCGCTGACCACCCGCCCGGGCGCGGGAAGCCCGTCCAGCCCGAACGCCCCCGCATGGTCGACGACTTCGCACCCCACCCGTTCGAGCGACTCCGGCCACCCGGACAGCGCGGCCGCCCGGCTGTGCAGCTCGGCGACCTCCCGGGCCCGCTCGGGCGCGGCCGGCAGGTGTGCCCGTACGGCCCGCTTACGGGCGTACGCGATCCGGTCGGGCACCCCGAGGGCCGCCCGCAGCAGCTCCTCGGTGCGCCGGGTGGCCATGAGCGGCCCGCGCCCCAGCCAGCTCCAGGCCACCGCCCCCTGCTCCAGCAGCCGGGCCGCGCCACGCTCCTCGGCGGTGATGCCGACCTTGACCATCCCGGGCCCGAACCAGGCCAGATAGACCCGATAGGTGCGCGCATCGGCCACGTTGGTGTCGGCGGCCACCGAGAACGACCGGTCGAGGCGCGCACATTCGGGGCACTGGGCATTCCCCGCGCGGCCGGGCACGGTGGCCGCGGTGGGGCAGGGCGTCCGTTTCCCGGCCCGCCGCACTCCGAGGCAGTGCCGCTCCCCGTGCGCCACGAAGGCCAGCCGCTGCCCGTAGGCGAGCACGCTCGCCCGCTCGCCGCGCCCCTGCCCGTACCACCCGATGGCGGGCCGGCCGTCGCTCCACCGGATCCCCGTGCACCACCAGGTCACAGCGGGAGCGGCCGCTCGAAGAAGGTGTCGAGGGCGACGGTGGCGTGCGTACCGCTGACCCCGTCGATGGCGTAGAGGCGGCGCAGGACGTCCTGCAACTGCCCGGTCGAGGCCGTGCGCACCTTGACCAGCACCGAGGCGCTCCCCGCGATGATGTGCGCCTCCTGGATCTCGGGGATCGCGGCGAAGGCGGCGCCGGACTCGCCCATCCAGGCGTTGGAGTCGACCATCACGTAGGCGAGCACTCCGCTGCCGACCGCGGCCGGATCGACCTCGATCGTGGTCCGCCGGATCACCCCGCGCTCGCGGAGTTTCCGTACCCGCTCGTGGGTGGCCCCGGCCGAGAGCCCGACCGCCGTGCCGAGAGCGGCGTACGACTGGCTGGCGTCCTCCTGCAGGCGCAGGACGAGCGCCCGGTCGATGTCGTCCACGCGTTTTCCTCCCATGGGCCCGTCGGCCCTTGCGTAGACGGTACCGGATCCTGCAATCCCACCATCGAACCGAACAGAATTCGGCAATCACCCCCTCAAGGGGCCCTCCTACCGGGCGACGAACTGCGTGAGGATCGCCTGCACCTCGTAGATGTCGACGCCCTTGGTGAAGGTCTTCTCGATCGGCGCCGGGATCCCGGATATCCAGATCTTGAGCTCGGCGTCGAGATCGAAGTGGCCGGCGGTCTCCACGGAGAAGTGCGTGATGCTCCGGTAGGGGATCGAGTGGTACTCGACCTTCTTGCCCGTGAGCCCCTGCTTGTCGACGAGCACCAGCCGCCGGTCGGTGAGCAGGATCGTGTCCCGGATCAGCAGATAGGCGGCATGCACCTGCTCGCCCTGGCCCAGCAGCCGCGCGTAGTCCCGCTGCGCCGACGCGCGGTCGATGCTGTGCGCGTTTCCGAACAGTCCCATGAGAGCCCCCGCCCGTCAGGTTCGAACGATCACGCTCGAACGATCTGTAAAAGACCGTACCGACGCCCGCGCGTAACCCGCGTCCCCCGCCAGAGCCATCCCACCCCTGACAACCTCCGGGGTACTCCCTCCCCACCAAGGAGGACTCGGGGAGGACGTACGACGAAGGCCCCCAGGATTTCTCCTGGGGGCCTTCGTCCTGCTGTGCACTCGGCAGGATTCGAACCTGCAACCTTCTGATCCGTAGTCAGATGCTCTATCCGTTAAGCTACGAGTGCTTGGCTTGCTGGGGTTTTGCGCCCCGTTGGCCTTGCGAGAACAACAATACATGGACCTCGCCGGGACGCGAAATCCATTAGCCACACCTGCTCTGACCTGCGGAAACACCCTGGAAGAAGATCATCCGGTTGGGGCGGGGCCCACGTCCCGGAGGTTCACCCGGGAGCCGGAGCGCCGCCGCGGCGGCCGGCATCTCCGCAGCGCGCACCCCGAACGCACCGAAGCCCCGGTCCGCATGGACCGGGGCTTCGTGAAGTGCGGAGGCGGAGGGATTTGAACCCTCGATGGGGGGTAAGCCCCAAACCGCATTAGCAGTGCGGCGCCATAGACCGGACTAGGCGACGCCTCCAGCACACCCTCGCGTACGAAGGTGCGTGCAGATGATGACACAGGCGCAGGGCCCCTCACCAATCCGCTCCCACGGTACTAGCAGGGGCGGGCGGAGGGCAAAGCCTTAAACCCCTGGCAGCGCGCAACGTCGGCGCGCCCGCGTCGTTGGTCAGGCGTACGACGTACGGACGACCTGGAGTGCCCCATGCTGCGTCTCGCCGCCTTCGCCGTCACCTCCGCCCTGGCCGCCGCGGCCGCCGGGCCGCTGCCCCCGCTCCCCGAGCCCCTGAACGGGCTGCTGTCGGGGCCCGACCGCCTCACGATCACCATGGCCAAGACCGGCAACCGGCAGATGGACCGCGAGTACCAACTCGAATGCGGCCCCGCGGGCGGCAATCACCCCTGGCCGCAGGAGTCCTGCGCAACGCTGGAGCGGCTCACCGACGAGGGCAAGGACCCCTTCGCTCCCGTCTCCAATTCCGAGATCTGCACCGCGCAGAACGGCGGCCCTGCCACCGCCCGGATCACCGGTAGCTGGCACGGGCGCAAGGTGAACGCGACCTTCCGCCGGACGAACGGCTGCGAAATCGACCGCTGGGACGAGTTGGAACCTCTGCTTCCGAGTGGGCGTTCCTGACCTGGGAGGATGCGCGGAACGGGCGGTATCCACCCCACATCGGCCACCCCGCCGGGGGGCTGTGGCCTTAGACTCCTCCCGTGACATGCCGGTAGTTGTGGTCAGGGAGGAAGCTCGTCGTGAGCAGCAGGCCATCCCGAGGCGCTGCTCGCCTCGCAGCAATACTCGACGCTCTTCCGGACGCGCTGTTGCTCGTCAACGCCAACGGCACTGTCGTCAACGCCAATTCGATCGCTCTCGAGGTCATGGAGAGCCCGGGCACCGGGCTCGTCGGCCGCGGCGTGCTCGATCTTCTGCCCGAGTTCGACTCCAAGCTGATCCCCGGCTCCATGCGCCGGCCCGGTGAGGACGAAGGCGGCCGGTCCAGGCCCAAGCGGATGATCGCGCGGCGCACCGACGGCAGCGAGTTCCCCGTCGAGGTCACCAGCGCCCACCTCGACGGCCGCGACGCCTACCGCGAGCCGCAACCCTCCTACACCGGTGACGAGCTGCTGATGCTCGTCGTGCGGGACCTCTCCGAAACCGTGGACACCGAGGCCGAGCTGGCCCGCTCCCAGCGGCAGACCGAGATGATCCTGCGGGCCGCCGCGGAGGGCGTCGTCGGAACCGACACCGACGGACGGGTGGTGCTGGTCAATCCGGCCGCCGCCCAGATCCTCGGCTACCGCGCCACCGACCTCGGCAACCGCGAACTGCACGGGCTGGTCCTGCACTCCCGGGCCGACGGCTCCCCCTTCCCGTTCGACGAGTCCCCGCTCGCCGACACCCTGCGCAGCGGACGCAAGCACCGCGTGCGCGGACAGGTGCTGTGGAACAAGGCCGGGCAGCCGGTCTCCGTCGACCTGACCACCTCTCCCGTACGGGACGGGGAGCAGCTCGTCGGCGCCGTCATGACCTTCACCGACCGCCGGCGCTACGACGCCCTCGCCGCCCGCCACGCACAGTTGCTGGCCGTCCTGGGCGAATCGCTGCGCGGGCCGCTGGACGAGCTGCGCGGGGAACTGGCGACGCTGGCCGCCGACGACGCGGGGCAGCTGTGGCCCGAGGCCAACCAGCTGCTGCACCACCTGGCCGCCGGGTACTCCCGGATGACCACGCTGGTGGACAACGTGCTCGGCTTCCAGCGCCTGGACTCCGGCACCGACCGGCTCACCAAGAAGAAGGTCCTGATCAACGGCGTCGTCGCGGCCGGCGTCGACGGAGCGGTCGAGCTGATCGGCCCGGGCCGCGCGCAGTTCGCCGTCCACGCGCCGACGATCGAGGCCGAGGTGGACGCCGACCGGATCGCGACCGCGCTCGCGCACCTCGTCGCGGACGTCGCCGGGGTGGACGCCACCGGCAAGACCCGCCAGGGCAGCGGGTACAGCGACTCGACGATCGTGGTGGCGGCCGCACAGCGCGGCGATGTCGTACGGATCGAGGTGCGCGGGCCGTACGAGGGCGGCAACCCGGTCCACGAGCCGATCGTGCGGGGGATCGTGGCCGCACACGGGGGCGTGCTCCAGACGGTGGAGGTGCCGGGCGCGCCCGGCGGGGCGTACGTGCTGGAGCTGCCGCTGGGCGCGGGAGCCGGGACGGTGACCCTGCCGGAGCCGGCGGAGGAGCCCCCGGCCGCCGCGGCCGAAGACGCCGCGGGAACGGGCGGCGGCGCGGCCCCGGGCAAGGTCTCCGGCGGGCGCCGGGGCCGGCGCGGTGTGGACGCCTTCCTGGACGACGAGGCCGCGACGCCCGACGCGGGGCAGGCCGGCCAGGGCGGGAGCGCGCTGGCGCTGCCGTCCGGGCGGCGGCGGGCAGGCGAAGCCGGCGTCCCCGACGCGGGCCTGGAGCTCGCGCAGTCCCCGGTGAACCCGGCGGGGCTGGGCACCGGGCGCAGGCGCGGCCGGGCCGGCGACGGCAGCGGCGAGGACGGCGCGACCGGTGGGCCCGGCGGCACCGGCACCATCGGGGGCCAGGACGGTCCCGGGCGGCCGGTACCCCCGCAGGGGACCGCCATGCCCGCACTGCCTCCCGTGCCCGCGGTGCCCCCGGTTCCGGTGACGGAGCATCCCGCCGGGCGGCGGCGGGCCCTGGGTCCGGCCGGCCCGGTCGGTCCTTCCGGTTCCGCCGGTCCTGGCGCTCCCGCTCAGCCCGGTGGTCCCGTGCCGGCGACCGGGCTCGGGCCGACGCCCGCCCCCGCACAGGCTCCCCCGCGCCCCATCGCTCCCGAGGGCGGCTTCGCGCTGCCCGCCGGACCGACGCCGGCTCCGTCGGCTCCGCAGACCCCCGCGATGGCCGGCTCGGCACCCGCTCCCGCCGAGGCCGATGGCGACGCCCCGGCCGGGCGGCGCGGACGCCGGGTGCTGGGCGCGCCCGCCGCCGAGGCCGAAGCAGCCGCTGCGCCGTCCTCCGCGGCCGCGGAGGACCCCGTGGAAGCGGCCCACCCCACCGGGCGGCGGCGTGCCCTGCCCGCGACCCCGGCATGGCCCGTTCCCGCGGCCCGGACCGCTCCCGAGGACGACCAGGCCTCGGGCCAGGTCGCCGTGCCCGGGGCCAGGCAGCCGCAGGACACCCCGGCGGAGGGCCAGGCCGCGCAGCCGATCAGCGTGCGCGCCCTCGGCACCCTGGGCCAGGGCATCTCCGTGGACCCCGCCGGCTCGGGCTCCGGCCGCCGTCGCCGGCTCTCCGAGCCCGCGCCCCAGGGCCGGGCCTTCGCCATAGGGGCTCCCGAGGCGGGCTCCGACGAGGGTCCCGAGCCGCTGGACGGTCCGGGCGGCGCCGTGGAGGTGGTCAACCGTCCCGTGCCGCGGCCCGTCGACGACGAGCTGCCGCCGGAGCCCTTGGACAACCCGCGCCGGCTGCTCGTGTGGCCCGCGCCCGACGTGCAGACGCAGCAGGCGCTCAGCGACCGCGGCTACCGCCCGGTGATCGTGCACTCCCGCGAGGAGGTGGACGCGCAGATCGCCGCGTTCCCCGCCGCTCTGTTCGTGGACCCGCTGACCGGGCCGATCACCCGGACCGCCCTGCAGTCCCTGCGCCAGGCCGCGGCGGCCGCCGAGGTCCCCGTACTGGTCACGGCCGGGCTCGGGCACGCCACGCGCGAGGCGGCGTACGGCGCGGATCCCGCCGTCCTGCTGAAGGCGCTCGCGCCGCGCGACAGCGAGCAGCACCCCTCCCGCGTGCTGCTGATCGAGGAGCACGACGAGATCGCGACCGCGCTGACCGCGGCCCTGGAGCGGCGCGGCATGCAGGTCGCCCGCGCGGGCGCCGATACCGACGCCGTGGAACTGGCTACGCGGATGCGCCCCAACCTGGTCGTCATGGACCTGATGCAGGTCCGGCGCCGGCGGGCCGGGATCGTGGACTGGCTGCGCGCCAACGGGCAGCTGAACCGCACCCCGCTGGTCGTCTACACGACGACCGGCATCGACCCGGCCGAACTGCCGCGGCTGGCCTCCGGCGAGAGCGTGCTCTTCCTCGCCGAGCGGGCCACGACCGACGACGTCCAGGGCCGCATCGTGGACCTGCTGGCGAAGATCGGCACCAACTAGTAATCCTGGCCCGATGGCCATCATCGACACGTCCGAGCACACCGTCCCCGCCGACAACGGGGAGGTGAACCTGCTCATCGCGCGGCAGGTGGAGCCGGGGCACGAGGAGACCTTCGAAGCCTGGGCCCACGGGATCCTGGAGACGGCCGCGAGCTTCCCGGACCACCTCGGGTACGGGCTCTTCCGCCCGGCGGCGGAAGGCGGGCCGTGGTTCCTGGTCCACCGCTTCCGGAACCAGGCCGCGTTCCAGCGCTGGCAGGACTCCGCGGAGCGGGCGGAGTGGTTCTCCAACTGCCTCGGCCACCACCACACGGAGATAGCCCGCCGGGAACTGCACGGCATGGAGACGTGGTTCGCCAAGCCGGGTACGACCCGGCCCGCGCCGCCGCGGTGGAAGATGGTGATCAGCTCGGGGCTGGCCATCTTCCCGATCTCGCTGCTGGGCAACGCGGTGCTCGGGCCGTACCTGGTGGATCTGAACTTCGTGGTGCGGACCGCGGCCTTCGCCGTCGTCTTCAGCACCCTGATGACCTACGTGGCCATGCCCGCGGTCAGCAAGCTGCTGCGGCCATGGCTCACCAAGGGTTGAGAGCCGGTCAGTCCAGTTTCGTGACGTCCAGCGCGCCGTCCGCGTACTGCTTGCGGATCACCTTCTTGTCGAACTTGCCGACACTGGTCTTCGGAACGGCCTCGATGATCGTCCAGCGCTCCGGCAGCTGCCACTTGGCGATGGACTGGCCGAGGAACGCGCGCAGCTCCGTGTAGCCCACGGTGGCGCCCTCCTTGAGGACGACCGTGGCCAGCGGGCGCTCGCCCCACTTGTCGTCCGGGACGGCGACGACCGCCGCCTCGGCGACCTCGGGGTGCGCCATGAGCGCGTTCTCCAGCTCCACGCTGGAGATCCATTCGCCGCCGGACTTGATGACGTCCTTGGCCCGGTCGGTCAAGGTGAGGTAGCCGTCGGGGCTGATGACGCCGACGTCGCCGGTCTTGAGCCAGCCGTCCGCGCTGAACTTGTCCTCGGGGCGGATGGGTTCGCCGGAGGCGCCGCCGTAGTAGGACTCCGCGATCCAGTTGCCGCGGACCTCCAGCTCGCCCGCCGACTGCCCGTCCCAGGGCAGCAGGTCCCCGCCGGGGCCGACCAGGCGGCCCTCGACGCCGGCCGGGAAGCGGCCCTGGGTGATCCGGTAGGGCCACTCCTCCTCGGCGCTGAGCCCGGCCGGCGGGTGCGCCATGGTGCCCAGCGGGGAGGTCTCGGTCATGCCCCAGGCGTGGCAGAGGCGGACGCCGAGCTTGTCGTAGGCCTCCATCAGGGAGGGCGGACAGGCCGCGCCGCCGATGGTGACCTGCTTCATCGAGGTGAGGTCGCGCGGGTTGGCGGTGACCTCTGCCAGCAGGCCCTGCCAGATGGTGGGGACGGCCGCGGCGTGCGTGGGCTTTTCCCGCTCGATCATCTCGGCGAGCGGCGCGGGCTGCAGGAACCGGTCCGGCATCAGCATGTTGATACCGGTCATGAAGGTGGCGTGCGGAAGCCCCCAGGCGTTCACGTGGAACTGGGGAACCACGACGAGGGTGGTGTCCCTGTCGGTCAGCCCCATCGACTCGGTCATGTTGACCTGCATGGAGTGCAGGTAGATCGAGCGGTGCGAGTAGATGACGCCCTTGGGGTCCCCGGTGGTGCCGGAGGTGTAGCACATGGCCGCGGCCTGGCGCTCGTCCAGCTCGGGCCAGTCGTAGCTGTCGGGACGCCCCGCGAGGAGTTCCTCGTACTCGTGCACGCGCACATCGAGGCCTTCGAGCGCGGAGCGGTCGCCGACGCCGGAGACCACGACGTGCTCGACGGTCGGCAGGTGGGGCAGCAGCGGCGCGAGGAGGGGCAGCAGCGTGCCGTTGACGAGGACGACGCGGTCGACGGCGTGGTTGACGATGAAGACCAGCTGCTCGGGAGGGAGCCGCAGGTTGAGGGTGTGCAGGATCGCGCCCATGGAGGGGATCGCGAAGTACGCCTCGACGTGCTCCGAGTTGTTCCACATGAGGGTGGCAACACGGTCGTCCTGCTGCACCCCGAGCTCGTCGCGCAGGGCGTTCGCGAGGCGGGTGGCACGGATACCGATCTCGGCGAAGCTGCGGCGGTGCGGCTCAGCCTCCCCGGTCCAGGTCGTGACCTGGGACTTCCCGTGGATCGTCATCCCGTGCTGGAGTATGCGGGTGACGAGGAGTGGTACGTCCTGCATGGTGCTCAGCAAAGCGTCCTCCCGGTGAGCGCTGCGGCGCTGCGGCGGCTACGGATGCTGCCGATTCTGCGCACGTACCGGTCGGCATGTCACTACCCGGGGGTAGAAACCGGGCCGTGTTTCACGTGAAACATCCCGCGCGGCGACGTGCGGATCGGTGTTTCACGTGAAACATCCTCAGGATCCGGCTCCGCCTCCGGCTCACCTGACCGGAGTGAGCTCGGGGTCCTCGCGGAGTTTGACCAGCGCGCGGGAGACGGCGCTCTTGACCGTGCCGACCGAGACCCCCAGCAGCTCGGCGGTCTGCGCCTCGCTGAGGTCCTCGTAGTAGCGCAGGACGACCATGGCCCGCTGCCGGTCGGGCAGCCGGGTGACCGCGCGCCACATCGCGTCCCGCAGGGCCTGCGCCTCCGCGGGATCCGCGGCGGGGGCCTCCTCGGTCTCCGGGAGCTCGTCGCAGGCGAACTCGTCGACCTTGCGCTTGCGCCACTGGGAGGTGCGGGTGTTGACCAGGGCCCGCCGGACATAGCCGTCCAGGGCACGGTGGTCCTCGATGCGGTCCCAGGCCACGTACGTCTTGGCCAGGGCCGTCTGGAGCAGGTCCTCCGCATCGCAGGGGTTGGCGGTGAGGGAGCGCGCGGTGCGCATCAGGACCGTGCCGCGGGTCCGGACGTACGCCGAGAACGACGGGTAGGGCGTCGGATTCGAGGCGAGTGTGCACACAGGCGTGGTCATGGCTCCACGCTAGGAGCGCGCGCACGCCCTGGGATCGGCCGCAGGTGCCGAAGAGGGGTCCACCTCAGGTTGTAGGGCCGGGAGGTGCTCCACCTCCTGAAGGTGGAGGAGGGGGAGCCCACCGGCATATGGACCTCAGTGGTCGGCTCCGAGGATCAGCCCGGACGTCGGTACGCCTGTACCGGCGGTGACCAGGACGTGTTCGGCCCCCGCGGCCTGGTTGACGGAGGTGCCGCGCAGCTGGCGGACGGCCTCGGCGATGCCGTTCATGCCGTGCAGGTACGCCTCCCCGAGCTGGCCGCCGTGGGTGTTGAGCGGCAGCGCGTCGGCGGCCACGAAATCGGCGGCCTCGCCCTGCTTGCAGAAGCCGAACTCCTCCAGCTGCATCAGGACGAAGGGGGTGAAGTGGTCGTAGAGGATGCCGACGTCGATGTCGGAGGGTCGCAGCCCGCTGGTCCGCCACAGCTGGCGGGCGACCACGTCCATCTCCGGCAGCCCGGTGAGGTCGTCGCGGTAGAAGGAGGTCATGCCCTCCTGGCGCCGGCCGGCGCCCTGGGCGGCCGCGGTGATCACGGCGGGCGCGTGCCGCAGGTCGCGTGCCCGCTCGGTCGTGGTGATGACGAGGGCCTGGCCGCCGTCGGTCTCCTGGCAGCAGTCGAGCAGCCTCAGCGGCTCCACGATCCAGCGCGAGGCGGCGTGGTCGGCGAGGGTGATGGGCTTGCCGTGGAAGTACGCGGCGGGGTTGTTCGCGGCGTGCCGGCGGTCGGTGACCGCGACGTGCCCGAAGGCCTCGGGGGTGAGGTTGTAGGCGTGCAGGTAGCGCTGGGCGGTCATGGCCACCCATGAGGCGGGTGTCAGCAGACCCCAGGGCAGCGACCAGCCGAGCGCCGCCCCCTCCGCCGAGGGCTCGCGCTGCTGCACGCCGGAACCGAAGCGGCGCCCGGAGCGCTCGTTGAAGGCGCGGTAGCAGACCACGACCTCGGCCACCCCGGTGGCGACGGCGAGCGCGGCCTGCTGGACGGTGGCGCAGGCCGCGCCGCCGCCGTAGTGGATGCGGGAGAAGAAGGACAGGTCCCCGATGCCGGCCGCCTGGGCGACGGTGATCTCGGGGCTGGTGTCCATCGTGAAGGTGACCATGCCGTCGACGTCGGCCGGGGTGAGCCCGGCGTCGTCGAGGGCCGCGTGCACGGCCTCCACGGCGAGCTTGAGCTCGCTGCGGCCCGAGTCCTTGGAGAACTCGGTCGCGCCGATGCCGGCGATGGCGGCGCGGCCGCCGAGTTCGTCGCGGGTACGGACGCTCATTCCGCGCCCCCCTGGGCCAGGGTCACGGTGACCGTGCCGGTGACGTGGTGGCCGATGGCGTTGGCCCCGACGACGCGGATCTCGGCGGTGTCCCCGTCCAGGGCGGTGACCGTACCGGTGAGGGTCATGGTGTCGCCCGGATAGTTGGGGGCGCCGAGGCGGATGGCCACCTTGCGCAGGACGGCGTGGGGCCCGAGGTGGTCGGTGATGTAGCGGCCGACCAGGCCGTTCGTGGTCAGGATGTTCATGAAGATGTCCGGGGAGCCCTTCTCCCGCGCGAGCGAGGCGTCGTGGTGGACGTCCTGGTAGTCGCGGGAGGCGATCGCGCCCGCGACGATCAGGGTGCGGGTGACCGGGATCTCCAGCGGCGGCAGTTCCCCGCCGACTCTCAGCGCGCCGACCATGCCTCAGCCCTCCTGCGCCAGTACGGCGCCCAGTTCGGCCAGCAGCTCGCTGCCGCAGCCCAGGTACCCGTCCAGCTGGCGCCCCCACAGGAAGTGCCGGTGGACGGGGTGATCGAGATCGGCGCCCATGCCGCCGTGCAGGTGCTGGCCCGCGTGCACGACCCGCTTGCCCGCCTCCGAGGCCCACCAGGCCGCCGTCAGCGCGTGCTCGCGCGCCGGGAGCCCCTCGTCGATGCGCCATGCCGCCTCGTAGGCGGTGACCCGGATCGCCTCGGTGTCCATGTAGGCGTCCGCCGCGCGCAGCATGACGCCCTGATTGGTGGAGAGCGGCCGGCCGAACTGCTCGCGGGTGCAGGTGTACTCCACCGCCCGCGCGAGCGAGCCCGCGCAGACGCCCGCCTGGAGCCCGGCGAAGGCCGTGCGGGCGGCGGCGAGCGTGTCCTCGTACGCCGCCGGGCCCGTTCCGACGCGCTCCGCCTCGGCGCCGTCCAGGGTCAGCCACCCGGCCGACCAGGGGGCGGTGGTCTCCACCGCGGAGGTCCGTACGCCCGGCGCGTCGGTCCGCACGAGCCACAGCGCCCGGTCCGCGTCCGGGACCAGCACGTGGGTGGCCTCGCGCAGCCACGGTACGGCGGGGACGGTGCCGCTGAGCCGGCCGTCCGGTGACGCGGTGATCCGGCGGCCGCGGGCCGGGAAGGCTCCGGTGGCGACGGCCTCGCCCGTGGCCAGGGCGGGCAGCAGGCGGTCGCGCTGGTCGGCGCTGCCGTGCGCGGCGATCGGAAGCATCCCGTACACGCAGGTGGCGGCGTAGGGGACCTGGGCGGTGGTGCGGCCCTGTTCCTCCAGCAGCAGCACCAGGCCGAGCAGGCCGATGTCGGGGACGGCGGCGATCAGCCCGGAGGCGGCGAGGGCCTTCCACAGCTCGGCGTCGCTGCCGGTGCCGGCGGCGGCGAGGCGTTCGTGGGTGGCGAGGTCGCGGAAGATCTGCGCGGCGAGGCCGGCCGCGGCGGCCTGCTCCTCGGTGGGGTGGAAGTCCATCAGGCCGCACTCCCTCGGAAGACGGGGAGTTCGAGGTCGTCGTCGACGCGCAGGAACTCCAGCTGGACGGGGAGGCCGATGCGGACCTTGTCGTACGGGACGCCGGTGATGTTGCTGACCATGCGGACGCCTTCGGCGAGCTCGACCAGCGCGACGGCGTAGGGAGGGTCGAAGGCGGGGAAGGGCGGGTGGTGCATGACGACGTAGCTGAACACCGTGCCGGCTCCGGACGCCTCGACGGTGTCCCAGTCGGGGGAGGCGCAGGCATTGCAGCCGGGGAGCCACGGGAAGCGGAGGGTGGCGCAGGCGGTGCAGCGCTGGATCAGCAGTTTGTGGTCCCGTACCCCGTCCCAGAAGCCCTGGTTGTCGCGGTTGATCACCGGGCGGGGGCGCCGGGCCTCGGGCTTCTTCTCCCGCTTGGCCGCGGGGGCGAACTTGAGGATCCGGAAGCGGTGGGTGCCGGCGATCTCGCCGTCGACCCGGACGTCCATGCGGGTGGTCACGAAGTGGCCGGTACCGAGCTTGGTCGTCTTGCGGGGTGACACGGACTCGATGACGGCGTCGAAGGTGACCTCGTCGCCGGGGCGCAGCGGCCGCAGGTACTCCTGCTCGCAGTCGGTGGCGACGACGGAGGTGAAGCCCGCGCCGTCGAGGAGCGTGAACAGCTCGTCGTAGGCGGAGGAGCGGTCCGTGTGGCCGGAGAGCCCGCCCATCGTCCAGGCCTGGAGCATGGTGGGCGGGGCCATGGCGTCCGGCCCGGTGTAGGCGGGGTTGGCATCGCCCATCGCCTCGCACCAGTGGCGGATCATCGGCTCGTTGACCGGGTCCTTGGCCCGGCCGGCGGTTGCGGCGGGGCGGCCCTCGAAGGCCGTCAGGAGTGCGTGGAACCGGGCTGCCCCGTCGGACCCGATCGCCTCGGCCGCCTGCCGGGTGGCTCCGGCCGCGTCTGCCCTCATCGCTTCCTTCCCTTCATGCCGAGCCGCATCATGGCGACGATCTCCCGCTGGACCTCGCTGACCCCGCCGCCGAAGGTGTTGATCTGGGCGGCCCGGTTCAGCCGCTCCAGCTCCCCGCCCTCGAAGGCCTCGGCACCCGGCCCTCGGATCAGGGCCTGCTCGCCGACCACCTCCTGGCACATCCGGTACACCTCGACGGTGGATTCGGTGCCGAGGAACTTGACGCCGCTGGCGTCGCCGGGAGCCAGGGTGCCGGCGCCCACGTCCTGGACGAGGCGCCAGTTGAGGAGGCGTACGGCGGCCAGCCGCGCGTGGGCCTCGGCGAGCCGGGACTGCACCCAGGGCAGGTCGGCGGGACGGTCGCCGGTGCCGGGGTCGGGGGTGCGGGCGTGGGTGAGGGCGGCTTCGTAGAAGTCCTCCGCCTGCATGCCGATGGCGGCGAGGGCCACGCGCTCGTGGTTGAGCTGGTTGGTGATCAGGCCCCAGCCGCCGTGTTCGGGGCCGACGAGGTTGCCGGCGGGCACACGGATGGAGTCGTAGTACGTCGCCGTGGTGGTGAGTCCGCCGACGGTCTCGATCGGGGTCCAGGAGAAGCCCGGGGCGTCGGTGGGCACCAGGATGATCGAGATGCCCTTGTGCTTGGGGGCCTCGGGGTCGGTGCGGCAGGCGAGCCAGATCCAGTCCGCGTTCTGGGCATTGGAGGTGAAGATCTTCTGCCCGTCGATCACCCAGTCGCCGGCGTCGCCGGCATCCCCCGCGTCCCCGGTGGTCCCGGCGGTCCCGCCGTCGCGGACGGCGCGGGTGCGCAGCGAGGCGAGGTCGGTGCCGGCCTCGGGTTCCGAGTAGCCGATGGCGAAGACGATGTCGCCCCTGAGGATCCGGGGCAGGAAGTAGTCCTTCTGCTCCTGGGTCCCGTACTTCATCAGGGTCGGACCGACGGTGTTGAGCGTGACCATCGAGACGGGGGCGCCGGCCCGGTAGGCCTCGTCGAAGAAGACGAACTGCTCGTCGGGGCCGCGCCCTTGGCCGCCGTACTCGACGGGCCAGCCGAGGCCGAGCAGTCCGTCGGCGCCTATGCGGCGCAGCAGTTCGCGCTGGCGGGCCGGGTCCTCGGGGACCCCGTCCGGCAGTAGATCCTGGAAGTACTCCCGCAGTTCGGCACGGAGCCGCAACTGGCCTTCGGTCGGGGCGAGGTGCACGGCGCTGGCCTCCCGGCATCACATCATCGAGTGAACCTGACTGTCCGTCAGATTCACCTGCGGTGTCAAGGTCGGGAGGGCCCCGGCAAGGCACGGGAGGGTCAGGCACGCGCGAGGGCGCCTGCGCTACCGGACCCCAGCCGGTCCGGTCGCACAGGCGCCCTCAACAGTTCGAGCGGCTCAGGCCGCGGCTACCACCAGGGGTAGAAGTTGACCGCGACGTTCGAGTTGTCCTGGTCGATCGCGGTGAAGGCGGACCCGTTCACCTGCGCGGTGTTGTTCTGATTGGAGGCGCCCGAGCCGGTGGCCACCTGCTGCGAGGTGGACGAGTTGCCGTGGTTGTTCCCGCCCACACCACTGCCGATGATGCTGGCGACGCTCGCATTCGATCCGTCGTTCGCGAAGGAGCCGTTGTCGGCCGAGGCAACCCCGCCGAACAGGGCGACGGCGAGGGGGAGAGCGGCGACGGCGGCGATGACGCGGGCGGTACGGATGCTTGCCATGTCTTTATCCTCCAGAAAACCGAAGTGGGACTTGCTCCAAGGCAGTTGGCCGACCGCCTCGGTCGTTCCGTGTGGTGACGACGTCGCGAGACCAGAGTTGCCCACCGAATCCCCGGCAAACCACCCCGGAGTCCAGGATTCCCCCGCAAGTATGACCAACATCGGATAAACCTCATTCGCGCCCCCGAAGCCCCAGGTCAGCACTCCGGAACCTGCCGACACCCCTGCCCCACAAGGGATGAAGCGTTCCGCCAGATCCACGCCTGCGGACATGCCAAAAAGGGCCGCGCCGTCCGGGAACCCCACCGTCTCCCGGGCCTGCGGCCCTGCAATACCGGGCTTCACGCCCCCTGCACGCCCCTGGCGCCCGCCGGGGCAATCCCACCGTGCCCCACTCCGGGGGCACATCGCGCGGCGCGATCCACGGTCACCTACGACCGGGCTCCAGCGCCTGTTCTCCACGAACCTACGGACCTGCGAACCTACGGAGCTACAGACCTACAGACCTACAGACCTGCGGGTGTACGCCTCTACGGACCTACGTGGCGTACGGGCGGCCCTAAGCGGCGAGCGCGAGCGCGTTCCGCGCGGCACCGGCAGCAGCGTTCGTGAGCGCGGCTCCGACCAGGGCCGGCTCCCGTACGCCGGTTCCCGGTCCGGCGCCCATGGCTGCGGCGGTGGTCGAACGGCGGACGGACGGGGTCTTGCCGTGCGCCTCGGCGCGGATCCGCTGCTTGATGGTCGGCGGGAGCGAACCGCCCCGCATCATCGCCCGCCAGGTCCGCCGGGCCGCGAAGGCCGGCCGACGCACGGAGGCGGCGGGGGCCGGGTCGGCGGAAGCCGCGACGGAGGCGGCGGCCGGGGCGGCCTTCCCACCGAGACCGAGAGCGGTGAGCAGCGCCACCAGGGCGGCGAGGACGGAGGTCCAGATCGAGGTGAGGGTGCTGCGCTGAGCCATGACGAATGCCTCGTTTCGCGATGTTCCGACGGGCGGATCTGAATACATTCGTCATGATGTGTTCGCAACCGCACCGCTCCCACGACGCGCGCCGATCTTCCGACAAACACCACTCGGATGAACCAACCACCGTGGGCGGATACGCGAGCGGCCCCTGACCGGATTACTGGTCAGGGGCCGCTCAGCTGCGGTGGGTGTGGGATTTGAACCCACGGTGACTCGCGCCACGACGGTTTTCAAGACCGTTCCCTTAGGCCGCTCGGGCAACCCACCTGGCCGGTACAGAGTACCGGGCAGGCGGGGCCGGTGGGGCTGGTGTGGGGTCAGGCGGTCTGGGCCTTGTCGTAGGCCGCCTTCGCCTCGTTGCCGAAGTACGGGCCGTACATGCGGTTCGGCAGGAAGGTGTAGCCGAAGCTGTTGACCGAGACCTGGGTGCCGAGGCCCGTGGCCTCGTTGAAGTCCTGGAACCAGGGGCCGCCGCTGGAGCCGCCGGTCATGTTGCAGGCCAGGCTGTGGTCCTTGGTCAGCAGGAAGTCCTTGCCGCTGTTGCCGCTGCAGTAGACCAGCTTGGTCCCGTCGTACGGGGCTGCCGCGGGGAAGCCGAAGGAGTACATCTTCTTGTTGTAGCCGCCGTTGAAGAGGATGCCCTGGGCGCCGACGGCCTGGCTCAGCGTCTGCCCGTTCAGCGGGGCGACGACGGCGAGGCCGACGTCCATGTTCATGTCCTCGCTCGCGGCCCACTGGTCGGTGGCGAAGGTCTTGGTGGCCGACCACTGGCCGTAGGGCGCGGTGCCGTTGTTGTAGGCGGGGACGAAGACCCAGTTCGTGTGCCAGGCGCCCTGGTACTTCACGCAGTGGCCGGCCGTGATGACCGTGCTGCCGTTGGCGCTCGTGATCGAGTCACCGGAGCAGGAGGCCGTCCGGTCACCCATCGTGAAGAAGACCCGGCCGGAGGTCTTCACGACCGCTCCGCCGCCCGTCCAGGCGCCGCCCGCCTGCGGGAACGCCGTGGGGGAGGCGGCCGAGGCCGCCGTCGGGGGGACGCTGGTGGGCGCGGCCGGGCCGGCGACCGGGGTCCGGGTCGCGCCGGGGGCCGCCGTGATGTCCAGCGGGGTGGCCGCCCGCATCCGCTCGGCGGTCCAGAAGCCCTGGGTGTGCTGCTGCCGGAAGGACGCGGGGGCGTCCGCCGCGATCGAGGGGGTGGCCGCCGTCAGGACGCCCGTGATCAGGGCGCCTGCCGATAGGAGTGCCGACAAGGCTGTGCGATGACGATTCACGCATGACTCCTTCTGCCGTGCCCGGACCAGGGCAAGGTGGGGGGTGAAGAACGGTCGGTGCGGATCGGCGGTGCGCTGTGCGGCTTGCCGGGGGCAGAGTGGCACGGCCGCGCTGCGATGTCAGCGGCCAGTCAGAACGTTCGGTCGGTTCCGGCCATGATTTGGCCAACTCCCTTCCGTACGCGCCTCATACGGTGAGCAGCACACCCGCATACGAGACCCCCGCCACGACCACCCAGGCCCCGAGCCCCAGGGCCGCGGCCCGCCCGCCGGTCCGTGCCAGCGTCGGCAGGTGCACCGCGCTCCCCAGGCCGAACAGGGCCGCCGCGAGCAGTGCCTCCTGCGCGGTGTGCGCCCATTCCAGCGCCACGTCGGGCAGTACGCCCGTGGCCCGCAGCGCGGCCGCGGCCAGGAACCCGGCCACGAACAGCGGCACCGGTGCCGGACGGCGTCCCGAGGCCGTACGCACCCCGCGCCGCCGGGCCCGTACGGAGAAGGCGACCGCCGCGACCAGGGGCGCGAGCAGGGCCACCCGCATCAGCTTGACGAGCACCGCCTCGCCGAGCGCGCCCGGCCCCGCGGTCTGCGCGGTCGCGACCACCTGCCCGACATCGTGCACGCCTGCGCCGACCCACCGCCCGAAGGCCGGATCGGAGAGCCCCAAGGGGCCCTGGAGGAGCGGGAGTACCGCTATGGCCAGGGTTCCGCACAGGGTCACCAGCGCCACCGAGGCGGCCACGTCCTCCTCTTCGCTCCCGGACACCTCGCTCACCGCGCCGATCGCAGAAGCCCCGCAGATCGAGTACCCGGTGGCGATCAACAGCGGCTGGTCCCCCGGCAGTCCGAGGCGTCGACCCAGCCACAGCGTGCCGAAGAAGGTGGCCGCGACCACCCCGGCCACCATGGCCACGGTCGCCCAGCCCAACCGCAGCACCTGGTCCAGCCCCAGGCCGAGCCCGAGCAGGACGATGCCGATCCGCATCAGCCTCCGGCCCGCCAGGGAGAGGCCCGGGCGGGCCGTTCCCCGTACGAAGGTCCGGAGGCCGGGGAGGTGCGCCACGGCGATGCCCAGCACCACGGAGGCGGTCAGCATGGGAACGGCGGGCACGATGCGGTGGATGCACCAGGCCACCAGCGCCCCGCCCGCGGCGGCCGCCAACCCGGGCCAGGGAGTGGATGTTTCACGTGAAACATGCCGGACCGCCACACCGCGAGGGCGGTGGAGGAGGGCCATCAGGCGCTGCTGTCGAGGGGTTGGGTGTAGACGCGACGGATGCTGGTGCCCAGCCGGGACACGTCCGCCCCGTACACGTGCACGGATATCGCCTTCGTGCCGCAGGAGTTGCGCACCTTGTGGATGTCACCGGGCGGGGCGAACCCGCAGACCTCGCCCTGCCCGTTGACCACGTCCTCGGTGGGCACCAGCCGGGCGGACCCCGCGCCGGGCGCGAGCCGGTAGCGGCGCTCGCTCTCCTCGCCCTCGTGCACCCCGGCCACACACCACGAGACGTGGTCGTGGATGCAGGTCTCCTGCCCGGGCAGCCAGACCAGCGCCACCACCGAGAAGCTGCCGTCGGACTCGGCGTGCAGAACGTGCTGCCGGTACCGCTCCGAGTCGCCTTCCTGCTGCGCCGGCGTCAGGAGGTCCGGTGCGCCCAGGTGCGGGCCGAGCAGTTCACCCACGAGGTAGGCGGTCAGGTCGGGGGCCAGCCCCCGGTCCACGACCGTGCGGATCTCACTGACGAGGGCGGCCATCCTCGTGGTCGTACGGGCCGGTGTGGTGGTGGTCATACCGGCAGCGTGCTGCCGTACTTCCATCACGTCCAACGACAGTTGTGACCTGAAATCCCAAGCACCGCTTATGGGTTGGTCAGCAACCGACCCGGTTCGCCGCCACCTGCTTCAGCGCGTCGAGCACCACGGCAGTCGCCGGAATCCGCAGGTGGTCGCGGTAGACGTAGGCGGCGATGTGACGGCGGGCGGCGGGTTGCAGCGCCCGCCCGCAGACCCGGGTCAGCGACAGGGAGGGCAACACCAGCGCGGGCATCATCGCCACGCCCAGGCCCTGTGCGACCAGGCTCTGCACCACCAGGTTGTCGTCGGTGGCGAAGCGGATGTCGGGTACGAAGCCCAGCTCCGCGCACTCGTGCAGCAGGTTGGCCCGGCAGCGCGGACAGCCCGCGATCCACCGTTCCTCGGCGAGGTCCGCCAGGTGCACGGCGCGCCGGCGGGCCAGCGGGTGCCCGGTCGGGAGCAGCACCGTCAGCTGGTCCTCCAGCAGCCTGACCTCGGCGACTTCCTCCGGGATCTCCTCGTGGAGCCCGGGATAGGTGAAGGCCAGGGTGATGTCGCACTCCCCGCGCTCCAGCCGGCGCAGGGAATCCGGGGGCTCCCCCTCCAGCAGCTCGACCTGGATGCCCGGATGGTCCTTGGCCAGGCCGCTCAGGGCTTCGGGGACGAGGGTGACGTTGGCGCTGGGAAAGCCGCAGAGCCGGACCCGGCCGGTGCGCAGCCGCGCGTACGCCTTCAGCTGGGCCTCGGCGGCGGAGAGGCTGCCGAGGATGGTCTCGGCGTGCCGGGAGAGGGATTCCCCGGCCTCGGTGAGCTGCATCTTTCTGCCCACGCGCGTGAACAGCGGGGTCCCCACGGCGCGTTCCAGCGCCTTCATCTGCTGGGTGATGGCGGGCTGGGTGTACCCGAGCACGCGGGCGGCCGCCGAGTAGGACCCGGAGGCGACCACCGCGTGGAACGTCCGTATGTGCCGGGAATCGAACACCCGTGAAGCATAAGCGGACGTTGGGAGGGGCCGTAGGCGGAATCGCGCCCACGGCCCCTCACCATCAAGCCACTGCTGCCGGCCGGGTGGCCGGCCGCGGGGCGGCTACTTGTCGCCCACCCGCGAGCCGAGGGTGATGTCGACCGTGGTCGGCTTGCCGCCGCGCAGGTAGGTCAGCTTCACCGTGTCGCCCGGCTTGTAGGTCCAGATCAGGCTGATCAGGGTCGGGCCGCTGTCGACCGGCTTGCCGCCGAAGTCGGTGATGATGTCGCCGGGCTTGAGGCCCGCCTTGCCGGCCGGACCGTTCGGGTCGACCAGGTCATTGGCGGGAGCGCCCTGCTCGGAGATCTTGGCGCCCTCGGACTTGGCCTGGAGGTCCACGGAGACCGAGATGACCGGGTACACCGGCTTGCCCGTCTTGATCAGCTGCTCGGCGACGTTCTTCGCCTGGTTGATCGGGATGGCGAAGCCGAGGCCGATGGAACCGGCCTGGCCGCCGCCGAAGCCGCCGTTGCCGGCCGACTGGATCGCGGAGTTGATGCCGATCACGGCGCCGCGCCCGTCGAGCAGCGGGCCACCGGAGTTGCCCGGGTTGATCGAGGCGTCCGTCTGGAGCGCGCTCATGTACGAGTTCTTGCCGCCGGAGCCGTCACCGGAGGCGACCGGGCGGTTCTTCGCGCTGACGATGCCGGTGGTGACCGTGTTGGACAGGCCGAAGGGGGCGCCGATCGCGATGGTCGGGTCGCCGACCGCGACCTTCTCGGAGTCGCCGAGCGGCAGCGGCTTGAGGCCGGCCGGCGGGTTCTTCAGCTTCAGGACGGCGACGTCGTAGCCCTGGGCCCGGCCCACGACCTCGGCCTCGTACTTCTTGCCGTCGGAGAAGGTGGCGGTGAGCTTGCCGCCGTTCGCGGCGGAGGCCACGACGTGGTTGTTGGTGAGGATGTGGCCCTGCTGGTCGTAGACGAACCCGGTGCCGGTGCCGCCCTCGCCGTCCCCGGCCGAGGCCTCGATGGTGACCACGCTGGGCAGTGCCCCCGCGGCCAGGCCCGCGATGGAGCCGGCGTCGCGCTTGAGCTCCTTGGGGGTGTTGCCCGCGCTGATGGTGGTCGAGCCGGTGCCGTTGTTGCTGCGGTCGGCGGCCCAATAGCCGACACCGCCGCCGATGCCGCCCGCGACGAGGGCCGCCACGAGCACGCCCGCGATCAGGCCGCCCTTGCCCTTCGGCTTGGGCTGCGGGGCGCCGTTCGCGGTCAGGGGGGCGCCCCACACGCCACCGCCGTGGCCGCCGCCGCCGTACGCGGGCACCGTGGGCGGCGGGGGAGGCCAGCCCTCGGCGCCGTGCGCGGCCGGGACGGGAGCCGGAGCGGCCGGGACGGGAGCCGGAGCGGCCGGGACGGGAGCCGGAGCGGCCGGGGCGGCACCCGGCGCGGCCGGAGCCGGGACCGGGGGCTCCGGGGTGTGCGGGATCTGCTGGGTCGGCTCGGTGCCGGGCGCGGGCGTGGGCGGAAGCTGCTGCGTCACCGGCTCGGCGGCTCCGGTCGCGGGCGCCGGGGCGGCCGGGGCCGCAGGAGCGGCGGGCGCCGCGGCCTGGGGTGCGTCGACCGGCTGCGGAGCAGGGGGTGCGGACGGGGCCGCGGGGGTTGCGGGGGCCGCGGTGCCCTCGTTCTCGGTGCTCACAGCGCTCTCTCCTCGTCACACACGGCTTCGGAAATCTCTGGCGATCGGTTCGGCTGAACGTTCGACGTGCCGCACAAGTTCCTGGGCAAAGCCTTTCCCATGACCCGTCAGAGCACTGTAAGCCGGACCTGTGCATCTCCCGACATTCTTTATATCCGGCATTTCGGGCGCATCCGCAGGAGGCCGCCTCGACGCCGGGGGGCTCCTCGGTGGCACCATGACCCGGTGACCCACGCAACGCCGCGCCCCATCCAGGTCGTCGCCCACCGCGGCGCCTCGGAGGATGCCCCCGAGCACACCCTGGCCGCCTACCGGAAGGCCATCGAGGACGGTGCCGACGCCCTCGAGTGCGATGTCCGGCTCACCGCCGACGGCCATCTGGTCCTGGTCCACGACCGCCGGGTGAACCGCACCTCCAACGGCCGCGGCGCCGTCTCCGCCCTGGAGCTCGCCGATCTCGCCGCCCTCGACTTCGGCTCGTGGAAGGACCGCGAGGAGTCCCCCGACTGGGACGCGGACCCCGAGCGCACCTCCGTCCTCACCCTGGAACGCCTGCTGGAGCTGGTCTCCGCCGCCGAACGGCCGGTGCAGCTCGCCATCGAGACGAAGCACCCGACCCGCTGGGCCGGACAGGTGGAGGAACGCCTCCTCTTCCTCCTCAAGCGCTTCGGCCTGGACGCCCCGCCCGCCGAGGGCCCGCACCCCGTGCGGGTGATGAGCTTCTCCGCACGCTCCCTGCACCGGGTACGGGCGGCCGCCCCGACGATCCCGACCGTGTACCTCATGCAGTTCATCTCGCCCCGGATGCGCGACGGCCGACTGCCCGCGGGGGTGCGGATCGCCGGCCCCGGAATGCGGATCGTGCGCAACCATCCCGGCTTCATCCGCAAGCTCCAGGGCGCGGGCCACTCCGTACACGTATGGACAGTGAACGATCCCGAAGACGTTCAGCTGTGCGCTGATCTCGGTGTGGAAGCGATCATCACGAACAGACCCCGTCAGGTTCTGTCCCAACTGGGGCGCTGACGCCCCCTTTTGCGCACCCCTCACCCCCACCCCGTCCATCACAGGGTGTGCCCCGGCGCATCCGCTCCGCATTCGGCCGTCGCCAATGCGTCAGAGGGCTCCGCTTCGTCGGTTTCCGGTCCAGGCCATTGGGGCATCCAGACCATGCGTGGGGCTAAGGAGGTTCCGGGGGTGGCGTTGGTGGTGGCACAGGAAGTGCCCACGTCGTCGTGCATGGACGTACGCCATGGTCCTGCGGGCGTGGGCGAGGCGAGACACCGGATGCGTGAGCAATTGCGTATCAGCGGGGTGTCCGAATCGGTCGTGGACGATGCCGTACTGATCCTTTCCGAACTGCTCAGCAACGCCTGTCGACACGGCAGGCCACTGGGCTCACGGGAAGTCGGGGACGGGGAGATACGCGCCGCATGGCGCGTCGACAAGGCGGGGCGGCTGACGGTCGAGGTCACGGACGGGGGCGGGCCCACTCGCCCTGTTCCTTCGACGCCCTCGGTCACCGCACGCGGCGGCCGGGGGCTGAACATCATCAGCGCCCTGGCTCAGGACTGGGGTGTCCGGGATGGCGCGTCCGGCGAGGTCACCGTCTGGGTGATCGTCGCAGGTGGGGCCCGGCACGAGGATTTCGCTACGCGCGTTGCGCCCCCGGCGATCGACTTCAGTACGGCCTTCGACGATCTGGATCCCTGAAGCCGGGATCCCCGACAGCAGTACCGGTCATCCGTACAGGCGGCCGTCCGGGAGCGCACGCCGACCGTGCTCCCGGCCGCACCCACCCGGTTCCGGCGGTACGAACGGCTAGGCTCGCGCCCAGACACGACGCCGTACCGCCGCAACCGGGAGACACCCACGATGGCCAAGAAGCGCCCCGCAGCCAAGACTGCAAAGCCGCAGCTCAAGAACGGTGAGATCCCGGTGGTGGGCGCCCGCGAGCCCTGCCCCTGCGGATCCGGGCGCCGCTACAAGGCCTGCCACGGCGCTGCCGCCGCGCACGCCGTCACCGAGCACGTGCGGCGCCCCTTCGAGGGCCTGCCCGGCGAGTGCGACTGGGTCGCACTGCGCGAGCTCGTTCCCGCCGCGACCGTGCCGCTGTCGCTCAAGGGCGGCCTGCCGGAGGGCGTCCCCTCCGTCACGCTGGTGACCGTGCTCCCCATGGCCTGGCCGGCGCTGCGCCGCGAGGACGGATCGGTCCTCCTCGGCCTGCAGAACGAGTCCTCCACCGGGGACCTCGGCCGCGACATGGCCGACACCCTGGAGCGTGCGCTCGTAGCGGAGCCTGGCACTCCGGTTCCGGCCCGCCGGGTCCCGGCCGAGGGGCCTCGACTTCAGGATCTCCTGGACGCCGACGGCGGTTTCGAGCCGGTTGTGCACAGCGGCTTCGAATTCTGGATTCCGGAATCGGAGAGCGCCCAGAGCGCCTCCCCGGAGATCGCCGCCTCGCTGGAGCGCGCCAACGCGGCCGCCATCCCCACCGTCAAGCTGGCCGGCGTGGACGCGGCCTACTGGTGCGAGACGCCGGACAAGAACCACCTGCGCTGGGTCATGCCGCACCCCGAGGAGAAGCTGCTCGACGCCCTCGCGCGGCTGCACGCGGCGGGTACCTCCTCGCTCGGCGAGGGCACGAAGCTCGTCGGTTCCTTCCGTGCGCACGGCCTCATGGTCCCGGTCTGGGACCTGCCCACCGGGGTCACCGCGGACGATGTCGAGAAGCCCGCGGCGGAGCTCGCGGAGCGGCTGGCCGGGGCCCTGGCCTCGGACGCACCGCTGACCACGGAGGAGCGCCGGGCGCGCGGCGGACTCACCAACCGCCAGGTGACCCTCAGCTGACCTGCGCCCTCGCGCAGATCCGGTGACAGGAGTCACAACTCCCGCTAACCGTCTGCAAATCGGTGTCTGAATATCAGAGATCGAATTTGCGAACAGGCGATCTCTTGTTACCGTTCTTGTAGCCCGGTCGCTGGTGCATCCCCCGTCGCCAGCGACCGGGCCCTTCCATTTCGGCGGCGCTCAACCGTCACCCGGTACCGGTGAGTTGCTCCCGGACCGCAGCAGCAGCTGCCCTTCGTCATCCGGAACTGCAAACTCCGCAACTGCCGAATAGCTGTCCGGAGTCCCGGCCGACTCCTCCCTCGGCGTCTCGCACAGCCCCGGCTCGTCGCCCGGGCCGACCGCGCAGAGGATCTGCACCGTCCGCCCGGCCGGCCCCATCACCGTCAGCACGGCGTCCAGTGCGCGACCGCTGGTGTTCCGGTAGTAACTGCGGCCCCACGTCCGGCCTTCGGCCACCAGGACGCAGGTCTGCGCCTCCACTCCGTGCGGCGAGGACACCTCCGGTCCGCACGTGGAATCCGTACGGGGCTGCTCGACCGGGCCGGGCTGCCGGGATCCCGCCGCGGCCGGCGAGCCGGCGGGCTTCCGCGGAGCGGAGCCCTTGGAGTCCGGGGAGTGCGGGGAGTCCGAAAGCCCGAGCGTCGAGAACAGGCCGCCGCCTTTTCCGTCATCCGGACCGGCAAAATCCGGCCCCGCGATCGCTCCGGCCAGCGGGAGCGACAAGATGATCAGCACACCGGCGCTGATACCGATCAGGCGGAGATTCATTCGCCGAAGATAGCGATGCGGGAATGGGGCGCGGAGATCCCCGCGCCCAATTCCCTTGCAAACTCGCCCCGCCGGCACCCGTACGAGTGATCCACCGGTGGCGGGCGGGTCAGTACGCGAGCCTGCTGCCGCCGCCGGGCGCGCCGCTGCTCGCCTCGACCAGCGCGTCCACGACCGCCTCGACCTCGGGCAGCCAGAGACATGCCGCGGCCGACCGCCCCGGCCCCGGCCGCGGTTCCCGCTCCCAGCGCACCCGGCCGCCGCTGGACGCGGCGGAGGGCGGCAGCAACAGGTAGCCGCCCTCGCCGTGGAAGCGCAGCGACGAGGGCACCTGGTCCTTGGCGTAGAGGAGTTCGCCGAGCCGCTCCAGCGAATACGGCGCCACCAGCAGCGACCAGCGGGTGGGAGTGGCCACGACCGGCCCGAGACGCAGGCCCTGCGCGTCCAGTCGTACGAGGGCCCGCGCGGCCGCGCCGGCCGGGAGGCTCACCGCGCACGGGGCGGTCCCGCCGGTGGCCATCAGGACGGGGGCGGTGGGCCGGTTGGTCCACCACCAGGTCACCATCCGGGGGTCGGTGGTGGCCGCGAGCAGTCCGGGGTCGAAGGGGTGGGCGCCGGGGACGACGCAGTCGGGGTCGGGGCAGGCGCATCGCGAGCCGTCCGCGGCGGACCGGCCGACGCCGGGCAGCACGGGCCACTGCCATGCGGTGGCGCAGGTGAGCGCCGCGTCGAGGAGCGCCGGCGTGCCGCCGCTCTGTCCCGGGTCGGGGCGCAGGGATTGAAAGCGATCGCGGAGCCGCTGGAGACGCCTTCCGAGGATCTCGCGCATGAGCGCTCGTTCCTTTCCGTTGAACGCCGAGGGCCACATCACACCATGTAAGCGGTGTCTCACCACACGTACACGTTTCGCGTCACTGTCCGCTATAAGCAGGTTCACACGGTTCGTGCAGTTTTCTTGCGGGTCCATCAAACGTCCGGCGGGGGCGAAGCGCGACCCGCACCGGTGCCCAGACCGGCTGCCGCCGCTAAGGACGACGGCCCGCGCCGGACGGTTCCCGGGCCGTGCCGGGTCGTGCCGGAGCGGCGTCGGAACGGGGCAGGGACCGGGCAAGGGCGGGGCCAACTGGCCCCGGGCACTACCGATTACGTACCCGAACCCCTTGTGGAGCCCGCCCAGTCGACCCCAAAAACCATCGGCTTCCAGCTTTTTCCGGCCAAGTTCTAGCCTTGGCCGGACAGTGAGTTGCCGCCCCACGGACACCAGGATTCCCACCTGGGCAATGCTGGACATGTATCCGTGTGTGCGTGTAGATGTGGATTCCTTGATGGCGGCGCAGCACGATCTGGGGGTTTGCGATGCTATATGGCGAATCGCACCAGGTGGAAAGGCGGACGCCATGAGCGCCCCGCATCTGCCGAAAGTGGCTGGAATCGATCCAGCAGTCACGGCGTCACCGCACACTGTGGCGCCCACTCCCGCACGGACCACTCCCGCCCAGGCTCCCGCACCCGGCCCGGGCAGTCTCATCCAGGACCGGCTCGCGGGCATGGTCTCGGACCTCACCACCCTCCACGAGCTCACCGAGCGCCTGGCCCGCACCGATGATCTGGACTCCTCCCTCCACGAGTTCCTGCGCGCCGGCGCGGCCCTCGTCGGCGCCCGGCGCGGCCTGATCGTCCTGGAGCCCTCCGACGGGCTCGGCCCCACCAGCACCATCGGCCTCGGCCTCGGCCACGCCGACCTCGGCCACATCGAGACCGTGCCGCGCAGCGCGACCTCGTACGGCCGCATCCTCGACGGGCTCCCCGACGCCCACGGCGGCTCCGAGCTGCTCCCCGAGCCGGACGCCCCCGTCGGCGCCGGTGGTTTCGCCGCCCCCGTCGACCCCCGCCACCGCGAGGTCGCCGCCCGTCTCGGCTACGCCGCCAGCTACGCGCTGCCGCTGACCGCGGAGGCCACCGGCCGGCTCGGCGCGGCCGTCTGGCTCTACGACGAGCAGGCCGAGCCCAACGACCGCCAGCGCGACCTCGTCGGCCTGTACGTGCGGCACGCCGCCGAGCACCTGGCCCGGATGCTGCAGGTGGAGCGCTCCCGCTCGCGCCTGGCCACCGTCGCCGAGGAGCTGCTGCCCAGCCGGCTCCCCCGGGTCCCCGGGGTCCAGCTCGCCGCCCGCCACCACACCGGGCCGCTCGGCGGGGGCGACTGGTACGACGCCCTGCCGCTGCCCGACGGCGCCCTGGGTCTGGCCGTCGGCTCCGTCACCGGATCCGGGCCGAGCGCCGTCGCCGCGATGGGCAGGCTGCGCGCCTCCCTGCGCGCCTACGCCGTCATGGAGGGCGAGGACCCCGTCGCCGTCCTGTCCGACCTGGAGCTGTTGCTGCGCCTCACCGAGCCGGCGCGCTCGGCCACCGCGCTCTTCGCCTACTGCGAGCCCGCCCAGCGCAAGATGATCCTGGCCGGCGCCGGGCACACCCCGCCGCTGCTGATCGGCGAGCGGCGCACCGAGTACGTGGAGACCTCGCTCTCCGCTCCGCTGGGGATGCTCTCCTGCTGGGAGGCACCGAGCGTGGAGCTCGAGCCCGCCCCCGGAGAAACGGTGCTGCTGTACACGGACGGGCTGCTGCGCCGTACCGGCGACCCGATGGACCGGGCCTATGCCCGGCTGCACGCGGCGGCCGCGGGTGTGCCCCGTACCGCCCGGGAGGACCCGGCCGCACTCTGCGACCACATCCTGCGGACCGTGCTGCCCGAGGGGGAGCCGGCCGACCTCCCCGAGGACATCGTGCTGCTTGCCGCCCGGTTCGAGTGATCTGCGACCGGATTGTTTGGTTTATCGCTGTTTGTGCGATAGGGCACAAGCCCCGCCGGGGGCCGTCCGGTCGCACATACGATGGACGAGGTCCACACCAGGTCCGTGCCTGTCGTAGCTGAGGAGAAGACGTGGCTGACGAGCTCACCCCGGAGACCCCGGAAGAAGAGCAGCCCAAGAAGACGCACAAGCAGCGCAAGAACGGGCTGTACCCGGGCGTCAGCGACGAGCTCGCCGAGAACATGCGCTCCGGCTGGGCGGACACCGAACTGCACGGGCTGGAGCCCATCGCGCAGGCCGCGCACACCGCCGCCCGCCGCGCCGCGCTGTCCGCGCGCTTCCCCGGCGAGCGCCTTGTCGTCCCCGCGGGCCGTCTGAAGACGCGCTCCAACGACACCGAGTACCCCTTCCGCGCCTCGACCGAGTACGCGTACCTCACCGGCGACCAGACGGAGAACGGCGTCCTGGTCCTGGAGCCCACCGGGGAGACCGGCCACGCCGCCACCGTCTACCTGCTGCCGCGCTCCAACCGTGAGAACGGCGAGTTCTGGCTGTCGGGCCAGGGCGAGCTGTGGGTCGGCCGCCGCCACTCCCTCACCGAGGCGGAGCAGCTGCTCGGCATCCCCGCCAAGGACGTCCGCGAGCTCGCCGAGGCCCTCACCGAGGCCGAGGGCCCGGTGCGCAACGTGCGCGGCCACGACTCGCTCATCGAGTCCGCCCTCACCGACAAGGTGACCAAGGAGCGCGACGAGGAACTGCGCGTCTACCTCTCCGAGGCCCGCGCCGTGAAGGACGAGTTCGAGATCGGCGAGCTCCAGAAGGCCGTCGACTCCACCGTCCGCGGCTTCGAGGACGTCGTGAAGGTCCTCGACAAGGCGGAGGCCACCTCCGAGCGCTACATCGAGGGCACCTTCTTCCTGCGCGCCCGCGTGGAGGGCAACGACGTCGGCTACGGCTCCATCTGCGCCGCCGGTCCGCACGCCTGCACCCTGCACTGGGTCCGCAACGACGGCGACGTCCGCTCCGGCGACCTGCTGCTGCTCGACGCCGGCGTGGAGACCCACTCCCTCTACACCGCCGACGTCACGCGCACGCTGCCGATCAACGGCGCGTACACCGACATCCAGCGCAAGATCTACGACGCGGTCTACGAGTCCCAGGAAGCCGGCATCGCCGCCGTCAAGCCGGGTGCGAAGTTCCGCGACTTCCACGACGCCTCGCAGCACGTGCTGGCCGAGAAGCTCGTCGAGTGGGGCCTGCTGGAGGGCCCGGTCGAGCGCGTCCTGGAGCTCGGCCTGCAGCGCCGCTGGACCCTGCACGGCACCGGCCACATGCTCGGCATGGACGTCCACGACTGCGCCGCCGCGCGCACCGAGGCGTACGTCGACGGCACGCTGGAGCCGGGCATGTGCCTCACCGTCGAGCCGGGTCTGTACTTCCAGGCCGACGACCTGACCGTGCCCGAGGAGTACCGCGGCATCGGCGTCCGGATCGAGGACGACATCCTCGTCACCGAGGACGGCAACAGGAACCTGTCGGCCGGGCTGCCCCGCACCTCGGTCGAGGTCGAGGCCTGGATGGCGCGGCTCAAGGGCTGACGCAGGGCCGACGACAGCGCTCGCGCGTGACGAGGGGCGGGCTCCCGACAGGGGGCCCGCCCCTGCGGCGTTCCTACGACACCTTCAGCAGCGCGTCGTCGCGCCACTTCAGCATCTTGTCGAAGCTCACCACCGCGCCGCGGCCCGGCCTGTTGCGGAAGCGGACGTGGTCGGCGAGTTCCGCGATCAGGTGCAGGCCCCGGCCGTGCTCGGCCAGCGAGGGTCTGAGGCGGGCCACCGTCGCGGGCGGGAACCCCGGGCCCGAATCGGTCACCTCGATGCGGCAGCAGTCCCCGTCCAGATAGGCCGTGACGTGGTACGCCCCGGTCTCGTCCGGGAGGCCGCCGCCCCCGCCGTGCTCCACCGCGTTCGCGCACGCCTCGCTCAACGCCACCGAGAGATCGAAGGAGATGTCCGGGTCCACCCCCGCGGTCTCCATCGTCCCCAGCAGCAGTCGCCTGGCGAGCGGCACGCTCGCGGCTTCGCGCCTCAAGTGGAGAGACCACCAGATGCTCATACGGATACCTATTGCCGCCCGCGGGGGGCCGTAAGCGCCCGGGCGGCCGCCGGAGCACTCATTGCCCTCGTTCGGCCGATGCGACTCTCCCGGGCATCGGTGTATGCGGGGTGGGCAGGGCGATGCTGGTGCGTGCGGCCGTGCCCGCGGAGGCGCGTGGTGCGCCGCGTGAGGGGAAGTTCGAGGGGGACTCAAGGGACCTTCCGGACCTGCCGTATGAAAGCCCTAAGCGCAGTGCGATGATGGCCCGGCCATGACTGCCCCCCACGCGACGCACGCCGGAGCCGGCCTCCGGCTGATCCGGGCCGCGGTGTTCACCGCGGTCTGTGTCGTGCTGTCCGCGGCCGGGCACGCCCTGGCATCCTGCGCCACCGTGCCCTGGTGGTCCCTGTGCCTCGGCTTCCTCGTGGTCTTCGCGGTCGCGGCCCCGCTCGCGGGACGCCGGCGCGCGCTGCCCGGCATCGCCGCCGGGCTCACCGTCGGACAGCTCGCACTGCACGTGCTGTTCGGCCTCGGCCAGCACGACGCCGCGACGGCCCAGGTCCCGGCCGGGACCTCCGACGGCTCGCTCGCGGCGCTCGCCGCCCGGCTGGTGTGCGGGGGCAACTCCGTACCGCTCAGCCCGGCCGACGCCCGGCAGATCCTGGAGACCGCCGGCCTGGACCCGGCCGCGCTGGCCGAACAGGCCGCGCAGGCCGGACAGCTCACCGAGGCGGGGCAGATCGCGGTGCAGGGCCACGGCGCACATGCCCACCTGGCCCAGGCCGCCACCACCGCGCCCGTGACCGGCCTCTTCAGTCCGGCCATGCTGCTCGGCCATCTGCTGGCCGCGCTCGCCGCCGGCTGGCTGCTCGGCCGCGGCGACGCCGCGCTCTTCCGGCTCGTCGAGCTGTCCCGGCTGTCCGCCGAAGCCGATCCCGTACGGCCGCTGCGCGCCGCGCTGGCCTTCGTACGGGCCCTCGGCGCAGGTCTCCCGGGGGCGCCCGCCCGTACACCGCGGGCCCCGCGGGCCGATGCGGCATTCCCGGCGGCAACCGGCCGGGAGGCACTCCAGCACACGGTGATCAGGCGCGGGCCGCCCACGGCGCTCGCCCTCGCAGCCTGACGCGGCACCCTCCTCCCCGGGACACACGGTGGGAGCACCGGTGCCGCGAACTCCGCGCGCGCCCGTGCGCGGAGCCACCGTCACCACTGCTTCCGTGGAGTGTTTCTGCCATGAAGACCTCTCGCATCTCCTTCGCCGCCGCCCTCGCCGCCGGTAGCGTCCTCGTCCTGTCCGGTACCGCCTTCGCGCACGTCAGCGTGCAGCCCGGCGAGGCCACCAAGGGCGGCTACGCGACGATCAACTTCAAGGTCCCCAACGAGCGTGACAACGCCGCGACCACGCAGCTCGAGGTCAACTTCCCGGTGGACCAGCCGCTCACCTCGGTCATGCCGCAGGACATCCCCGGCTGGACGTCCAATGTCGAGAAGACCAAGCTCGACAAGCCGCTGACCGTGCACGGCAAGCAGGTCAACGAGGTCGTCACCAAGGTGACCTGGTCCGGCGGCAAGATCGAGCCCGGCAAGTTCCAGCAGTTCCCGGTCTCCGTCGGCAAGCTCCCCGACAACGCCGACCAGATGGTCTTCAAGGCGATCCAGACGTACGACAACAACGAGGTCGTCCGCTGGATCGAGGAGGCCAAGGAGGGCGCCCCGGAGCCGCAGACCCCGGCTCCGGTCCTGAAGCTGACCGCCGCCAAGGCCGCGGACGACCACCACGACGCCGGTGACAAGAAGACCGACGCCAAGAACTCCGGCACGGACGGGAACGACGGGCACGGCCACGACAAGGCCGCCGGCGACCACGGCTCCGACACGACCGCGCGCGCCCTCGGCATCGCCGGCATCGTCATCGGGCTGGGCGGTGTGGCCTTCGGCGTCGCCTCGCGCCGCCGCTCCGCCTGATCCGTCCCTCCGCCCGATCCGCCGCGCCTGCGGACCCGCAGCGCCCCGGACCCGTCGCTCAAGACCATCCGTAACATCCCCGATCCCAGGGACATTTCCATGCGCACCACACGTGTCACGGTCGCCGCTCTCCTCGCGGCGGCCGCGCTCACCCTCACCGCCTGCGGCGGCGATCCCGCCAAGACCGACTCGGTGACCCAGATCAGCGGCGGCCGCAACAACGCCAAGCCCGCGACCGTCCTGGACCGCCCCTTCACCAAGCCGGAGCTGGTCCTGACGGACACCACCGGCAAGCCGTGGAACCTGCGCGAGCAGACCAAGGGCAAGCCGACGCTCATCTACTTCGGCTACACCCACTGCCCCGACGTGTGCCCGCTGACGATGAGCAACATCGCCGTGGCCAAGAAGGCGCTCCCGAAGGCGGACCAGGACAACCTCCAGGTCGTCTTCGTCACCACCGACCCCGAAAGGGACACCCCCGCCGCCCTCGGCCCGTGGCTCAAGGCCCAGGACCCGGCCTTCATCGGACTGACCGGGGACTTCGCCACCATCCAGGCCGGCGCGCGCTCGCTCGGCATCGGCATCGAGGCCGCCAAGACGGAGGCCAACGGCGACGTCGTCTCCATGCACGGCGCCCAGGTCATCGCGTTCTCGCCCAAGACCGACGAGGGCTACGTCCTCTACGGCGAGGGCACCACCGTCGACGACTACGCCAAGGACCTGCCGAAGATCATCAAGGGGGAGAACCCGTGAACGCCCGCACCACCCGCACCCTGGCCGCCGCCCTCTCCCTGACGGCAGCCTTCGCGATATCCGGCTGCTCCGCCTCCTCGGACGACGCGGCCAAGCCCACGATGAAGGTCAGCGGCGCCTTCATGCCCCAGCCCGTCAACGACAAGATGGCCGGCGCGTTCATGGTCATCGAGAACGAGTCCAAGACCGCCGACAAGCTCACCGGCGTCACCTCCACGCTCTCCGACGATCTCCAGATCCACGAGACCAAGGACCAGAAGATGCAGCAGGTCCCGTCCCTGGACGTGCCTGCCAACGGTGAGCTCAAGCTGGCGCGCGGCGGCAGCCACGTCATGTTCATGGGACTCAAGAGCACCCCGAAGGTCGGCGACAAGGTGACCGTCGAGCTGCGCTTCGAGAAGGCCGACCCCGTGAAGGTCGAACTCGACGTGAAGGAACGGACGTACAACCCGCAGGCTTCGGCACCCACCGACGGCAACGCCCACTGACGGACCGAGGAACCGACACGCCATGACGGCCATCGCCCCCGCCCCCTCCCTGGCCCGCGCCCGCGCCACGGCACTCCTGCCGCGGCTCGCGCTGGTCCTCGCAGCCCTGCTGGCAACCCTGTTCACCGCGGCCTCCCCGGCCACGGCGCACGCCGCACTCACCGCGAGCGACCCCAAGGACGGGGCGGTGGTCGCCACGGCGCCCGCCCAGGTCACGCTCTCGTTCTCGGAGCAGGTCGCCATGGGGGACGACTCCATCCGCGTCCTGGACCCCAAGGGCAAGCGCGTGGACACCGGTGAGCTGCGCGACATGTGCAGCGGGAGCACCGTCCGCTACGGCACCGCCCTGCAGCCCGGCCTGCCCAACGGCACCTACACCGTGGCCTGGCAGGCCGTCTCCGCCGACAGCCACCCGATCTCCGGCGCCTTCACCTTCTCCGTCGGCGAGCCCTCCGCCACCGAGGTCGCCCTCCCCACCCGACAGGCGGGCGGCGGTCCGGTCGGCATCGCGTACGGGATCGCCCGCTACGTCGCCTACGCCGGCTTCACCGTCCTCGTCGGCGGCTCCGCCTTCATCCTGCTGTGCTGGCGGCGGGGCGCCGCCGAGCGGCCGCTCCAGAGGCTGGTCGTGCGCGCCTGGGTCACCCTGACCGCCGCCACCCTGGCGATGCTGGTGCTCCGCGGGCCGTACACAGGGTCCGGGAAGTTCGCCGACGCCTTCGACCTGGACGCGCTGAAGGCCGTCCTGGAGACCAAGGCCGGTGCCTCCCTGGTCTCCCGGCTGCTCCTGCTCGGCGCCGCGGCCCTCTTCATCGCGGTCCTCTTCGGCGTCTTCGCGCGGCGCGTGCAGGGCCCCGGCTCCGGATCAGGCTCCGGCTCCGGCTCCGGCTCCGGATCAGGCTCCGGATCAGGCTCCGGATCAGGCGAGGAGGGCAAGGACACCAGCGACCTCGCCTTCGGCCTGGCCATCGGCGGCGCCGTCGTGTCCGGCGGCATCGCCGCCACCTGGGCCCTGTCCGAGCACGCCTCGACCGGTATCCAGCCCGGCATCGCCATGCCCGCCGACATCCTGCACCTGCTGGCCGTCGCCGCCTGGCTGGGCGGGCTCACCGCGCTGCTCGTCGCCCTGCACAAGATCCCCGGTATCGAGCGGGCAGCCGTCCGGCGCTTCTCCCGGGTCGCCTTCATCAGTGTCCTGGTGCTCACCGTCACCGGCGTCTACCAGTCCTGGCGCCAGGTCGGCAGCTGGTCCGCCCTCACCGGCACCGACTACGGTCGGCTGCTGCTCGTGAAGGTCGGCCTGGTCGCCGTCCTCGTCGGGATCGCCGCCGTGTCCCGGAGGTGGACCGGACGGCTCTCCGAGGCCCAGGTGGTCGACGAGGCCGACGAAGCCGATGCCGGGCGGGCTCCGAAGGTCGTCGCGCAGCGCGATGTTTCACGTGAAACACAGTCCGTCACCGTCCCCGCCGACCCCAAGCGCGCCGCGCAGCTCGCCCGGCAGAACGCCGCCCGCGAGAACGCGCGCCAGAAGCAGGTCCGGGACGCCGACCCGGACCGCGCCGGACTGCGCCGCTCCGTCCTCGCCGAGGCGGGCGTCGCCGTGGTCCTGCTGGCCGTCACCACGGTCCTCACCAGCACCGAACCCGGACGCACCGTGGAACGGGAGGCCGGCCGCGGCGGCGCGGCCACCACCGCCGTTCCCGACCGCGCCGTCAAGATCACCCTGCCCTTCGACACGGGCGGCCAGAACGGCAAGGGCACCATCCGGCTCGAGCTCGACCCGGGCCGGGTCGGAGCCAACACCCTGCACCTCTGGGCCGAATCCGGCGACGGCCGGCCCTTCGACCTCCCCGAGGTCAAGGTGGCCTTCACCCTTCCGTCGAAGGACATCGGCCCCCTGCCCCTCGTCCCCGAGCAGGCCGCCCCCGGACACTGGACCGCGTCCGGGGTACAGCTGCCGCTCGCCGGCGAATGGCGCATCGACGTGACCCTCCGTACCTCCGACATCGACCAGACGACCGTCCAGAAGACCGTGAAGATCGGCTGAACAGCGTGACCGAGAGCAACCCCGACATCGAGATCTCCCGGCGCCGACTGCTGGGCACCGTCGGCGCCGCGGGCGCCGCCGGGCTCGCGCTCGGCGCCGCGGGCGGCGCCCTGGCGCACTCCGCGCTCGCCGACTCCGGGAGCGGCTCCGCCTCAGGGGCCCCCGGGAGCCTGACCTCCCTCGGCGCCACCCAGGTCGCCTTCCACGGCGACCACCAGGCCGGCATCACCACGCCCCTGCAGGCCAAGGGCCACGTCGTCGCCTTCGATCTCGTGGGCGGCGCGGGCCGCACGGAGGCCGCCGCGCTGATGCGGCGCTGGTCGGAGACCGCCCGCCGGCTCATGGCGGGCGAGCCCTCCGGTTCCTCCGACACCGGTGTCGCCCTCGACGCGGGCCCGTCCTCCCTCACGGTCACCTTCGGCTTCGGCCATTCCTTCTTCGAGCGCACCGGCCTCACCGCACGCCGCCCCGTCGCCCTGGACCCGCTGCCGGACTTCTCCTCCGACCGGCTCGACGCCCAGCGCAGCAACGGCGACCTGTGGGTCCAGATCGGCTCGAACGACGGGCTCGTCGCCTTCCACGCACTGCGCGCCCTCCAGAAGGACGCCGGGGACGCCGCCCGCGTCCGCTGGCAGATGAACGGCTTCAACCGGTCCCCCGGGGCCACCGGCACCCCGATGACCGCCCGCAACCTCATGGGCCAGATCGACGGCACCGGCAATCCGAAGCCCTCGGAACCCGACTTCGACAAGCGGATCTTCGTCCCCGGCGCGGGTCCCGGGCCGGCCGAGCACTCCTGGATGGCCGGGGGCTCGTACGCGGTGGTGCGGCGCATCCGGATGCTCCTCGACGACTGGGACAAGCAGTCCCTCGCCCAGCAGGAGCAGGTCATCGGCCGCACCAAGGCCACGGGCGCACCTTTGACCGGCGGCACCGAGACCACCGAGATGGCACTCGACAAGATCGGCACCGACGGCAAGCCGGTCATCCCGTCCAACGCCCACGCCCGGATCTCCGCCCCCGAGCAGAACGGCGGGGCCGCCATGCTGCGGCGCCCGTTCTCCTTCCACGACGGGATCGGTGCCGACGGCGCTCCGGACGCCGGGCTCCTCTTCATCTGCTGGCAGGCCGACCCGCTGCGCGGCTTCGTGCCCGTCCAGCGCAAGCTCGACCGCGGGGACGCGCTGTCGCAGTTCATCCGGCACGAGTCCAGCGGCCTGTACGCCGTCCCGCCCGGCCCCCGCACCGGGGAGTACGTGGGGCAACGCCTGCTCGAAGGATGAACAAGCGCCCCGGTGGGCACGGCCCCGGACTACGCTGATCGCATGTCGGCCACCCGCTTCACGTATCTCGGTCCCGAGGGCACTTTCACCGAAGCCGCCCTGCGCACACTGCCGGAAGCCGCCACCCGGGAGCTCATCCCGATGGTGTCGGTGCCGGCTGCCCTGGACGCCGTGCGCAACGGCGAGGCTGCGGCCGCCCTGGTGCCGATCGAGAACTCGGTGGAGGGCGGGGTCACCGCCACCCTCGACGAGCTGGCCTCCGGCGAGCCCCTGATGATCTACCGCGAGGTGCTGCTGCCCATCGCCTTCGCGCTGCTCGTCCGGCCCGGGACCACCCTGTCCGACGTCAAGACCGTCACCGGGCACCCGGTGGCCCAGCCCCAGGTGCGCAACTGGCTGCGGGCCAATCTGCCCGACGCGGTGTGGGAGTCGGCGGCCTCGAACGCCGACGGTGCCCGGCTGGTCCAGGAGGGCCGCTTCGACGCCGCCTTCGCGGGCGAGTTCGCCGCCGCCACCTACGGGCTGGTCCCGCTGGTCACCGAGATCCACGACGCGGAGAACGCCGAGACCCGGTTCGTGCTCGTCGGGCGGCCCGCCCGGCCCGCGGCCCCGACCGGCGCCGACAAGACCTCGGTCGTGCTGTGGCTCGGCGACGACCACCCCGGTGCGCTGCTGGAGCTCCTCCAGGAGTTCGCCGTGCGCGGGGTCAACCTGATGCTGATCCAGTCGCGGCCGACGGGTCAGGGCATCGGCAACTACTGCTTCGCGGTCGATGCCGAGGGCCATGTCTCCGACCGTCGGGTCAGCGAGGCGCTCATGGGCCTCAAGCGGACGTGCCCGCAGGTCCGCTTCCTCGGCTCCTATCCGCGCGCGGGCGTCGCTCAGGGTGACGTGCGCGCTCCGCGGCCGGGAACCTCCGACGGCGACTTCACGGCCGCCTCCGACTGGCTGACGCGCTGCCTCGACGGCCGGGCGTAGGACTTCTCCACTGTCCACAGAGTTATCCACAGGCCGAGATGGGGACCTGGGGACAAGTCGACACAGCGGCACGACAAGGTCGACATATCGGTCGGGGGGCCCAGGTTTCGCGCTGGGGAGCGGAAGGTGAACGGCGTCACCCCCGTATCACCGATCAACTCTTTGGAGCGAGTCATTCCCACCCGAATGAGTGTGTGAGGGTGGTTTGAACCCTGATTCGCCCGGGCGGCCCGCCGATCCGGAATGATCTATTTCCGTGTCCACAGATGCGGCACACAGCCTGTGGATAAAGTGGGGGTAGCGGGAATTCCTGTGGACAAGGAACGCCTTCCGGCCCTGCTCAGGGCCTCCTCGCCCGTCGGCCTTGTGCCCCTTTTCGGGGAATGGGCCACCTTTTATTGACCCCCCGAGAAGGCCCACTTCCGGCCGAGCGGCAATACTTATCCATTCGCCACAATTGGGACATAGCGGCACGCAGCGTGATATCGGTGTGATCCCAGGAACCCCAGCCCGGTAGCCTGGAGGGGTGATTGACCTCCGGCTGCTCCGTGAAGACCCTGACCGTGTCCGCGCCTCGCAGCGCGCCCGTGGAGAGGACGTCGAACTCGTCGACGCACTGCTCTCCGCCGACGAGCGCCGCAGGTCCTCAGGCATGCGCTTCGACGAACTGCGCAATGAGCAGAGGTCCCTCGGCAAGCTCATCCCCAAGGCCTCTCCGGAGGAGCGGGCGGAGCTGCTGAAGCGGGCCGAGCAGCTCAAGCAGAACGTCAAGGCGGCCGAGGCCGAGCAGAACGAGGCCGACGAGGCCGCCAAGCAGCTCCTGCTCCGGCTCGGCAACATCGTCCACGAGGACGTCCCGGTCGGCGGCGAGGAGGACTTCACCGTCCTGGAGACACACGGCACCATCCGCGACTTCGCCGCCGAGGGCTTCGAGCCCAAGGACCACCTGGAGCTCGGCGAGTCGCTGGGTGCCATCGACGTCGAGCGCGGCGCCAAGGTGTCGGGCTCGCGCTTCTACTACCTCACCGGCGTGGGCGCCCTGCTGGAGCTGGCCCTGGTCAACGCGGCCATCGCGCAGGCCACCGAGGCCGGCTTCATCCCGATGCTCACCCCCGCGCTGGTCCGCCCGCGCGCCATGGAGGGCACCGGCTTCCTCGGCCAGGCCGCGGAGAACGTGTACCACCTGGAGAAGGACGACTACTACCTGGTCGGCACCTCCGAGGTCCCGCTCGCCGCGTACCACATGGACGAGATCATCGACGCCGACAAGCTGCCGCTGCGGTACGCCGGCTTCTCCCCGTGCTTCCGCCGCGAGGCCGGTACGTACGGCAAGGACACCCGCGGCATCTTCCGCGTCCACCAGTTCGACAAGGTCGAGATGTTCTCGTACGTCGCGCCGGAGGAGGCCGAGGCCGAGCACCAGCGCCTCCTGGAGTGGGAGAAGCAGTGGCTGACCAGCCTGGAGCTGCCCTTCCAGGTGATCGACGTCGCCACCGGTGACCTGGGTGCCTCCGCCTCGCGCAAGTTCGACTGCGAGGCCTGGATCCCGACCCAGGGCAAGTACCGCGAGCTGACCTCGGCCTCGAACTGCGACAGCTTCCAGGCCCGCCGCCTGTCGATCCGCTACCGCGACGGCAAGAAGACCCAGCCGCTGTCCACGCTGAACGGCACGCTGTGCGCCGTGCCGCGCACGATCGTCGCGATCCTGGAGAACCACCAGCAGGCCGACGGTTCGGTACGGGTGCCCCAGGTGCTCCGTCCGTACCTCGGTGGCCGCGAGGTCCTGGAGCCGATCACCAAGTGAGCCCGGCCCCGTTCCCGTACAAGCTCGTCGCGACCGATCTCGACGGCACGCTGCTGCGTGGCGACGACACCGTCTCGGAACGCACCCGTGAAGCGCTCGTCGCGGCCACCGCGGCGGGCGCGGCACACATCATCGTCACCGGCCGCGCCGTGCCGTGGACCCGGAGCGTGCTGGACGATCTCGGCTACGAGGGGATCGCCGTGTGCGGGCAGGGCGCGCAGGTCTACGACGCGGGTGCGCACCGGCTGCTGACCTCGGTGACGCTGGACCGACAGCTGGCCGGCCTGGCGCTGTCGAAGATCGAGGCCGAGGTCGGTCCGCTGGCCCTGGCGGCCAGCCGTGACGGGGTGGACGGCGAGGTCCTGTTCGGGCCCGGCTACCAGGTGCAGGAGGGCCTCCCGGCCCTCTACCTGGAGGACACCACCGCGGTGTGGACGGCTCCGCTGAACAAGCTGTACATCCAGCACCCCGAGCTGGACGACGACGCGCTCGTCAAGGTGGCCCGGGAGACCGTGGGCAGCCTGGTCGACATCGTGATGGCCGGTCCGGGCATCGTGGAGATCCTGCCGCTCGGGCTGACCAAGGCCACCGGCCTGTCCCTGGCCGCGCGCCGGCTCGGCGTGAAGGCCGCGGAGACCATCGCCTTCGGCGACATGCCCAACGACATCCCGATGTTCGGCTGGGCGGCGCACGGGGTGGCGATGGCCAATGCCCACGCGGAACTGAAGGCAGTGGCCGACGAGGTGACGACATCCAACGAGGAGGACGGCATCGCGGTGGTGCTGGAGCGACTGCTGGGCGCGGCGTAGCCGCACGACGTACGAGAGGTCCGGGGCAGCCCGCGCCATATGGCGCGCTCGAAGTGGCTGCCCCGGACCTTTTGTTGCTCCCCGCACGACTCACTCTGCCCCTCGCGCAGTCCCCGTACCAGCGAATTTCCGCACCTCAGCCGTGAATCCGGCGGCGGCGCCAGTAGGCGACCGTGACGACCGCGAGGAGGGGGCCCCAGAGCACCAGCGGGGCGTAGCAGAGGGTCATGAGCCACCAGCCGGCCCCGGTGGGTGCTCCCGGCGCCGCCATGTTGGTGCTCCAGTGGAAGGCCGCCAGAATGGTGACCAGGGTGACGGCGATGGCGCCGAGGGCGGCGGGCACGACGGCCGCGAGGGGCGGGATCCTGCGCCCGCCCAGCCAGGGGATCCAGCTCGGCACCACCTCGCCCCAGCGCTGTACGAGGCCGAGGGTGAGCAGGCCGAGGCCTTCGGCGAAGGCACTGAGGGCCACGAGGTAGAAGGACCACTTGCCGGGGAAGAGTTCGGCCTCCAGACCGCTGCCGACTCCCCAGCCGACGGGGATGCCGACCGCTATGGCGATCCGCCACAAGCCGCTGGGCAGCAGGGTGAGGGCGGCCGCGTGGGCGGCCCAGCGGACGGGGCGGCTGACGACGGGAGCAGCGGAGGCGGCGTGGGCAGGGGGAGCGGCGTGGGCAGGGGGAGCGGCGTGGGCAGCAGGAGTGGTGAGCACGGCCATCGTCCAAGTCCTTTTCGGGAGGCGGTTGGTGATGCCTCAAGCCTGGTCCGGCGGGCGCCGCGGAACCATCGGCCGATCAGCAGGTCGGCAGCGGCCCGGTGTCGGCCGTCTCTGCCGAACGGCAGATGGCAGGCTCAGGGGATGCGCTCGTAGGGTCGGCCTCGTGACCATGAACCCGCGTGTCGTGTATGCCCCGTTGCTGGCTGCGGCTGCCGTCGTCGGGATCGTCCAGTCGTTCCTGCGGGCGCCCGCGCCGTGGGTGATGCTGTGGGCGTTCCTGCTGCTTCCGCTGCTGGCTCTGGTGGCCCGCTGGTCGCCGGCGCGTTCCGGGACGGTCGCGGGCACGCTGGGCCTGGCGGCCGTAGCCCTGTGGCCGGTCCCGCTGGTGTGGGGGAAGGGGTCGTGGCTGGAGGCCTGCGGGGCGGCCGCGTTCTGGGCGGTGCCCGCGCTGGGCGCCTTGCTGGCCGGGGGACATCTGCGCCGGCAGGCGAGCCGGCTACGGCAGGCCGTACGCGACGGACGGCGCGACCAGCAGCTGGAACTGGCCCGGGATCTGCACGACTTCGTGGCACACGATGTGAGCGCCATCGTGGTGCAGGCCCAGGCGGCCAGGTTCGTGGCGGACAGCGATCCCGAGCAGGCCATCCGCGCGCTGGAGCGGATCGAGGCCGCGGGGCTCGGCGCGCTCGCCGCGATGGACCGGACGGTGCACGCTCTGCGGGACACGGCCGGCGGGCAGGCCCCCTCCCTCCCGGGCACGTCGGAACTGCCGGGGCTGGTGGAGCGCTTCGAGGGCGGGGTGCTGGACGTCGATCCGGCATCGGTACGGGAGTTGTCCCGGGAAGCGGACACCACGGCGTACCGGGTGGCCGTCGAGGCTCTCACGAACGTACGCCGGCATGCGCCCGGGGCATCCGTGGTGCGCGTCGCCGTACGCCGGGCCGGCGCGGGCATAGAGCTCAGCGTGGCCAATTCGGCGGCGCCCCGGGGTGCGCGCGGGCTGCTGGCCCGCCGGCTGCGGAGCGGGACCGGACTGGCGGGCCTGCGCGGCCGGGTGGAGGCGGCGGGCGGCACCCTGCGGGCAGGGGCGAGTGCCGATGGCGGGTGGCTCGTTTCCGCGGTGTTCCCGGCGGCGGCGCCCCAGCAGGGGTGATCATGGCGGCGTGACCACACGCATCCTGATAGCCGACGACCAAGAGGACATCCGCAGCGGATTCCGGCTGATCCTCGACTCGCAGCCGGACATGACCGTGGTGGGGGAGGCCGCTGACGGGGAGAGCGCGGTGGCGCTGGCCCGGGAACTGCACCCGGACGTGGTGCTGGCGGACATCCGGATGCCGCGGCTGGACGGACTGGAAGTGACCCGGCTGCTGGCGCCGCAGACGCGGGTCGTCGTGGTGACCACCTTCGACCTGGACGAGTACGTGCACACCGCACTGCGCAACGGTGCCTGCGGCTTCCTGCTGAAGCGGTCTGGCCCTGCGCTGCTGATCGAGGGCGTACGGGCGGCGATGGCCGGGGACACCCTGATCAGTCCGCAGATCACCGTACGGCTGCTGAGCCGGCTGACGCAGGCGGGTCCGGTGGCCCGGCCCGCGGCGCATCCGCTGACGGAGCGGGAGCTGGAGATCGTCCGGCTGGTGGCCCGGGGGCTGACCAACGCCGAGATCGGCGCGGAGCTGTTCATCAGCGCGGGAACGGCGAAGACCCACATCGCGAACGTCCAGGCGAAGCTCGGGGTGCGGAACCGGGTGGGGATCGCGTCGTGGGCCTGGGAACACGGCGTGGCGAAAGCGGAGGACCGCTAGCGAGGTTTCACGTGAAACGGGGGCTGTGTTTCACGTGAAACAAGGTGGCGGGTGAGCGGCCAGGCAAGCAGGCCGATGGCCAGCGAGATGGCGTGGCCCAGGTCGGTGAAGGTTCCGCCGGTGGCCAGGGGGAGACCGAAGAAGGCGACCGCCCCGGCCAGGTAGAACCATCTCCAGGGGCTGGGGATCCGGTAGGTGAGGACGCCCACGGCGGCCGCGAGTCCGTAGCTGACGCCGATGTCGACGACATGCGTCATGCTCCGCGGGGCGCGATGGTCCTGGATGGCCGTCAGCAGGACCTTCTGGCTGACCAGGGTGGCCACGATGTGGGCGGTCGCGACGATCACGAGCCAGCGCAGGGTGCCGAGCCAGCGTTCGACGTTGGCGTGGAAGAGCTCGAAGAGCACGGCGTAGAGGGCGAGCGAGGCCGGGTTCTCGATCCAGAAGGCGCTGCTGAGGAGTGCCCTGACGGGGTACTTCACGAGCTGGTGGATGTTGCTGCTGTTGCGGTGGAGCAGGACGCGCTCGATCTGGTCGGGCGCGATCACGACGATGATGCTGGTGATGGCGATGATCAGCAGCCATATGTGCGTTCCGGGCGACGAGCGTATCCAGGACCTCAGGGGCCTGGACGGCTCGGGCTCGAGGTGCTCGATCATGCACCGATGATGCCCCGCGAAGCTGTGCCCCGCCCGGCCGGTGGGCCGGGCGGGGCACAGCTTCGAGCAGGGTGCGTCGGGGCCGATCCGGACCTACTCCTCACCGGCCAGGGTGAGGCGGCGCAGCTTCTGCCCCGCGTAGACGGTGGCGCCGATGGTGACCACGGAGAGCAGGACCGCGGCGGTGGGCAGGCCGACGGTGGCGTCGACGTATCCGTCGCCCGCGACCTTCTCGGCGAGGGAGAGGGACCACTGCTGGACGCTGAGGGTCTTGGCGCCGGAGACCAGGCTGCCGAAGAGCGATTCCCAGATCAGGGCGTAGACCAGGCCGAAGACGACCGCGTGTCGGCTGACGGTGCCCAGCAGCAGGAACAGCGCGCTGTAGGCGATCGAGGCGACGAGGGCGGCGACGGTGTAGGCGACGGCGATCTGCTGGCCGTTGCCGTTGAGGATGAAGCCGGCGATCAGGGTGGGGATCGCGGAGAAGGCCATGGTGACGGCGATCGCGACGATCAGCTTGGTCATGATGATCGTCGGTCGCTTCACCGGCTTGGAGAGCAGGTAGACGATCGATCCGTCGTCGATCTCGGGGCCGATGGCGCCGGTGCCGGCGATGACGCCGATCAGCGGGACCATCGTCGCGAGGGCGAAGCCGCCGAGCAGATCGGCGGCGACCTTGTCGTCCACACCCGTGAGGGCGCGGACGGCGATGGAGATGAGGATCAGCAGGGCGGGCAGCAGGAAGAGGATCAGCGCCCGGCGGCGGCCGAGCAGGGCCCGGTAGGTGAGCCGGGCAACGGTGGGGTTGTACATGGGTGCCAGCTCCTTCAGGCCGCGACGAGGTAGGAGAAGACCGACTCGAGGGACTCGTCGGAGGGCGAGACCGTCAGCAGCCGGATGCCGTGCGCGCGGGCGACCCGCGGCAGCAGCTCGGTGAAGCGCCCGAAGTCGACGGCCTGGATGCGCAGGGCGCCTTCCTTGAGGTCGACCTCGATACCGGCCGTGGACGGGTCGGCGATCAGGGCCGCGGCGAGGGCCCGGTCGTCGGAGGAGCGGATGAGGTAGCGGTGCGGGCGGTCCGTCATCAGGCGGCGGATCTTGCGGAAGTCGCCGGAGGCGGCGTGCCGGCCGGCGACGACCACCTCGATGTGGGAGGCGAGCTGCTCGACCTCCTCCAGGATGTGCGAGGAGAACAGGACGGTGCGGCCCTCGTCGCCCATGCGCCGCAGCAGGTCCATCAGCTGCATGCGCTGGCGCGGGTCCATGCCGTTGAAGGGCTCGTCGAGGAGCAGTACGGACGGATCGTGGACCAGCGCGGAGGCCATCTTCACGCGCTGGCGCATGCCCTTGGAGTACGTGGAGATCTTGCGGTCCTGGGCGTACTCCATCTCGACGGTGGCGAGCGCCCGCTGGGCCGCCGCGTCGTCGAGCCCGTGCAGCTCGGCGTTGGCGACGACGAACTCCCGGCCGGTGAGGAAGTCGTACATCGCCTCGCGCTCGGGCACGACGCCGATCTGCTTGTAGACCTCCCCGTTGCGCCAGATCGGCGCGCCGTCGAGGGTGACAGTGCCCGTGGAGGGGGCGAGGAACCCGCCCATCATGTTGATGAGCGTGGACTTGCCCGCGCCGTTGGGGCCGAGGAGTCCGGTGACGCCGGGGCCGATGCGCATGGTCACGTCGTTGACGGCGACGACGTTCCCGAACCAGCGGGAGGTGTGGTCGATGTCGATGATGGTCACAGCCCGGCCTTCCGGTAGCGGGCCATCAGGGCGGCGTAGGAGCCGGCGATGAGGCCGAGGACGACGAGCAGGTAGACGGCGCCGGTGCCGGCCGAGGGACCCTCGCCGCCGGGGAAGGCGGAGGTCGCGCCGAGGAACGCCGTCTGGACGCCGTCGATCAGGGTGATCGGGGAGAACAGGCCCAGCCAGTCGATGGCTCCGGCGTTCCCGGTGTTGTAGGAGATGCCCTGGACGGCGGTCACCGCACCGTACGGGATGAGCAGTACCGCGATGATCGCGGCGACGCCGAACCCGCGGCGGGGGGTGAGGGCGGCCATGACCAGGCCCAGTCCCGCGAAGAGCAGCGAGAGCAGCAGTACCGACACGAGTCCCTGCCCGAATCCCTTGGTCTGGTCGCCGAAGTCGAACTTCGCCAGCAGCGAGCCGATCCACATGATCAGCAGCGGGGTGGCGGTGAGGATGAACAGGGCCGAGGCCATGGCGGCGTACTTGGCCACGACGTAGTCGACCCGCTCGATGGGCCGCGAGAAGTACAGCGGCACGGTCTTGAAGCGCAGGTCGCGGGAGACCGACTGGGGCGCCTGGGAGGCGAGGTAGAGGCCGATGACCACCTGGGTGGTCAGGGCGTACGTCGTGTACTTGATCGGCAGTTCGGTGGAGCCGGGGACGGCGATGGCCACCGCGACGAGGATCAATGCGGGAACGCACATCACCGCGAAGAGGATCATCGGCAGGACCTTGGACTTGGCGGAGCGGCCGAGTCCGTAGGCGCCGCGCAGGGACTGCGAGAACAGCGACTTGCGGGCGTAGGCGCGGCCGAGCCGGGGGCCGTCGTAGGACCGGTAGCCGATGTTGTGGATCTGGGTCGAGGTGTCAGGCGCCATCGGAACCGGCTCCCTTCTGGTGGATGGGCCGCGAGGGCTGGTCGTTGTCGCGGAAGACCTCCGCGATGTGGTGGCGGCGCTGCTCCATGCGGACCAGGCCGATGCCCAGGTCGGCGACGGTGTCGCGGACGGTGTCGTACGTGTCCTCGCCCGTGGCCTCGACCAGGAGGATGTGCCCCGCGCCGGGCAGGCCCTGCTCCTCGGCGGTGTGGAGCGCGATGCCCGCCTCGGTGAGCGCCTTGCGCAGGGCGGCGGTGCCGTCCGGGTGGGCGTCGGAGTCGGTGACCTCGACGGCGAGGGTCGTGGTGATCTGGGTGAAGTCGCTGGTGGAGCTGGAGCGCAGCAGCTTGCCGCCGTCGACGACCACGACGTGGTCGCAGGTCCGCTCCAGCTCGCCGAGGAGGTGGGAGGTGACCAGGACGGAGATGCCGAAGTCCGTGTGGATACGGCGGATCAGGCCGAGCATCTCGTCGCGGCCGACCGGGTCCAGACCGTTGGTCGGCTCGTCGAGGAGGACCAGCTGGGGGTCGTGGACGAGGGCCTGGGCCAGCTTGACGCGCTGCTTCATGCCCGTGGAGTAGCCGCCGATGGGGCGGTAGCGCTCCTCGTACAGCCCCACGTGGCGCAGGGTGTCTGCGGTGCGCTCACGGGCCGCGGTCGGCGGGAGGCCGGACATGCGGGCCATGTGGACGACGAACTCGGTGGCCGAGACGTCGGGCGGCAGGCAGTCGTGCTCGGGCATGTACCCGACGCGTTCACGGATGGCGCTGCCATGCGTGGCGACGTCGAGACCGAGCACGGCGGCACTGCCCTCGGTGGCGGGGGACAGTCCCAGCAGAATCTTGATCAGCGTGGACTTGCCGGCTCCGTTGGCACCCACGAGGCCGGTCACACCAGGCCCGATGTCCAGGGAGAGCCGGTCGAGGGCGGTCACTCGGGGGTACCGCTTGCTCAGGCTTTCGGTCGCGATGACAGTCACGGGTTCGACGTTAGTGGTGCGGACCGGCCCGATCGTCAGACTTCGAGCGGGACCCCGTCTCCGCCTTGAGGACTACGGACCCTGACGTAAGGCTGATGCGGAACCGCCGCCCCGGAGCGGGTTGATGCGGACCGGACAAGTTTGTCCACAGGTCTGTGCACGGCCCTTGACGTGATCTCCAGTCATTGTCACATTCATCAGTGTCAAGTTACGGGCGCGTACGGCTATAGGGACGGACGGCTGGCATGGCTGGGGACACCAAGCAACGCACCGCGCAACTCACGGCCGACCTGCGCGGGTTCAGGGAAGTACAACGGCTCTCCTACGAGTGCGCGGAGACCGTCGCCGCGCAGCTGCGCCCCGGGGTGACCGAGCGCGAGGCGGCCCGGATGCAGCGCGAGTGGCTGCGCGAGCGCGGCGTGCGCGACTGGTTCCACCTGCCCTTCGCCTGGTTCGGGGACCGCACCGCCTTCGTGAACTTCAAGATCCCGCTCCAGTTCTTCCCGACCAACCGGAAGCTGGAGCCGGGGATGCCGTTCATCCTCGACATGGCGCCGGTCTACAAGGGGTACGCGGCCGACATCGGGTACTCGGGCAGCCTCGGGCTCAATCCGGTGCAGGACCGGCTCATGTCCGATCTGCAGGCCCACCGCGCGCTGATCCTGGACCAGGTCCGCGAGCGGCGCTCGCTGCGCGAGATCTACGAGAACGTCGAGCGGCTGATGAACCGGCAGGGGTACGCCAACCGGCACCGCGCCTACCCCTTCGGCGTGATCGCGCACAAGATCGACCGCGTCAAGGAGCGGCGCTGGTCGCCGACCGCGTTCGGATTCGGCACCCAGTCGCTGAAGGGGCTGGCCTCCGACGCCCTGCACGGGCACCGCGAGGGCTGGTCGCCGCTGTGGAGCCCGTACCACTTCTCCGACCACCCGCCGCAGCCCGGCCTGTGGGCGGTGGAGCCGCATCTGGGCTTCCGGGGCACCGGCGCCAAGTTCGAGGAGATCCTGGTCGTCACCGACTCCCGGGATCCCCTGGAGAGCGCATTCTGGCTGGACGACGATCTGCCGCACGTGCGGCGCTGGGCTGAGGAGAAGGCGGCATGACCGGCATGAGCGGGGCGGGCACGGCGGGACCGGCGGGCGGGCGCGAGCGCTGGGTGAGCACGGGCGGGGTCGAGCTGTGCGTCGTCGAACACGGCGAGGCGGACCGGCCGACCGTGGTGCTGGTGCACGGCTACCCGGACAGCAAGGAGGTCTGGTCGGAGGTCGCCGAGCGGCTGGCGGAGCGCTTCCACGTGGTGCTCTACGACGTACGCGGACACGGGCGCTCCACAGCTCCCCAGCCGCTGCGCGGAGGCTTCACGCTGGAGAAGCTGACCGACGACTTCCTGGCCGTGGCGGACGCGGTCAGCCCGGACCGGCCGGTGCACCTGGTCGGGCACGACTGGGGCTCCGTACAGGGCTGGGAGTTCGCGACCGTCGCCCGCACCGAGGGCCGGATCGCCTCCTTCACCTCGATGTCGGGGCCCTCCCTGGACCACTTCGGGCACTGGATCAAGAAACGGATGTCGCGGCCCACCCCGCGCCGGGCCGCGCAGCTGCTGAGCCAGGGCGCCAAGTCCTGGTACGTCTACATGCTCCACACGCCCGTGCTGCCGGAGCTCGCCTGGCGCGGGCCGCTCGGCAAGCGGTGGCCCGCGATCCTCCAGCGCCTCGAGAAGGTTCCGGCCGGCTCCTACCCGACGGCCTCCCTGCCGTCGGACGCGGCGCACGGTGCCTGGCTCTACCGCGACAACGTGCGGCCCCGCCTGCGCCGGCCGCGCGCCGACGCGTACGCCCACGTACCCGTGCAGCTGATCACCCCGACCGGGGACGCCTTCCTGTCCGAGCGGCTCTACGACGAGCTGGAGCTGTGGGCCCCCGATCTCGTACGCCGCACCCTGCCCGCCAAGCACTGGGTGCCGCGGACCCGGCCCGACCAGCTGGCCGCCTGGATCGGCGAGTTCGTCACCTCCCGGGAGGAGCCGGCCACGCGGGCACCGGAGCAGAAGGCTCCGGGCCGGTACGCCGACCGCTTCGGCGGGCAGCTCGTACTGGTCACCGGTGCGGCCAGCGGCATCGGCCGGGCCACCGCCTTCGCGTTCGCCGAGGCCGGCGCGCGGGTGGTGGCCGTGGACCGGGACGCCGAGGGCGCGGCGCGCACGGCCGACATGGCCCGGCTGGTCGGCGCCCCCGAGGCCTGGGGCGAGTGCGTGGACGTCAGCGACGAGCAGGCGATGGAGAAGCTCGCCGCGAAGGTCGCCGCCGAGTACGGGATCGTGGACGTGCTGGTCAACAACGCCGGGATCGGCCTGTCCGGGGCCTTCCTCGACACCACCGCCGAGGACTGGAAGAAGGTCCTCGACGTCAACCTGTGGGGCGTCATCCACGGTTGCCGGATCTTCGGGAAGCAGATGGCCGAGCGCGGCCAGGGCGGGCACATCGTCAACACCGCCTCCGCCGCGGCCTACCTGCCCTCCAGGACCCTGCCCGCCTACAGCACCTCGAAGGCCGCGGTTCTGATGCTGTCGGAGTGCCTGCGCGCGGAACTGGCGTCGAAGTCCATCGGCGTCTCCGCGATCTGCCCCGGCATCGTGAACACCAACATCACCGCCACCTCGCGCTTCGCCGGGGTGGACGAGGCCGAGGAGAAGCGCCGCCAGGAGCGCTCCTCGCGGCTGTACGGGCTGCGCAACTTCCCGCCGGAGAAGGTCGCCGACGCGATCCTGCGGGCCGTGGTGCGCAACGAGGCCGTGGTGCCGGTGACTCCGGAGTCCAGGGGCGCCCTGTGGATGTCCCGCTTCGCGCCGCGCACCCTGCGGCGCATCGCGAAGCTGGAGCCCAAGCTGTGACCCGGGCCGGCGCCGGGGCCGGGGTCGAGTCCGGAACCGGGGCCGACACCGGGGCCTCGTACGTGATCAGTCCGCGGCGGGTGGCCTTCGACTGGAAGACCACCCCGCTGCACTGGATACCCGACGAGCCCACCGCCACCCACGTCATCAACGTGCTGCACCTGCTGCTGCCCGCCGGGGAGCGGTGGTTCGTGAAGGTCTTCAAGGAGGGCCTGCCCCTGGTCACCGACCCCGAGCTGCGCAAGGACGTCAAGGGGTTCATGGGCCAGGAGGCCACGCACAGCGTGCAGCACTCCCACGTACTGGACCACCTGGCCGAGCAGCGGCTGCCGACGGAGGCGTACACGAAGCACGTGGACTTCCTCTTCGAGAAGCTGCTCGGCGAGACCCCGCCCTTCGGGGCGCCCATCACGGCCCAGGAATGGCTGCGCTTCCGGCTCGCGCTGGTCGCCGCCATAGAGCAGTTCACGGCGGTCCTCGGGGACTGGGTGCTGCGCGCCGAGGAGCTCGACGAGGCCGGCGCGGACGAGATCATGCTGGACCTGCTGCGCTGGCACGGCGCGGAGGAGGTGGAGCACCGCTCCGTCGCCTTCGACATGTACCAGCACTGCGGGGGAGCGGGCCTGCCCCGGTACGCGCGGCGCGTCGAGGGGATGGTCGTCGTCGCGCCCGTACTGGCCTGGCTGTGGGTGTGGGGGGCCTCGTACCTCATACGCAACGACCCCGAGCTGGGCGGCCGGCTGCGCTATACGCTCCGCGCGCACAACCGGGCGGTGGTCAAGGGCCTATTGCCCACCTGGAGAGAGCTCGGCATGGCCATACCCCGCTACTTCCGGCGGTCGTACCATCCCTCGCAGGAGGGCTCGCTGCGCAGGGCGGTCGAGTACCTTGCGGCTTCACCTGCCGCCCGGGCCGCGGCGGGCGCGGTCGGCCGAGCCGCGATGTCGTAGGGAGCCGGGATTGTCCGATCAGGCGGTAGCCGAGTACCGGATCGAGGATCTGGCGCACCACAGCGGGGCGACGGTGCGCACGATCCGTGCGTACCAGGACCGCGGTCTGCTGCCGAAGCCGGAGCGGCGCGGCCGCTCCAACGTCTACCGGGACACGCATCTGGCGCGGCTGCGCCAGATCGCGGACCTGCTGGACCGCGGCTACACGCTGGCCTCCATCAAGGAGCTGCTGGAGGCCTGGGACGCGGGGCGCGGACTCGGCGGCGTACTGGGGCTGGTCGCCGAGGTGCACGGGCCGTGGACCGACGAGGAGGCGGCCCGGATCAGCCGGGAGGAGCTGAACGACCGCTTCGGCGGCCGGCCCGACGACGAAGCGGTGGACGAGGCGTGCGAGCTGGGGGTGCTGGAACGGATCCCGGGCCGCCCGGACCAGTTCCTCGTGCCCTCGCCGCAGGAGCTGGCCGTGGCCGCGGAGCTCTACGCGGCCGGGGTGCCGCTGTCGGCGATCACCGGCCATCTGCGGGAGCTGCGCGGGCAGGTGGAGCACATCGCCTCGCGGTTCCTGGAGTTCACCACCGAGCACGTCTTCGCGCGCTACCTCGGGCACGTGCCGCCGACCGACGCGGACGCGGCGGAGGCGGCGACGATGGTGCGGCGGCTGCGGCCGCTGGCCCAGCAGACCGTGGACGCGGAGCTGGCGCGGGCGATGCGGCTGTTCGCGACCCGGCATCTGCAGCGGCACCTGGGAGCAGCCGGGGCGACGCAGCCGTCGGGTCCGTCCTCGGTGGCGCTGCCGGCCGGGACGGTACGGGCGGTGCAGGACCTCGTCGGCGCCGATCACGTGGCGGAGTTCGTTCGGGCCGCGACGGAGCGGGAGCTCCAGGCCCGGACGATGAACGATCTGGCCCGCCGGGGCGAGCGGTAGCCCCGGGCGGTAGCCCCGAGCGGTAGCCCCGAGCGGCAGTCCCGCGCGGTAGTCCCGAGCGGTAGTCCACAGGGCGGATCACGCGTTTGCCGTCAAAACCCACCCAAAGGGCTGTGGACAAGTCCCCTTTGCCTGTGGGCAACGGGGGCGGCGTCTCAACCGATGGTCTCGTACGCCTCCTTGTCGGGCGCGGGCAGAGCCTCCGAGGCGGGCTCCGGCAGGGCGGTCGTCAGCACCTCCGCCCGCGCGGCCTGCGCGGAGCGGGCGGTCCCGTACAGCAGGCCGGCGAGGACCAGGCCGAGGATCGCGCCCACCAGCTGGGCGGCAAGGAATCCGGGCAGGGACTCGGGGGCGATCCCGGTGAAGGAATCGCTGAAGGAGCGCGCGATGGTGCCGGCCGGGTTGCCGAAGGAGCCGGACGAGGTGAACCAGATCGCGGCGGCGAAGTACGCCCCGACCGCGGCCGGGATCAGCTTCGCGCGACCGATGCGGTCGAGGCCCTGGATGAGGACGACCAGCCCGGCGGTGGCCACGACCTCGCCGATGAGCAGGTGGCCACCCTCGCGCACCTGTGTGGCGAAGGTGCCCGGGGCCCGGCCGAACATGGCCTCCGCGACGAGGGCTCCACCGATGGCTCCGACCGTCTGGGCCGCCGTGTAGACCAGCGCCTCCCGGCCGCCGAGGCCGTCGCCGCCGGTGCGCCGGGACCACCAGGAGGTGAGGGTGACCACCGGGTTGAGGTGGCCGCCGGACAGCGGCCCGAAGAGGGTGATCATCAGCACGAGGCCGATGGCCGAGGCGAGCGAGTTGGCGATCAGGGCGACACCGATGTCACGGCTGAGTGCGGCGGCCTGGATTCCGGAGCCGATCACGAACACGAGGAGGGCGGCGGTCCCGATCAGTTCGGCAGCCGCACGGCGTGGCAGAGAGGTATGGGCTGTCATGGTTTCTCCCCCAGGGCAGAAGTGGCAGCGGAAAATGTATTCCGTATCTTGGAATAGCGATAGGGGGTGTCCACCGTCGCCCCGGGCCCGGAAAATCCCTGCAAACAGGCCGTCCGGCCGGGCACGCTGGGACCATGGACGACAGACGCACCGTGAAGGTGTCCAAATACGTCTCGAAACACCTGCGGCATCAGCCGGAACGGATCGGACTGGTGCTCGACCCCCACGGCTGGGTGGAGATCGACGATCTCCTGCGCGCGGCCGCCGCCCACGGCTTCCCCTTCAGCCGCGCCGAGCTCGACCACGTCGTCGCCGCCAACGACAAGCAGCGCTTCGCCGTGGACGGCACCCGCATCCGGGCCAGCCAGGGGCACACCGTCGCCGTCGACCTGGATCTCCCGGAAGCCGAACCGCCCGCGTACCTCTACCACGGCACCGTCGCCGCCGCCCTGGACGCGATCCGCGCCGAAGGCCTGCGCCCGATGGCCCGCCACCACGTGCACCTGTCCCCCGACCGGGAGACCGCGACCCGGGTCGGCGCGCGGCGCGGCCGGCCCGTCGTGCTCTCCGTGGATGCCGGGGCGATGCGCACCGCCGGGCACGTGTTCCGGATCAGCGCCAACGGGGTGTGGCTGGTGGATGCCGTACCGCCGGAGTTCCTTCGCTTCCAGTAATCCCTCGCCGACGCGTCCCCGGCCCCGTCTCCGAGCACGCCTCAGGGCACGTCTCCGGGAACGTCTCCGGGCACGGGAATTCGCTCAGGGATTGTCGGACCATCCCCCTAATCTGTTCCCACTCCGGGATCTGTGAGGGGGGGGGACCTCGCGATCGCCGAACCATCCCCGTACGCACGCGAGGTGACGCCCCATGACGTCCACACCCCACAGCTTCCAGGTAGATCTGCGCGGCCTGGTCGACCTGCTCTCCCACCACCTCTACTCCAGCCCGCGCGTCTACGTCCGCGAGCTCCTGCAGAACGCGGTGGACGCCGTCACCGCCCGCCAGAACCTCGACCCGGATGCGGAGATCCACATCCGGCTGTCCGCCACCGACGGCCGGGTGACCATCGAGGACAGCGGCATCGGCTTGACCGCCGACGAGGCCCACTCGCTCCTCGCCACCATCGGCCGCAGCTCCAAGCGCGGCGACCAGCACAGCCTGGAGGCCACCCGCCGGGAGTTCCTCGGCCAGTTCGGCATCGGCCTGCTCGCGTGCTTCGTCGTGGCCCGCCAGATCCGCGTGGTCACCCGCTCCGCCCGCGACCCCCGGGCCGCGCCCGTCGAATGGCTGGCCTCGGACGACGGCTCGTACACCGTTCGCGAACTGCCCCACGAGGCACGCCCGGAGCCCGGCACCACCGTCGTCCTCGAAGCCCGCCCCGGCGCCGCCGAATGGACCGTCCCGGCCAAGGTCGAGGAGCTGGCCCGCGACTACGGCTCCCTGCTGCCCTACGACATCACCTTCGACGACGGCGAGGGCGGCGAGCCGCGCCCCGTCACCGACCGGCCCGCCGTATGGGACCGGCCCTTCCCGACGCCCACCGCCCGCCGCGCCGCCCTCGCCGGGCACTGCTCCCGGCTCTTCGGCTTCACCCCGCTCGACAGCATCGACCTCGACCTGCCGGTCGCCGGCGTGCGCGGAGTCGCGTACGTCCTCCCCGAGCCGACCAGCCCCGCGCACCGGGCCGGACACCGCGTCCACCTCAAGGGGATGCTGCTGACCGACCGGGCCGACAACCTGCTGCCGGACTGGGCGTTCTTCGTCCGCGTCGTCCTCGACACGGACACGCTGCGGCCCACCGCCTCCCGCGAGAACCTCTACGACGACGAGACCCTGTCCGCCGTCCGGGAGGCCCTCGGCGCCCGCGTCCGCAGCTGGCTCGCCGAGCTCGCGGCGAGCGAGCCGGAGCGGCTGGCCGCCTTCCTGCGCGTCCACCACCTCGGCGTGAAGTCCATGGCCCGGCACGACCCCGAGCTGCTCGGACTGATGCTGCCGTGGCTGCCCTTCGAGACCAGCGACGGCCCGATGAGCCTGGAGGAGTTCACGGCCGCCCACACCGACGTCCACTTCACGCGCACGGTCGAGGAGTTCCGCCAGATAGCGCCGATCGCCGCCGCGCACGGTCTCGGCGTCATCAACGCCGGCTACACCTACGACGCGGACCTGCTGGCCCTGCTGCCCTCCGTACGGCCCGACCTGAAGGTCACCGAGCTCGACGCCGGAGCCGTCACCGAGCGGCTCGACCCGGTGCCCACCGCCGCGGAACTGGAACTCGCCCCGTTCCTGGCCACCGCGCGCACCCGCCTGGAAGCCCAGGGCTGCGACGTGGTGCTGCGCGCCTTCCAGCCCGTCGCCGTCCCCGCGCTCTACCTCGACGACCGCCAGGCCCGGCAGGAACGGGACCGGACCGCCGCCCTGGAGAGCGCCGACTCCCTGTGGAGCGGCATCCTCGGCGCGCTGCGCGGCTCCGCGCCGCGCGCCCGCCTGGTCCTCAACCACAACAACCCGCTGATCCGCCGGATCGCCACGCTCCCCGACGAGGCGCTGACCGGCACCGCCGTCGAATCGCTGTACGGGCAGGCCCTGCTGATGTCCCAGCGGCCGCTGCGCCCCGCCGACTCCACCCTGCTCAACCGGGCCTTCCTCGGGCTCCTGGAATGGGCCACCCACCCCACCGAGGCCCAGGAGGACCGGAAGTGACGATGCTGACGCGCCAGGAGATCGAGCTCGGGCTGGCGGAGAACCGCGAGGCGCCGAACGGCGCCGCGCGCAACGCGCACGCCGAGGCCCTCGTCGGCGCCGCCGAGGCGAGCGGCGACCGGGCCCTGTTCCGCGAGGCACTGGACAATCTGGTCGGCGCCTACCTCTTCAGCTCGGAGTCGTCGAAGCTGCTCGTGCCCTTCGCCCGGCTGCTCCAGGAGTACGACAAGGACCCCGGCGCCTTTTCCGAAGGGGACGCGCACTCACTGTTCTGGCAGTTCAAATGGGTGACCACGGCCATCTCCGACTCCCCCGGCATTCCGCTGGAGTCGGCCACCGGCTGGCTGGACGAGATGGAGCGCCGCTACCGGCTCGCGGGCTACAGCGAACGCCCCGTACGCGAGGCCGAGCTGTGGCTCGCCGAGGCGATGGGCGACGACGAGCGGGCCGATCGGGCCTTCAAGCGCTGGCTGGCGGCCGAGCGCGACGACATGAGCGACTGCCGCGCCTGTGAGCTCAACAGTCAGGGCCAGTACGCCGTCCTGCGCGGAGACGACGCCCGCGCCCTGAAGATCTGGACGTCGGTGCTGGCGGGCGAGCGGACCTGCGCCGAGGAACCGCACCGGGTGCTGGCCACTTCCCTGCTGCCGCTGCTGCGCCTCGGCCGGGCCGACGAGGCCCGTTCGCACCACCTGCGCGGCTACCGCATGGCCCGCGGCAACGAGAGCCTGCTGCCGTCGATCGGCAAGCACATCGAATTCTGCGCGCTCACCGGCAACGAGTCACGGGGGCTGGAGATCCTGGCCGAGCACGCCGCCCACGTGAGCCCGCTCGCCAACGTCGACGACCAGCTGGCCTTCCACGGCGGCGTCCTCGTCCTGCTGCGCCGGTTGACGGAGCTGGGGCACGGCGGGAGCCCGGCCGTCCCCTACGAGGGCACGCCGCGCACCGTCTCCGAGCTGTACGAGGTGCTGTACGCGGGCGCGCTCGACATCGCCCGGCAGTTCGACGCGCGCAACGGGACCACCCGGGTCTCGGAGCGGTTCCTGGCGCGGATCGGGCGCGAGCCGCTGCTCGACCGCCTGCCGCTCGGGGTGCGCAGTGCGGCGCTCGCCGCGACGGCCCCCGCCGTCCCCGCGCCGGTGCCGGCGCCGGCCGGGTCCACCGGGTTCGCCGAGCTGGTGGAGCGGGCCCGGCAGGCGCGCGACCAGGGGCATCCGGGCGCGGACGCGCTGTGGGCCGAGGTCGCCGTACGGGTGGACGCCCGGCCGGAGCCCGATCCGCTGGTCGCGGCCGACCTCGCGGACCACCGGGCCCTGGCCGCCGCACGGCGCGGGGCCGAAGAGGCGTCCGAGCTGCTGACGTCGGTACGGGACGGCTACCGGGCGCTCGGACAGGCGCAGCGTGCGGCGCTCGCGGAGCTGCGGCTGGCGACCCTGGCCGCCCAGTCCGGGTCAGCGCCCGCCGAGATCAGGAGGCTGCTGGGGGTGGCCGTGCGGGCAGCCGAGGGACTCGACGCCGCCGAACCGCTGCGGACCCGGCGGATCGCGCTCGCGGAACTGTCGGCGATCCGGGTGGAGTCGTACCTGCGCTCGGTCGAAGCGACCGGCGACGACCACGGGCACCACCACGGGCACGACCACGGGCACGACCACGGGCACGACCACGCCGAGGATCACGCCCAGGCGCACGGCCACGGTGAGCTGGCCGCCGAGTTGACCGCCTTCGTCGCCGCCTACGCGCGGACGGTGCCGGATCTGGCGGCGGAGGCCGAGGAGATGCTGGGTCGGGTGTCGCTGTCCCAGGGCGACCAGGACCGGGCCGTGGCGCTGCTGGATGAGGCCGCCGTACGAGCGGTCGCGGCGGGGCGGCCCTGGCAGGCGGTGGATCCGCTGGTGCTGCGGGCCGGGGTGCTGATGGCCCTGGACCGGCCCGGGGAGGCGGAGCAGGCCGCGCGCTCCGCGCTGGAGCACGCCGTCGAGGTGACCGACTCCGAGACGCAGGGCGTCGTACGGCTGACCCTCGCCGACATCCTGCTGCGGCGGGGTGACGCGGGCGCGGAGGCGGCCGGGCACGCGATGGAGGGAGCCCACTGGTTCGACCTGGCCGGTCTCACCGCGGACGGCGGGGCGCAGGCCCGGCTGGTGCTGGCCCGGGCCTATGTGCAGGACGACCTTGCGGCCGAGGCGGCCGAGGTGCTGCAGTCGGCGTTGCCCGACCTGCTGGAGCACGGCGACCGGCAGGCCGTGTTCGTACGGGAGTTCCTGGGCGATCTGCTGCGCCGGCTGAACGAGCCGCGCCAGGCGGCCGAGCAGTACCTGCTGGCGGCGGAGACGGCCAAGGACTGGGAGGATCCGCGGGCGCAGGCGAGCCTCGCGCAGTCGGCGGCCGACACCCTGTCCGACGCCGGGCTGGCCGTCGAGGCGGTCGCCGCCTACGAGAGGGCTCTGGAGCTGCACCGCCTGACGGGGGAGGCCCCGATCGCCGAGGTGCGCATCCTGCGCTCCCTGGCCTGGCTGCGGCTGCGCGAAGGGATCGATGACGCCGCCGTGGCCCGGGCCCGGGCCCTGATGGACGAGGCTGCCGGGGTCCTGGAGGCCGCCCTGGCAGCGCAGCCCGGCTCCGTCGAGCTGCGCTCCGAGCTCGCCCAGACCTGGCACCAGCAGGCGCAGGTGCTCGACCGGCGCGTCGGCACGCAGGAGGAGCACGACGACGAGTACGACGACGAGGACGACAACGGGAACGGGAACGGCGGCGAGGACGGCGCGGCCCCGACGGCGGAGCGGCTGGGCGAGGCGGAGATCGACGCGCTGCGGCTGGAGGAGATCGAACTCTGGGACCGGGCCGCCGCAACCTATGCGGAACTCGGCCCCGGCCATCTCCAGGACCGGTTCCAGTGCCTGAACAACGCCGCCTGGACGGAACAGGAGCGGGGCCGCGGGGAGGCCGGCGCCGCACGGATCTCCGCACTGGTCGAGGAGGTCCGGGACCTGCCCGAGGACGCCGTGCCCGACTGGCTGCTGCCGTCCGCCGAGCGTCTGATCAAGCAGCTGACGGCCTGAACCCGCCGCCTGCCGCCGCCGCTCCTCCGTGGGAGCGGCGGCGGAGGGCGCGGATCAGTCGTCCAACTGGGCCAGGGCCTCGGTGGCGATCTTCTCGAAGACCGACTCGTCCGCGGCGAAGTCGGAGTCCGGGATCGGAGCGTGGATCACGAGTTCGGTGAAGCCGAGCTGGCGGTGGCGGCCCGCGAAGTCGACGAACGCGTCCACGGACTCCAGCATGGTGCTGCGCTCGGGCGTGAAGCCCGTCAGCAGGATCTTCTCCATCGGCCCGGAGTCCCGGCCGATCTCCGCACAGGCCGCCTCCAGCCGGCCGAGCTGCCCGCGCATGGCTTCGAGCGACTGCTCGGGCGTGCCCTCCTCGAACAGCTTCGGGTCACCCGTGGTCACCCAGGCCTGGCCGTGCTGCGCGGCGAGCTTCAGGCCGCGCGGCCCGTTCGCGGCGACCGCGAAGGGCAGTCGCGGACGCTGCACACAGCCGGGGATGTTGCGGGCCTCCTCGGCGGAGTAGAAGGTGCCGCGGCGGCTCACCGCGCCCTCGGTCAGCAGCTCGCCCAGCAGCGGCACGAACTCGGCGAAGCGGTCCGCCCGCTCCCTCGGGGTCCAGGCCTCCTGGCCCAGCGCGGTCGCGTCGAAGCCGTTGCCACCCGCGCCGATGCCGAGGGTGAAGCGCCCGCCCGAGATGTCGTCCAGGGTGATGAGCTCCTTGGCGAGCGTCACCGGATGGCGGAAGTTCGGGGACGTGACGAGCGTCCCCAGACGCAGCCGCTCGGTGGCCGCGGCCGCCGCCGTCAGGGTGGGCAGCGCACCGAACCAGGGCCCGTCGCGGAAGGTCCGCCAGGACAGGTGGTCGTAGGTGTAGGCCGTGTGGAAGCCGAGCAGCTCGGCCCGCAGCCACTGGTCGCGACCTCCCTCGTGCCATCGACGTACCGGAAGGATCACCGTGCTCAAACGCAGACTCATGTCTTCGAGCGTACGGGGGTCGGGCGATGTTTCACGTGAAACATCGCCACCGGCCGTGGTCCGGCCACCAGGGGGCGATGGGCGAAGATGGAGCCGTGACCTCGGCTCCCCAGTGCCCGGACGGGCCAACCCCCGCGCCCCGACTCATCGCCACCGACCTCGACGGGACCCTGCTGCGCGACGACAAATCCGTCTCGCTGCGCACCGTCGCCGCGCTCGCCGCCGCCGAGGAGGCCGGGATCGAGGTCTTCTTCGTCACCGGCCGCCCGGCCCGCTGGATGGACGTGGTCAGCGACCACGTCCACGGCCACGGCCTGGCGATCTGCGCGAACGGCGCCGCGGTCGTCGACCTGCACGCCGGGCGGGAGTTCGTGCAGGTCAGAGCCCTTCCGCGGGAGGCAGCCCTGGCCGTCGTCGATGCCCTGCGGACCGCGGCACCCGGCACGTCCTTCGCGGTCGAGCTGACCACCGGCATCAACTACGAGCCGACGTACCCGCCGTTCTTCCAGGACCCGGGCGCCAATGTCGCCACCGCCGAGAAGCTGCTGGCGGAGGACACGGACGAGAGCGCCGCGCCCGTGCTCAAGCTGCTCGCGCACCACGCCGAGCTGGCCCCGGACGAGTTCCTGGCCCTGGCACGGTCCGCTGCCGGTGCACACGCCTCGATCACCCGCTCCAGCCCGACCGCCCTGCTGGAGATCAGCGGGCCGGGCGTCTCCAAGGCGAGCACCCTGGCGCTGTGCTGCGCCGAGCGGGGCATCTCCCCGGCCGAGGTCGTCGCCTTCGGGGACATGCCGAACGACGTGGAGATGCTCAGCTGGGCGGGCACGTCCTACGCGATGGGCAACGCCCACCCGGATGTGATCGCGGCCGCGTCCGGCCGTACGACCGCCAACAACGAGGACGGGGTCGCCGTCGTCATCGAGCGCATCGTGGCCGACCGCATCGCCCGGCAGCAGTCCTAGGGGACCTCCGGGAAACGGGTGGAAGCGACCGCCGCCCTACCGGCGCGACGCCTCCCAGAGCGGGCCTCCCAGAGCGGGCCTCCTAAAGCGGGGCCTCCCACACCAGGGTGGTCCCGCCGCCGTCCTCGCCGATGCCCGGGCCGTAGGAGCTGGAGCCGCCCAGGGCCTCGGCCCGCCGACGAAGGTTCCGCAGCCCGCTGCGCCGTCCGCCCTCGGGGATGCCCACCCCGTCGTCGGCGACCTCCAGCCGGACCCCGGGGCGCCCGTCCGTCAGCGTGACGGTGGAGTCCACGACCACCTCGATCCGGGCCGCGTCGGCGTGCCGGAACGCGTTGGACAGGGCCTCGCGCAGCGCGGCGATCAGGTTCTTGCCCACCAGTTCGCCGACGACCGCGTCGATCGGGCCGAGGAAGCGGTGCGCGGGCTTGAAGCCCAGCGGCACGGCGGCCATGTTGATCTCCCGCAGCACCCGGGTGCGCAGCCCCGACGGGGCCTCCGCCGGGCCCTGCTGGAGGGCGAAGATCGCGGTGCGGATCTCCTGGATCGTCACGTCCAGCTCGTCCACGGCCTTGCCGACCCCGTCGCGGACCTCGGGGACGACGGACCGGCGCTGCGCGCCCTCCAGCATCATCCCGGTGGCGAACAGCCGTTGGATGACCAGGTCGTGCAGGTCGCGGGCGATGCGGTCGCGGTCCTCGAACACGGCGAGCCGCTCCCGGTCGCGCTGTGCCTCGGCCATCATCAGCGCGAGCGCCGCCTGGGAGGCGAACTGCGTGGCCAGGGTCCGCTCGGCCTCGCTGAACGGGCGCTTGCCGCGGGCCCGTGGGGTGACCAGGGCGCCCAGGACCCGCCCGCCGCTGTGCAGCGGCAGCATCATGCAGGGCCCGTACTGGCTGGTGAGCTTGCTGATCATGCGGGGGTCGGTGGCGGCGTCGTCCACGAAGACCGGCTCTCCCTGGAGCAGCCGGTCCACGACCGGACTCTCGGCGGGGATCACCACTCCGAGGGAGGTCGCCACGCTCTCGGCGGAGACCGCGACGATCTCCATCCCGCCCTCCTCGGCCGGGAGCATCACGATCCCGGCGGCGGAGTCGGCCAGGTGGCGGGCCTGTTCGGCCACCACCGCCAGGGCGTCGTCCGCGTCCCCGCCGGACAGCAGGGCGGTGGTGACGGCCACCGAGCCGTCGATCCAGCGCTCGCGCTGGGTGGCCGCCTCGTACAGGCGGGCGTTGCCGATGGCGATGCCCGCCTCGGTGGCCAGTACCCGGACCATGTGCAGGTCGTAGTCGTTGAACTCGCCGCCGCCGTGCTTCTCGGCGAGGTACAGATTGCCGAAGATCTCCCCCTGCACCCGGATGGGGACACCGAGGAAGGTCTTCATGGGCGGGTGGTGCGGCGGGAATCCGGCCGAGCGCGGATCCTTCGTCAGATCGGCGAGCTGCACGGTGTCGGGGTGCGAGATCAATGCTCCGAGCAGGCCCCGCTTGCCGTCCGGACGGTGCCCGATCTCGCGGGCCAGCTCGGCACTGATCCCGTAGGTGACGAAGTCCGAGAGCCCGCGGCCCTCCGTGTCGACGACGCCGATCGCCGCGTAGCGGGCGTCCGCCAGCTCGGCGGCGGTCTCGCAGATGCGGTCGAGCGTGGAATGCAGCTCAAGGCCCGTCCCGACCGACCTCATGGCTTCCAGCAGTTGCGGTACCCGGGCCGTGAGCTCGGTGGACAGGCCTTGCAGACTCCTGGTGGCCTGGGTGGCCGCCTCCAGTGGGTCCGGTGTTCCCGATGACGGATCCGGCGATTCCTGCGACTCCTGCACTGACATGCTCTTGAGACTAGTTAGTCCCGTTTAGTAGGGAAAGTTGCGTGTAGGGAAAGTTGCGAGTAGGGGAAGTCGCGGCTTCAGGAAGTCGGCCGAATCCGTCCGCTTCCCTCTCCCGCTCCAGCAGCCGGAGCAGGGGTCCTTCGACGGACGCCAGCTCCGCGTACGGGCCCCGCTGCACGACCTCGCCGCGGTCCAGCACCAGCACCTCGTCGACCGCCTCCAGCCCGGCCAGCCGGTGCGTGATCAGCACGGTGGTACGGCCCTCGGTCGCGGCCAGCAGGTCCGCCGTCAGCGCGTCCGCCGTGGCGAGGTCCAGGTGCTCGGCCGGCTCGTCCAGGACCAGCACGGGGAAGTCCGCCAGCAGGGCGCGGGCCAGGGCGAGCCGCTGTCGCTGGCCGCCCGAGATCCGCTCGCCGTGCTCGCCGACCAGCGTGTCCAGCCCGTCCGGAAGCCCGTCGGCCCATTCCAGCAGCCGGGCCGCGGCCAGCGCCTCCCGCAGTTCCTCCTCGCTCGCCCCGGTCCGGGCCAGCCGCAGGTTCTCCCGTACCGAGCTGTCGAAGAGGTGGGCGTCCTGGGCGCACAGGCCCACGAGCGCGCGTACGTGGTCTCCGTCGAGCGTGCGGGCGTCGGTCCCGGCCAGGGTGTACGCGCCTTCGCGCAGGTCCAGGAACCGGAGCAGGACCTGGGCCAGGGTGGTCTTGCCGGAGCCCGAGGGGCCGACGACGGCGATGCGCCGGCCGGCTTCCAGGGTGAGGTCCAGGTCGCGCAGCGCGTCGCGCTCCTGACCGGGGTGCCGGGCGGTGAGCCCCGTCAGCCGCAGCGGGAAGGGCGAGGCGGGGGCCGCGCCGGGCCGCTCCGGTTCGACGACCGGAACGGGCGCGTCGATGACCTCGTAGACCCGCTCGGCGCTGCGGCGCACCCGTTGGCGGTACTGGACGGCGAGCGGCAGGCCGTTGACCGCCTCGAAGGCGGCGAGCGGGGTCAGCACGGCAACCGCCATGGCCACCCCGGACAGCCGTCCGTCCTGGACCGCATGGGCGGCGGCGGCAGCGGACGCCACGACGGTCAGCCCGCACACCAGAGCGGACAGTCCGCTGCCCAGGCCGTTGGCGGCCGCGCCCCGCGCGGTGATGGCCGTCAGCAGGCCGTCGCTCTCCCGTGTGCGCCGCTTGCGGTCCTCCAGGGCGCCGGCGACGGTCAGCTCGGCGGTACCGGTGAGGAGATCGGCCACCCGGGTGGCGAGCTCGCCCCGGGCGGGGGCGAGCCGGCGCTCGGCACGCCGCGCGCACGCCCCGCTGACGAGCGGCACCCCGACGCCGGCGGCGAGCAGCCCGACGGCGAGCGCGGCTCCGGCCTCGGGCAGCAGCCAGGTGGTGAAGGCGACCGAGCCGGTGCCGACCAGCACCGCGGTGCCGACGGGCAGCAGCCAGCGCAGCCAGTAGTCCTGCAGCGCGTCGGCGTCGGCCACCAGCCGGGCCAGCAGATCCCCGCGCCGGTGCTCGCGCAGCCCGGCGGGGGCGATGCGCTCCAGCCGCCGGTACACGGAGACCCGCAGATCGGCGAGCATCCGCAGCACGGCGTCGTGGGACACGAGCCGCTCGGCGTAGCGGAAGACGGCCCGCCCCATGCCGAAGGCACGGGTGGCGGTGACGGCCACCATCAGGTAGAGCACGGGCGGCTGTTCGGAAGCCCGCGAGATCAGCCAGCCGGACACGGCCATCAGCCCGACGCTGCACCCGACGGCGAGGGCCCCGAGGAACAGCCCGAGCCTGAACCGCCCTTGCCAGGCCTTGGCGGCGGCCCGCACCCGAGCGAGGGGGTGTTCCCCCGAGACTCCCTTCCACGAGGCCGCGGGCTGTGCCGTCCCCGGATCCCCTTCCGCCGCCCGCTCCGCGCCCGCCACCCCGTCGAAGTCCGGGGCCGGGCCCCGGTGGGCGTCCTTGGGCCGAAGCCCCGCAGACTCGGGGCGGGGCAGGTCGGGGGAGAGCCCCGCGGGGCGCACCTCCACCACCCGGTCGGCGATGGCCAGGAGGGCCGGGCGGTGCACGACCAGCAGCACGGTGCGACCCACCGCCAGGCGCCGTACGGCATCGACCACGGCCGCCTCGGTCTCCCCGTCCAGCGCCGCCGTCGGCTCGTCCAGCAGCAGGACGGGCCGGTCGGCCAGGAAGGCCCGCGCCAGGGCCAGCCGCTGTCGCTGCCCGGCGGACAGTCCCGCGCCGCCCTCACCCAGCAGGGTCTCCACCCCGCGCGGCAGGGCCGAGACGAACTCCCGGGCCCCCGCGTCCCGCAGCGCCTCGGCCACCTCCGTCTCGGAGGCCTCCGGCCGGGCCAGCCGTACGTTCTCGGCGATGGTCCCGGCGAAGAGGTGGGGCCGCTGCGGCACCCACGCGATCCGCTCCCGCCACTGCGCCGGGGACAGCTCGGCCAGATCCACACCCGCGACCCTTACCCGGCCGGCGGTCGGCGCCACGAATCCCAGCAGCACCTGGAGCAGGGTGGACTTCCCCGCCCCGCTCGGGCCGGTGAGGGCCACGCACTCCCCCGGCTCGACGGTCAGCGAGACGGGCCCGGGCGAGTCCTCGCCCCGGCCTTCGTACCGTACGGCGACCCCCTCGATCTCGATCCGCAGGGGAGCGCCGGCGGGCAGTCCGGCCCCGGCCGCCGCATCCCCGACAGGGGTCTCCAAAACCTCGAAGATCTCCTCCGCTGCCGCCAGCCCCTCGGCAGCCGCGTGGTACTGCGCGCCCACCTGCCGCAGCGGCAGATAGGCCTCGGGCGCCAGGATCAGGATGACCAGCCCCGTGTAGAGGTCCAGGCCCCCGTGGACCAGCCGCATCCCGATGGTCACCGCCACCAGCGCCACCGACAGGGTCGCCAGCAGTTCCAGCGCGAAGGAGGAGAGGAAGGCGATGCGCAGGGTCCGCATCGTCGCGCGCCGGTAGTCGTCGGTGATCTTCCGGATGGACTCGGCCTGCGCCTTGGCCCGCCCGAAGACCTTCAGTGTCGGCAGTCCGGCCACCACGTCCAGGAAATGCCCCGACAGCCGGGACAGCAGCCGCCACTGGCGTTCCATCCGGGACTGGGTGGCCATGCCGATCAGAACCATGAACAGGGGGATCAGGGGCAGGGTGACCACGATGATGGCCGCCGAGACCCAGTCCTCGGTGACGATCCGGGCGAGCACCGCCACGGGCACGACCACCGCGAGGCCCAGCTGGGGCAGGTAGCGGGAGAAGTAGTCGTCGAGCGCGTCCACCCCCCGGGTGGCCAGTGCCACGAGCGACCCCGTGCGCTGCCCGGTCAGCCAACCGGGCCCGAGGTCCGCGGCCCGCTCCAGCAGCCGGCGGCGCAGTTCCGACTTGACCACCGCACCGGCCCGGTGCGCGGCCAGTTCCGTCAGCCAGGCCAGCAGGCCGCGCCCCAGCGCCACTGCCGCGAGCAGCAGCAGTGGCGTCCGGAGCGCTTCGCCGTCCAGACCCTCCTCGAAGGCGCCGACCACGATCTCGGCGATCAGCATCGCCTGACCGACGACCAGCCCCGCCCCGGCAAGACCCAGGGCCACCACCGCCCCCAGGAAGAGGCGGGTGGAGCGGGCGTACCGCAGCAGGCGCGGGTCGATCGGTTTCACGTGAAACATCCCCCAGGGCAGGGTCCAGCCGAACGGTGAGGCGTCAGTGCGCGTCGACGATGTGCTGCGTGCCGATGCGCTTGCGGAACACCCAGTACGTCCAGCCCTGGTAGAGCAGGACGAGCGGAGTGGCCACTCCCGCGCACCAGGTCATGATCTTCAGGGTGTACGGGCTGGACGAGGCATTGGTGACCGTGAGGCTCCACGCGTCGTCCAGCGAGGACGGCATGACGTTCGGGAAGAGCGTCAGGAAGAGCATCGCGACGGCTGCCGCGATGGTGACCCCGGACAGTGCGAACGACCAGCCCTCGCGGCCCGCCCGGATGCATCCGAGGGCCCCGACCAGCGCGATCACCGCGATGGCCATCGCGACCAGGCTCTTGGCGTCGCCGCGCGTGAACTGGGTCCAGGTCAGGAAGAGCAGGGCCAGTACGGCGGTGGCCACGCCCAGCCGGGTCGCGAGCTTGCGCGAGCGGTCCCGGATGTCACCGACCGTCTTGAGCGAGGTGAACACCGCGCCGTGGAAGGTGAACAGGGTGAGGGTGACCAGGCCGCCGAGGATCGAGTAGACGTTGAGCAGGTCGAGGAAGGTGCCGACGTACTCCTTGTTCTGGTCGATCTTCACACCGCGCACGATGTTGGCGAAGGCCACGCCCCAGAGGAACGCCGGGATCAGCGAGGTCCAGAAGATCGCGTGTTCCCAGTTGGTCTGCCACGCCTCCTCGTCCCGCTTGTGCCGGTACTCGAAGGCGACACCGCGGATGATCAGGCAGACCAGGATGAGGAGCAGCGGCAGGTAGAAGCCGGAGAAGAGGGTGGCGTACCAGTCGGGGAACGCGGCGAAGGTCGCCCCGCCCGCGGTGAGCAGCCAGACCTCGTTGCCGTCCCACACGGGCCCGATCGTGTTGATCAGGACCCGCTTCTCGGTGCGGTCGCGGGCGAGCAGCTTGGTCAGTACGCCGACTCCGAAGTCGAAGCCCTCCAGGAAGAAGTAGCCGGTCCACAGGACGGCGATGAGTACGAACCAGACGTCGTGAAGTTGCATGGTGTGGTCTCCTCAGCCTCAGTACGAGAAGGCCATCGGCCGGTCGGGGTTCTTGTCGTCCCCGCCGATCTTGGTGGGCGGGTTGAGGTCGGCCTCGGTGAGCTCGGGCGGACCGGCCTTGACGTACTTGACGAGGAGCTTGACCTCGATCACGGCGAGCACGGCGTAGAGCAGCGTGAAGCCGATCATCGAGGTGAGGACCTCGCCCTGGGAGACGTTCGGCGAGACCGCGTCCCGGGTGCGCAGGACTCCGTAGACCACCCAGGGCTGGCGGCCCATCTCGGTGAAGATCCAGCCCCAGGAGTTGGCGATGAGCGGGAAGCCCATGGTCCACAGGGCGACGACCCAGTACAGCTGGCCGAACTTGGGGCTCAGCGCCTTCTTGAAGAGGACCAGGTTCGGCACCTCGTCCTCCGAGGTGCGCAGCCCCGGCGGCAGCATGAACTTCTTGCGGGTCAGCCACAGCCCCAGCACGCCGACGCCGAGGGAGGCCATGCCGAAGCCGATCATCCAGCGGAAGCCCCAGTAGGCGACCGGGATGTTGGGCCGGTAGTCGCCGGGGCCGAACTTCTCCTGCTCGGCCTTGTTGACGTCGTTGATGCCCGGGACGAACGAGGTGAAGTCGTCGTTGGCCAGGAAGGACAGCAGTCCCGGGATCTCTATGGCGACCTTGTTGTGGCCCTTCTCGACGTCGCCGTAGGCGAAGACGGAGAACGGGGCCGGCGCCTCGCCGTCCCAGAGCGCCTCGGCCGCGGCCATCTTCATGGGCTGCTGCTTGAACATCACCTTGCCGAGCAGGTCACCGCTGATGGCGGTGCCGAGTCCCGCGATGATCATGACGACCAGGCCGAGCCGCAGCGAGCTGCGCATCACCGGGATGTGCTTCTTGCGCGCCAGGTGGAAGGCGGCGATGCCGACCATGAAGGCGCCGCCGACCAGGAAGGCGGCCGTGATGGTGTGGAAGAACTGGGTGAGGGCGGTGTTCTGGGTGAGCACATGCCAGAAGTCGGTGAGCTCGGCCCGGCCCCGCTCCTCGTTGATGCGGTAGCCGACCGGGTGCTGCATCCAGGAGTTGGCCGCGAGGATGAAGTAGGCCGACAGGACGGTTCCGAGGGAGACCATCCAGATGCAGGCCAGGTGGATCTTCTTCGGGAGCTTGTCCCAGCCGAAGATCCACAGACCGATGAAGGTCGACTCGAAGAAGAAGGCGATCAGCGCTTCGAAGGCCAGCGGGGCTCCGAAGATGTCACCGACGAAGCGCGAGTAGTCGGACCAGTTCATGCCGAACTGGAACTCCTGGACGATGCCGGTGACGACGCCCATCGCGATATTGATCAAGAAAAGCTTTCCCCAGAACTTGGTGGCCCTGAGGTACTTCTCCTTCTCCGTCCGCACCCACGCGGTCTGCAGCCCGGCGGTGAGCGCCGCGAGCGAGATCGTGAGGGGAACGAAGAGGAAGTGGTAGACGGTGGTAATGCCGAACTGCCAGCGCGCCAATGTCTCAGGCGCCAAAGCTAGTTCCACGTCGTCTTCTCCTTGTCGTCGCCGTGGTCACAGCGGGCAGTCTGCCTGGCGGGTTCCCTCCATACCGGGAGGAAGCAGGACACGCTTGTGAACGCGTTCACATTCACAAGCATTATGGCGCACCCGTTTTCGACCCCTTCAGGCGGGGTCCCTCTAGCCAAGAAATTCAACAGATTGTTGAATACGACCCATGAAGATTCGTATCTCCTGGCCCGCCGGCCAGCTCACAGCGACCCTGGACGAAACTCCGACCGCCAAGGCCCTGGCCGAAGCGCTCCCCATATCCGCCAGTGCCAACACCTGGGGCGAGGAGGTCTACTTCGACACCGGCGTCTCCGTGGCCCTGGAGCACGACGCCCAGCAGGTCGTCGACCCGGGCACGGTCGCGTTCTGGACCGAGGGCGACGCGCTCGCGCTGCCCTACGGCCCCACGCCCATCTCGCGCGGAGGCGAGAGCCGCCTGGCGAGCCCGTGCAACGTGCTCGGCTCGTTCGACGGCGACCCCCGCCTGCTGGCCACCGTCCGCGCCGGCGACCCCATCCGCGTGGAACTCGCGTAGCTCCGGAGCTACAGCTCCTTGAAGAAGGCCTCCGCCGTGTGCAGGAAGAGGTCGTTCGCCTCGGTCTCACCGATCGTGACCCGCAGGCCCTCGCCCGCGAAGGGCCGGACCACCACACCGGCCTTCTCGCAGGCCGCCGCGAACTCGGCGGTCCGCTCCCCCAGCCGCATCCACACGAAGTTCGCTTGCGTGTCCGGCACGGTCCAGCCCTGCGCGAGCAGCGTCTCGTGGACCCGCGCACGCTCGCCCACCAGCGCCCCGACGCGCCCCATCAGCTCGTCCTCGGCGCGCAGCGAGGCCACCGCCGCGTCCTGGGCGAGCTGGCTGACGCCGAAGGGCACCGCCGTCTTGCGCAGCGCCGCGGCCACCGGCTCGTGCGCCACCGCGAAGCCGACGCGCAGGCCGGCGAGCCCGTACGCCTTGGAGAACGTACGCAGCACCGCGACGTTCGGGCGGTTGCGGTAGATCTCGATGCCGTCCGGGACGTCCGTGTCGCGCACGAACTCGCGGTACGCCTCGTCCAGCACCACCAGGACGTCCGAGGGCACCCGGTCCAGGAAGCGCTCCAGCTCGGCGCGGCGGACGGCGGTGCCGGTGGGGTTGTTCGGGTTGCAGACGAAGATCAGCCGGGTCCGGTCGGTGATCGCCTCGGCCATGGCGTCCAGGTCGTGCACGTCGCCCTCGGTGAGCGGGACCTGCACGGAGGTCGCGCCCGAGATCTGCGTGATGATCGGGTACGCCTCGAAGGAGCGCCAGGCGTAGATGACCTCGTCGCCCGGGCCGGCCGTCGACTGGATCAGCGACTGGGCCACGCCCACCGAGCCGGTGCCGGTGGCGACGTGCTCGACCGGCACCCCGAACCGCTCCGCGATCTCGTTCACCAGACCGGTGCAGGCCATGTCCGGGTACCGGTTGAAGGACCCGGCCGCCGCGACCGCGCTCTCCAGCACCCCGGACAGCGGCGGGTACGGGTTCTCGTTCGACGACAGCTTGTACGCGACGGGCCCGCCCGCGGCAGCCGGCTTGCCGGGCTTGTATGTCGGAATGCCGTCCAGCTCGGCGCGCAGCTTCGGGCTCTTCTCGCTCACCGCAGGTCCTCCTCGACCGTCCCGTACGACGTCGCCGTCGACTCAATACTGCTCACCTTATGAGGATTCCGCTCTCCCGAGAATGGGGGCGCCTGGAATGCGGGGGAGCGCGCGCATATATGCGCGCGCCGGTGGCCTGCGCCGTGGCGCGCGTCCCTCGTACAGGTGAGTTGAGACCGGCCCGAGACCACACCGCTTTGGCATGCCCGTACCCGCCGACGGGCTCCACGACAGCCATATGAGCCCAAATACCTTTGTTTCCAAGGTCATTGGGGGTGGCGAACCATGCAGAATCGTGCCTGTCAACGCGTGCATATGCACACGGACCACCCACCCCGCCGAGCCCTACTATCGGCTCGCCATGACAGCAGCAGGGAAGCATCAGGTGAGCCGGACCGAGACCACCCGGCGGGCCGCCGGCCGACAGGGCCGGGCCGGCATCAGGGACGTGGCCGCCGCGGCGGGCGTCTCCATCACAACCGTCTCCGACGCGCTCAATGGCAAGGGACGGCTGCCCGACGCCACCCGCCGCCACGTTCGCGAGGTCGCCGATCGGCTGGGCTACCGCCCGTCCGCCGCCGCCCGCACCCTCCGTACCGGCAAGTCGGGCCTCATCGGCCTGACCGTGACGACGTACGGGGATGAACCTTTCACCTTCACCGAATTCGCCTACTTCGCCGAGATGGCCAGGGCCGCCACCTCCGCCGCGCTCGCCCGCGGCTACGCCCTCGTCATCCTCCCCGCCACCTCCCGACACGACGTGTGGTCCAACGTCGCCCTCGACGGCACCGTCGTCATCGACCCCTCCGACCACGATCCCGTCGTCACCGAACTGGTCCGCCAGGGCCTGCCCGTGGTCTCCGACGGCCGCCCCGCAGGCTCCCTCCCCGTCACCGCCTGGGTCGACAACGACCACGAGGCCGCCGTCCTGGGCCTCCTCGACCACCTCGCGGCCGCCGGCGCCCGCCGGATCGGACTGCTGACCGGCACCACCACCGACACCTACACCCGGCTCTCCACCACCGCCTACCTCAGCTGGTGCGAGCGCGTCGGCCAGGACCCCGTCTACGAGTCCTACCCCGCCCACGACCCCTGCGCGGGCGCCGTCGCCGCCGACCGGCTCCTCGCCCGCCCCGACCGGCCCGACGCCGTCTACGGACTCTTCGACCCCAACGGCACCGACCTGCTCGCCGCCGCCCGGCGCTACGGCCTGCGCGTCCCCGAGGACCTGCTGCTCGTGTGCTGCAGCGAGTCCACCGTCTACGCCAACACCGAACCGCCCATCACCACCCTCTCCCTCAAACCGCGCCGCATCGGGACCGCCGTGGTCCAGCTGCTCATCGACGCGATCGAGGGCGTGGACACCGGACGCCCCGTCGAACAGGTCGTCCCGACCGAACTGATCATCCGCACCTCGTCACAGCGCAGGCAGCCCCGTACGACCGTCAGTCCACCCCGGTCCCCGGCACAGGACTGACGCGCCACACCGCCCCACCGGCGGGGCCGCCGGCCCCGCCGAGGATTTCAGCAACACCGATATCGGGAGAAAGCGTCAGGAACGATCGGCTCCGGACAGGATTCACCACCCCTGGTGCGTCACAGAGCGCGAGCCGCATTCCTATGATGGGCGCACGACATCACGGACCCTCCTCCCCGGAGGTCAGGAGGGTCCGCAGGTGTACGGCAGCGCGACGGTGGTGGAGGGGTCGATGACTCAGGGGGCCGGTCAGGGACCCGCGATGCGGACGGACACGCTGCGGGACTTCCGGGTTCCGGTCACCGAACCCGGCCTGCACTCCGTATCCACCGGGCTTCCCGGTGACGCCCCCGTGTACGGCGAGTACCCCGCGTACTACGAGAACGGCACGCCGGCCGTGCCCCCGCAGCCCGGCTACGCGCCGCAGACGGGCGGCACGCCGCCGCACGCCGAGCCCGGCGCAGGTCCCGCTCCCGGCGCAGGTCCCGGCGCAGGTCCCGGCGCAGGTCCCGCCCACGCTCCCGCCGAGCCCGACGACGACCTCGACGGCTACACCCCGACCCAGCGCGACCTGCCCGTCATCGGCCGCGGCGCCCTCGGCGGACCCGGCGACACCGTCCAGGTCCAGTACGTCCCCCAGGACCCGGCGGCGGCCGGGCCCGGGCCGCTCTACGTGGTCGGCGACGTCCACGGCTACCTCGACGAGCTCGTCACCGAACTCCACGCCCAGGGCCTGATCGACGCCGAGCGCCGCTGGTCCGCCGGCAACGCCCGCCTCTGGTTCCTCGGCGACTTCACCGACCGCGGCCCGGACGGCATCGGCGTGATCGACCTCGTCATGCGGCTGTCCGCCGAGGCCGCGGCCGCCGGCGGCTACTGCAAGGCGCTCATGGGCAACCACGAGCTGCTGCTCATCGGCGCCAAGCGGTTCGGCGACACCCCCGTCCAGTCCGGCGCCGGCACCGCCACCTTCCAGGCCGCCTGGCTCCTCAACGGCGGCCAGCGCCACGACATGGAGCGGCTCCAGGACGTACACCTCCAGTGGATGTCGCGCCTCGACGCGGCCGTCCTGGAGGAGGGCCACCTGCTGCTCCACTCCGACACCACGGCCTACCTGGACTACGGCGACTCCATCGAGGACGTCAACGACACCATCCACGAGCTGCTCAACCGCAACGACGCCGACATCACCTGGGACCTCTTCCGCAAGTTCACCAAGCGGTTCGCCTTCCGCGACGAGGAGACCGGCCCGCAGGCCGTGCGCGAACTGCTCGGCACCTACGGCGGCAGCCGCGTCGTGCACGGGCACAGCCCCATCCCGTACCTGCTCGGCGAAGTGGGCACCGAGGACGGCGACGAGGCACGCGGCCCGGAGGCCGTGGACGGCCCCCACGTGTACGCGGAAGGGCTCGCCATCGCGATGGACGGCGGAGTCACGATGGCGGGCAAGCTGCTTGTCGTACAACTTCCCTTGAACGACTGAGGATTGTCACCAAGGGGGTATTTCCGCAAAGCCCCTGTCAACCTGCGGTGTAGGCGCTCTACCATCGCCCTATCCGTAGCAGGCTCTCCTCCGTTTGTGCCGGCGCCCGGGTCTACGCGGGCAAACCGGCTTCTACGGAGCATCGGGGGATGCACATGACCAGCGCTCCGCACCTGCTGACCGAAGACCGACCCGAGTTCGAACGGCTCCTCGACGAGGCGCTGCGCACCGCACACGAACGGCCGGAGCTCGCCACCCTCGGCGAACGACTGAACGCCGAACAGCTGCGCACCATGGCCCTGGGCGCCAGCGCACTGCTGACGGCCGCGGCGGCCGCCGAGTACGACCACTACGTGAAGCTCCGCGAGGAGCGCCGCGACGAGGTCCTGTCCACTCCGGGGACCGCGGCGGAGGAGAACTACGGCGGTCAGGGCAGCGCCGCCGGCGCGGGCGTCAGCGCCGTGGTCGCGGTCCTCGCACCCGTCCTGGCGGGCACCGCCATGCTGATCTTCCTACTGGTGGGCTACATCCTGAAGATGGTCGAGCCCGAACCGGCCTTCGCCGAGACCATGCTGACGGCGGGCTGGCTCTTCGGCGCGCTCACCGCGGTCGCCCTGCTCTGCGCGGTGGTGGGGCTGCTGGTGACGGCCGTACGCAACAGCGCGACCGAGGTGGCGGCGGACGAGGACGGGGCGATGCCCGACGAGGTCGCACAGGCCAGGGAGGCCTGGCGGTACGCCCTGCTGGAGCGCGGGATCATGCCGTTCCTGCGCGCCGCCCTCGCCGATCCGAACGCGGGACCGGGCCTGCCGCCCCCGCGCGGACGCGGGGGCCGGATGCCCAACCTGGGATACACCGCACCCGATTTCACCAGCCCGGGGTCCCCTTCCGAGGGACCCCGGCCCGGCTACACGCCTCCGGACTTCACGAGCCCGGACTTCGGCGGCCCGGAACACCGGCCGGACTGACGGAGCCGCGTCAGTCGGCCAGCGGCAGGTAGACGCGGTTGCCGGAGGCCGCGAACTCGGCGGACTTCTCCGCCATGCCCGCCTCGATCTCGTCGGCCTTCAGGTCGCCGCCGTGTTCGCGGCGGATGTCCTGCGAGATCTTCATCGAGCAGAACTTCGGACCGCACATGGAGCAGAAGTGCGCGGTCTTGGCCGGCTCGGCGGGCAGGGTCTCGTCGTGGAACTCGCGCGCCGTGTCGGGGTCGAGGGCCAGGTTGAACTGGTCCTCCCAGCGGAACTCGAAGCGGGCGTCCGACAGGGCGTCGTCCCACTCCTGGGCTCCGGGGTGCCCCTTGGCCAGGTCCGCCGCGTGCGCCGCGATCTTGTACGTGATGACGCCGGTCTTGACGTCGTCCCGGTTGGGCAGGCCCAGGTGCTCCTTGGGCGTGACGTAGCAGAGCATCGCGGTGCCCCACCAGGCGATCATCGCGGCGCCGATGCCCGAGGTGATGTGGTCGTACGCGGGCGCGACGTCCGTGGTCAGCGGGCCGAGCGTGTAGAACGGCGCCTCCTCGCAGATCTCCTGCTGGAGGTCGATGTTCTCCTTGATCTTGTGCATCGGGACGTGGCCCGGGCCCTCGATCATGGTCTGGACGTTGTGCCGCTTGGCGATCGTGTTCAGCTCGCCCAGCGTCTTCAGCTCCGCGAACTGCGCCGCGTCGTTGGCGTCCGCGATGGAGCCGGGGCGCAGGCCGTCACCCAGCGAGTACGTGACGTCGTACGTCGCGAGGATCTCGCAGAGCTCCTCGAAGTTCGTGTAGAGGAAGTTCTCCTTGTGGTGCGCCAGGCACCACGCGGCCATGATCGAGCCGCCGCGGGAGACGATGCCGGTCTTGCGGCGGGCGGTCAGCGGCACGTACGGCAGCAGCACGCCGGCGTGGACCGTCATGTAGTCGACGCCCTGCTCGGCCTGCTCGATGACCGTGTCCTTGTAGATCTCCCAGGTCAGGTCCTCGGCGCGGCCGTCGACCTTCTCCAGCGCCTGGTAGAGCGGCACGGTGCCGATCGGGACCGGGGAGTTGCGCAGCACCCACTCGCGGGTGGTGTGGATGTTGCGGCCGGTGGAGAGGTCCATAACCGTGTCGGCGCCCCACTTGGTCGCCCAGGTCATCTTGTCGACCTCCTCCTCGATGGAGGAGGTGACCGCGGAGTTGCCGATGTTGGCGTTGACCTTCACCAGGAACCGCTTGCCGATGATCATCGGCTCGATCTCGGGATGGTTCACGTTCGCGGGAAGCACCGCGCGACCTGCGGCGATCTCCTCGCGGACGACCTCGGGGGAGACGTTCTCGCGGATCGCGACGTACTCCATCTCCGGGGTGATCTCGCCCCGGCGGGCGTACGCGAGCTGCGTGACGGCGGCGCCGCCACGGCCCCGGCGGGGCTGGCGGGGGCGGCCCGGGAAGACCGCGTCGAGGTTCTTGAGCCCGCCGCGCGGCGAGGTGTGCTTGATCCCGTCGTCCTCGGGGCGCACGGGACGGCCCGCGTACTCCTCGGTGTCGCCCCGGCCGATGATCCAGTTCTCGCGCAGCGGCGCGAGGCCCCGGCGGACGTCGGTCTCGATCTGGGGGTCGGTGTACGGCCCGGACGTGTCGTAGAGCGTCACGTCCTTGCCGTTGGTGAGGTGGACCTGGCGGACCGGCACCCGGATGTCGGGGCGGGAGCCCGCCACATACCCCTTGTGCCAGCCCGGCTGGCGCTCGGTCTGGCCGTCGGCGTTCTGGTCGGCGGCAGGCGTGCGTGCGTCCTGAATGGTCATGAGACCTGATCTCCCTACGCCGGCATTACCCGGTAACAGGTTCGGCGGTCGGCGCAGCCTCTTCCCGTACGCATTACTTGCGCGTACGGTGATCAGCGCCCTCTCAGCCCGGTGCTCCGAGCTCCCGCGTTGTGCAAAGGTGCCCCCACGCTAGCGTCATCTATGGCGTGCTGAACAGTGGGCCCCCTCATCTCTTGCGATGATCTGCCGGTGACGTCCTCGCCGCAGCCCCCCAACGAGCCCAACCGTTCCAGTGAGCACACCGGCCACTCGGGCCACGCCCACGCAGACCACGGGCACGCTTCGGGCCCTTCCCACGGTCACAGCCACGGGCACGGCCCGGCGGCCCCCGTCTCGAAGCACCTGCGCAAGGTCATCGCGGCCGTACTGATCCCCTTCGCCGCCGCCGTCTTCATCGGCATGGTGGTGCTCTGGCCGGGCGGCGCCCCCGCCCACGAGCGCACGGGGGTCGGCTTCGACCGGCAGACGCAGCAGGGCACGGTCGTCTCGCTGGAACGTGTCGACTGCAAATCCGTGAACGCCTCGCAGGTGCCGCCGACCGGCGACACGTCCACCCCCGAGGGGCGCGAGGCCCAGGCCGCGCAGACCGGCGAGTGCAAGAAGGCCACCGTCGAGGTCGGCACCGGCTCGGACAAGGGCCGCACCTTCGTGGAGATCGTCCAGCCGGGTGCGCCACGGCAGTTGGAGCAGGGCCAGGAGGTGGTGGTCGCGTACGCGCCGGACGCCCCCCGGGACCTCCAGTACTCGGTGATCGACGTGAACCGCAAGTTCCCGATGGCGCTGCTGGCCGGCATCTTCGCCGTCGCGGTCGTGGTCGTCGGCCGGATGCGGGGGCTGTTCGCGCTGATCGCACTGGTCGTCAGCTTCGGCGTACTGACCCTCTTCATCCTCCCGGCCATCCTGCAGGGTTCGAACCCGCTGGTCGTGGCGGTCATCGGGGCGAGCGCCATCATGCTCATCGCCCTGTACATGTGCCACGGCCTGACCGCCCGCACCTCGGTCGCCGTCCTCGGCACGGTCGTCTCGCTGCTGCTGATCGGGCTGCTGGGCTCGCTGTTCATCGACTGGGCGTTCCTCAGCGGCAACACCGACGACAACACCGGGCTGATCCACGGGCTCTACCCGGACATCGACATGAGCGGTTTGCTGCTCGCAGGTGTGATCATCGGATCGCTTGGCGTACTCGACGATGTGACGGTCACCCAGACGTCGGCGGTCTGGGAACTCCATCAGGCGGACCCTTCGATGGGGCCGCGCGCCCTCTACAGGGCTGCCATCCGGATCGGCCGCGACCACATCGCGTCGGTGGTCAACACCCTGGTCCTGGCCTACGCGGGCGCCGCGCTGCCCCTGCTCCTGCTGTTCTCGATCGCGAACAGCAGCATGGGTTCGGTGGCCAACAGCGAGCTGGTGGCGGAGGAGATCGTACGGACGCTCGTGGGCTCGATCGGACTGGTCGCCTCGGTTCCGGTGACGACGGCACTGGCCGCGCTGGTCGTCTCCGCCGACCGGCCGGGATCCCCGGCCGCAGCTCCGGCCTCGGGACCGGTCCGCGGCGGCCGGGGCCGGCGGCGCAAGCGCTGAAGGGCGTTCCGAAGGGGTGGGGCGGCGGGCGCTTCTGGTCGGGAAGCGCGCGGTTCCGGCCCGCGAGGGGGCGGGACGTGGCGCTCAGCGCGTCGGCACGCTGAGCCGGTGGTGCGGTGGTGCGGTGGTGCGGTGGTGCGGTGGTGCGGTCGTCCGGCGGTGCGGTGGTGCGTCAGCCCGCGTTCTGCTCGTTCTGCTGCGATTCGGCCAGGATCTTGCCGAGCGCCTCGTCGAGGTTCTCTTCGAAGTCGCCGAGGTTGCGCTCCTGGCCGAGCGGAACAAGCCGGTCGGTCCGGTCGAGGAACGCGACGAGCGGCGCCGCGCTGGCGCGGAACAGGGCCCGGTCGCCACCGACCTGGAGACGGATGTGGACATCGGACAGCTCCTCGGGATCGGTGGGCGCGATGTGCACATCGCCGTCACCGCACGGCTTGTTGATGCCGTCGAGGAGGAGTTCCCGGCCGAACGCCCAGGTCACGGGCGCGTCTCCGGGAAGGTGGAAGGTCAGGCGGACTGCGTAGGGGTCACGAGCGTCGTACCGGAGTTCCACCGGAATCCGGAACGAGAGCTCCTCGGAAACGAGGAAGCTCATCATGACCTCTGCCTGTACCGACTCGCGCATTGCCTACCCCGCTGTAGTGGAAGTGGCCAGGAATGATCCCCCAGGGCCCTCTTGACAAGAGTGGTGGAAGCGCTAGCAGATCACAAGGAGTGAGTTTTCAGATACTGATAGAGAACGAGAGGGTGCTCAACAGCGCGCCTACTTCACTCCGTAGTCGATCGACCGCATACAGCAATCGGTCTTCATGGTGCACGGGAAGGGAAATCGCCATGGTCGCGGCGGTATCGCCCGCAGTGATGGGGATTGCGGCACAGACTGTGCCCAAGGCATATTCCTGGCGTTCGGTTACAGGCTGCATCCGCTCCAGGGATCCGATCCGCTGTTCCAGGGACCGCAGATCCCGCACGGTATAAGGGGTGATGGCCTCGACCGGATGACGGTCGTAATAGTCCCTGCGCGTCTTCTCGTCGAGCTGGCCCAGCAGACACTGCCCGATGGCGTGCGCGTGCCCGGTCTCGCGGAAATCGGCCCATTCCTCGCAGGCCGGGTTGGCGGGGGTGTCCGAGACACCGACGACCTCGATCTCACCCTCGCGGAAAACCGCGAAGTAGACGGGGGCCCCGACCGCGTCGCGGAAGTGCGCGAGGGAGTCGAGGATCATGCTGCGACGTTTCTGCTGGATCCCTCCGCCGGCGAGCCGCCCGGCCGCGTCGCCCAGCACGAACACTCCGCTCTCCCGGCGCAGATATCCCTCGTGGGTCAGAGTGCGCAGCAGGTGGTACGCGGTGGGAAGCGGGAGCCCGGCCTCTCGTGCCAGCTGTTTCGCCGGGGCTCCCTCACTATGGGAGCCCACCGCTTCGAGCAGCCTCAGCGCCCGCTGCACCGAACCGATCAGAGTCGGCACACCGGCGTTGTGAACCGAAGACAAAGCTCACCCCCAGGCGTGGCGGCAGGCCTTGGGGTGGCCCGCCCTGCGGGGGCCGCCCCCGCGTATGCCGTCGCTCCTGGGGGTCGTGCTCGGCGGCTGGTTTGCGTGACCGCGGGTCAGAGCGGTGCGAAACCGACTTTCGGTGCCCAGGGAACGGCACAGATTGCCACTCTATCCGCCGATTCCCGAGCTGTGAGCGGTTTCGCGCGTCACGTTCCCTCGCCTGGCGCAATCGCGGAACCGCCCGGTCCGAATCCCCTACCACTCACCGGAGGAGGACTTCGAAGCTCCGCCGGTCACCTTCTTCACGACGAAGATCAGGCCGCCGACGAGGCCGACGAAGAGCAGCAGCTTGAAGACGAGCCCGATCAGCGTGCCCAGGACGCTCGTGATCACACCGCCGAAGACGAACAGCGCCAAGAGCGGAACGGCCACCCACTTGACCCACCAGGGCATGCCCGCGAATATCCCTCGGATGCTGTCCATGTCCACGACCTCTTCCTCGTCATCGTCCGTTGTTTCCTGGTCTCGATGCTAGGAGTCCGCGGTCTCTGACGGGGGCCCGCGAGCCCCCGGAGTCCCCTGATCCACCCCCTAGGGGGACCAGGGGCACGACCCTCAGCCGGCGCGACCCTCGGCCGGCCGGAGCCGCCGGGCCCGCGCGGGCGGCTCAGCCCTCCGGCGGGGAGAACACCACCATCACCCGCAGGTCCTCGGTGATGTGGTGGAACTTGTGCGGCACCCCTGCCGGAACGTAGACCACACTGCCCCGCGCCACCGTGGTGGTCTCCTCCCCGACCGTGATCGAGGCGCGGCCGCTCACGACGAAGTACACCTCGTCCTGACGGTGCGGCTGCTGCGGGTCGGTCTGTCCGGCATCGAGCGCGTACAGCCCGACCGACATGTTCCGCTCACGCACGAACTGCAGATAGGCGCCCTCATTGGCGGCCCGCTCCGCTTCGAGCTCGTCAAGCCGGAAGGCTTTCATCGTCCTTGTGCCCCTTGTACTCGATCGTTCCCTCGCATCCGCTGATCTGCGGATGTCCCACCGGGATCTTCTCTGCCACGATCAGACACATGACGAATTTCGTAGTCAAGACGCTCGCCAATGCGGCAGCCCTGGCCGTCGCCATCTGGCTCCTCGCCGGCATCACCCTGGACGACGGCAGCAGCATGGGCCGCCGGACGCTGACCCTCATTCTGGTCGCCCTGGTGTTCGGCCTGGTCAACTTCATCGTCAAGCCCGTGGTGAAGCTGCTCTCGCTGCCGCTGTTCATCATCACCCTCGGCCTGTTCACCCTCGTCGTGAACGCCCTGATGCTGCTGCTGACCTCGTGGCTGGCCGGGAAGCTCGACCTCAGCTTCCACGTCGACGGCTTCTGGACCGCGGTCCTCGGCGGTCTGATCATCTCCATCGTCTCCTGGGCCGTGAACATGGTCCTGCCCGACAAGAACTGAACGGGCCTCCCATGTACCGCGTGTGCTTCGTCTGCACGGGCAACATATGCCGCTCGCCCATGGCCGAGTCCGTCTTCCGCGCCCACGTCACCGCGGCCGGGCTCGACGGCCTGGTCGAGGTGGACAGCGCCGGAACCGGCGGCTGGCACGAGGGCGACGGCGCCGACCCGCGCACCGTCGCCGTCCTGGAGGCCGCCGGATACGAGCAGGGCCACCGGGCCCGGCAGTTCAGGGCGTCCTGGTTCGCCGGCCTCGACCTCGTCATCGCGCTCGACGCCGGGCACCTGCGGGACCTGCGGGCACTCGCGCCCACCGCCGGGGACGCCGCCAAGGTCCGGCTGCTGCGGTCCTACGATCCGGCGGCCACGGCCGCGGACACCGATGTACCGGATCCCTACTACGGCTCGCTCGACGGGTTCGAGGAGTGCCTGGAGCTGGTCGAGGCGGCGAGCCCCGGCCTGCTGGACGCCGTACGCGAGGCCATCAAGGAGCACACCGCGTGAACCACGACGACCACGACACCCGCGAGGTCGGCGACGGCACCCGGGCCGTCCGGGCCGGACTGCCCGAGCCCGTCAAGAACGAGCCGCCGCTGCCCGGACCGGTGTTCGCCGCCCACTTCCACCTCCCCGGCGACGTGGAGGGCCCGTACACCTACGGCCGCGACACCAACCCCACCTGGACCCTGCTGGAACGGGCCATCGGGGAACTGGAAGCCCCCGGCCAGGACGTGCACACCGTCGTCTTCGCCTCCGGCATGGCGGCGGTCTCCGCCGTCCTGCTCTCCCAGGCGCGCACCGGCGACACCGTCGTCCTGCCCGACGACGGCTACCAGGCGCTGCCCCTGGTGCGGGAGCAGCTCCAGGCGTACGGGATCCACGTACGCACCGCCCCGACCGGGGACGACGCCCAGCTCGCGGTCCTCGGGGGAGCCCGGCTGCTGTGGATCGAGACCCCCTCCAACCCCGGGCTCGACGTGTGCGACGTACGGCGCCTCGTGGACGCCGCGCACGCCGACGGGACCCTGGTCGCCGTCGACAACACCCTGGCGACCCCGCTCGGCCAGCGGCCCCTCGAACTCGGCGCGGACTTCTCCGTCGCCAGCGGCACCAAGGGGCTCACCGGCCACGGCGACCTGTTGCTCGGGTACGTCGTCTGCCGCGACGCCGAACTCGCCGCCCGCGTCCGGCAGTGGCGCAAGATCGTCGGAGCCATCCCCGGTCCGATGGAGGCCTGGCTCGCCCACCGCTCACTGGCCACCATCCAGCTGCGCGCACAGCGCCAGTGGGCCAACGCGCTGGCCGTCGCCGAGGCACTGGGCGACCGCGCCGAGGTGACCGGGCTGCGCTATCCGGGCCTGGCCTCGGATCCGTCGCACAAGACGGCCGCCCGCCAGATGCGCGGCTTCGGCTCGGTGGTCTCCTTCACCCTGCCCGACCGCGCGCACGCCGAGCGGTTCATGACGGCCCTGCGTCTGGTCGAGGACGCCACGAGCTTCGGTGGAGTGCGGTCCACCGCCGAGCGGCGCGGCCGGTGGGGCGGCGACGCCGTGCCGGAGGGATTCATCCGCTTCTCCGCGGGGGCCGAGGACACCGAGGACCTCGTGGCGGACGTGCTGCGGGCCCTCGGCCACGCAGGTGACGGCGGCTGAACGAGCTGCCGAACGGGCTGTGGAAAAGCGGTCCGAGCCTCCCCCCTGGTGGCTCGGACCGCCCCGGGTTCCGCGCGCGAAGAACCACGTGACAAGGCTAGTTGACCCTGCGTCAGAGTCCAATCACGGTAACGACAGGAGGGTATCGGCATATTTATAGTTGAAGGCCCCCACCGAGAGGGGCCGCCATGGACCTGGCCCTGCTGCGCACCTTCGTCGCCGTTCACCGGGCAGGCTCCTTCACCCGGGCCGCCGCCCTGCTGGGGCTCTCCCAGCCGGCCGTGACCTCGCAGATCCGCACCCTCGAACGCCAGTTGGGCCGGCCGCTCTTCCACCGCCGGGCCCGCGGGGTCACCCCCACCGCCGTGGGCGACGAGCTCGCCCACCAGGCCGCCCCGCACCTCGACGCCCTGCTGCGGATCACGGAGGCGGGGCGGGAGGCCGCCGGTGCGCTGCGCACCCTCCACATCGCAGGGCCCCCCGAGTTCCTGTGCCTGCGCGTGCTCCCCGCGCTCGCGCCCCTCGTCGGCCAGGGGCACACCCTGCGCGTGGCCCTGCAGGCCGACGCCGAGGAGACCTTCGACGGGCTCGCCGCCGGCCACCACGACCTCGTCGTCACCACCGCGCGCCCCCGGGGCGGCCTGTTCACCGCCACCGCCCTGTGCGACGAGGAGCACGTCCTGGTCGCCGCGCCCTACTGGGCCGGCCTCGTCGATCCGGACCACCTGCGGGAGCAGGGGGCCGCCGCGCTCGACGGCATCCCGCTCGTCGAGGTCCACGAGAGCCTCCCGCTCGTCACCCGCTACTGGGCCACGGTCTTCGACACCCGGCCCGATGCCGGGCGCGCCACCGCCACCGTGGTCGCCCCCGACCTGCGGGCCGTCCTGGAGTGCGTCCGGGCCGGGGCCGGACTCGCCGTCCTGCCCCGCTACCTCTGCCGGGACGCCCTCGCCGACGGCCGCGTCGTGGCATTGGCGGATCCGCCCGTACCGCCGCTGCGGACCTGGTTCGCCGTCGTCAGGACCGGCAGCCTCGCCCTCGCCCACCTCGCCCGGGCCCATGACCGGCTGCTGCACGCGGCCGCTCTCTGGTGAACCGCCGTTCCCCGCCCGTCTTTCCGGCCGCTGGCGCGTTTCAGAAGCGGAGCAGTGGGCCACTCTTCTCCCATGACCGAACGTCCCGTGGTCAAACGCACCGCCCGCGCGATCCTGCTCGACGGTGACGACCTGATCCTCATCAAGCGCACCAAGCCCGGCATCGATCCCTACTGGCTCACCCCCGGAGGGGGAGTGGAGGCCTCGGACGCCACCGTCGTCGACGCCCTTCACCGGGAGATCCACGAAGAACTCGGCGCGAAGATCACCGATGTGGTCCCCTGCTTCGTCGACACCGTCGAACACATCGCGGACGGGGGAGTGACCGGTGTGAAGGTGCAGCACTTCTTCGTCTGCCACCTCGAATCGATGGACCCCAGCCAACGTCACGGCCCCGAGGTCGACCAGCCCGAAGGGGAGTACGAGATCGTCCGCGTGCCCTTCAGCCGCGTCGGCATCGCCGCCGTCCACCTCGTTCCCCTGTCCCTACGCCACTACCTCGACGGGAACATCGAGGGCGTCCGCGCCATGCACGCCCCCGACCTGGGCTGAGGATCCCGGAGGAGACCGGCGGCACGCGCGCCGGTCTCAGCCGGCGACGCCCGCCAGCTCCTCCACCGCGTCGTGCCGGATCCGCTCGCCCGGGATCCCGATCCGCAGGAGCTCGTCCACTCCGCTGCGGATCATCGCGGGCGGGCCGGAGATGAAGGCGTCGTACGAGCTCCACGGCCCGTGCTCGCCGATCGCCTGCGGCAGCTGCCCGGCCAGCCCGTCGCCCACCACCGGGCGCACCGACAGCCACGGATGGGACCGCTGGAGCCCCAGCAGGGTGTCCTTGTCGTACAGGTCGTTGTCGCTGCGCGCCCCGAAGAACACCTCCACCGGCCGCCGCTCGCCATGCTCAGCCACGTCTTCGATCAGCGCCTTGATCGGGGCGATTCCGGTGCCCCCGCCCAGGCACAGCATCCCGTTGTCCGTCGTGTGGTCCACCACCATCGAGCCGGCCGGCGGCCCGAGGCGCAGCACGTCTCCCGGACGGGCGTGGCGCACCAGCGCGTTGGAGACCCAGCCCGCGGGAACGGCCTTGACGTGGAAGGACAGCAGCCCGTCGGTGCGCGGGGCCGAGGCGAAGGAGTAGTGCCGCCACACCCGGGGCCACCAGGGGGTTTCCAGGCTGGCGTACTGGCCGGCCAGGAAGGCGTACGGCTGGTCGGGGCGGACCGTCAGCACCGCGATGTCCGAGGTGCGCAGATCGTGGGAGACCACCTCCGCATGCCACCAGGCCGGGGCCTTCACCTCGTCCTCGGCCGCCGCGTCGATCATGGTCTGGGAGATCGCGGTGTAGGCCCGCACCCAGGCGGCCTGGGTCTCCGGCCCCCAGCTCTGCACCGCATAGCGGGCCAGCGCACCGATGAGGGCCTCGCCCACCGCGGGATAGTGGCCGGCCATGGTGCCGTACTTGCGGTGGCCGGTCCCCAGCCGGCGCAGGTACGGGATGAGCACGGCGGGGTTGTCGATGTGCTCGGCGGCGGTCAGCAGCGCCTTCAGCAGCCGGTCGCGCTGGGCGTCCATGGCGGCGGGGAACATGCCCCGGACATCCGGGTGCCCGGTGAACACCAGGGCGTAGAAGTACGAGGTCACCTTGTCGGCAACCGGTGCGATCTCCGCGAGGGTCCTGCGGATGAGCACGGCGTCCGGCGAGGGCTCCGTCGTGCCGCCCTCGGCGGGTATCCGGGTCGTATCCCGTCTGGCCGATCTGGTGGGCGGAGCGTCCATGCGGTGCCTCGCTTCGAGCAACTCGGTCGGTCTGCACACGCCACGGCCTGTGAATCCGTGGTTCCGGGTTCTACAGCGTGCCAGCCGGGTCAGAGGCCTGTGGGGAAATGCGGAAAAACCGCGTTTCGAACCCACTTTCCTCTTAAGATGCCTCAACTCCCGGGCGTGCCACCCCTACGAGCTGGTATGCCTCCCGCAGGTCCCGGCCCTCGTAGACGTGGGTCGCACGCTCCGCCAGATAGGGACGCGCGTTGACCGCCACGGAGACCGGCACCGCCTCAAAGAGCACCGCGTCGGTCACCGAATCCCCGTACGCGACACAGTCGTCCAGGGTCAGCCCGAACCGTGCGCACAGCCGGTCCGCCACCGTGACCTTGCCCTCGGGCGTCAGGATCCCGGACACCTCCACGGGCCGCGTGAACGGCACCTCCGGGAAGACCGACCCGTGCGCGGCGTGCGCGCCCCACTCCAGCAGCAGCTCCACGAAGAAGGACGGCGACAGGGAGATCACCGCGCAGTAGTCCCCGCGCTCGCGGATCTCCCGCCACACCTCCTGGATGCCGGCGAGCCACGGTGATCCGTCGAAGGCAGCTCGCACGTGCGCGGGCGTCAGGTCCGCCCACAGTGCGTGCACGGCCACCGAGAACTCCTGCGGTCCGATCTCCGCCGCGCCGAAGGACCGCTCCAGCTCGGCGATCTCGGCGCTCAGCCCGAGCTGTCGGGAGATCTCGACCGGCGCCGCCGAGCCGAACATCAGGGTCCCGTCGAGGTCGAAGAGGTGCAGGCGAGTCATAAGCGTCGAGGCTAGCTCGTCGGTTTCACGTGAAACAGCGTGTTTCACGTGAAACATCGCCCACGCTTCACCGGGTACCTCCCGACGCCGGCCGGGGAAGCGGTAGTCGAGAGAAAACGTGCTCCTTGCCCCAAATCCTCTGGACGGCCCCCCAGCGATGATCCAGTCTGGGCCGGTGACACCACCACACCTCAATGATCTGCCGATCCGGGCGCTGACCGCGGACGATCTCCGCCACTGCGCCAACCTGTCCGAGGACCGCGGCTGGCCCCGCGAGGACCACAAGTGGGGACTGCTCCTGGCCGCCGGAAAGGGGTACGGGGTCGATGCTCCGGACGGAGAGGGACTCGCCGCAGCCTGCGTCGTCACCCGGTACGGGTACTCCCCCGCCGAGCCGGATCTCGCGGCCATCGGAATGGTCCTCGTCGCCGACCGCTACGCCCGCCAGGGCCTGGGTCGCCGGCTGATGACGTCCATCTGCGACGACGTACTCAAGGGCGTCCCCCTCACCCTGCACGCGACCCCCTACGGCCGCCCCCTCTACGAGGAACTCGGCTTCGAGACCACGGGCCGGGCGGAGATGGTCACGGGCACCTTCCGCCCGGACCCCGCCGAAGTCACCGCCGGGGCCCTCGCGGACACGGGCCGCGTCCGGCCGGCCACCGCCGAGGACCTCCCGCGGATCGTCCGTCTGGACACCGAGGTCTTCGGTGTCGACCGGACGCACATGATCACCCGGCTCCCCGCCTTCACGGACCGGCTGCTCGTCGCCGAGGACGGCGCGGGCGACCTCACCGGCTACGCCGCCATCTGGCCCAACATGGACACCCATGTCATCGGCCCGCTGATCGCCCGCGACACGGCCGGCGCCCAGGCACTGGTGACCGCCCTCGCCGCGTCCACCGACCGGCCGCTGCGCACCGATGTCGACGTACGCCACGAGGCGCTCCTGGCCTGGCTCAAGGACCGCGGGCTGGCCTCCGTGGCCTTCAACGCCGTCATGACCCGGGACATCCCCGGCCTGCCCGGCGACTGGACCCGCCGCTGGGCACCGCTCACCGTGGCCGCGGGCTGAAAACCGTGGCCGCAGGCTGAAAGAGGAGAACCGTGCCATGACCGACGCCCCCGACCTGGCCATCCGCCCGGCCACCGAGGCCGATCTGCCCGCCATCGTCGCCATGCTGGCCGACGACCCGCTCGGTGCCACCCGGGAATCCCCGGAGGACCTGACCCCGTACCTCGCGGCCCTCAAGCGCCTGACGGAGGACCCGAACCAGCACCTGGTCGTCGCCGTCCGCGCGGACCGCGTCGTGGGCACCCTCCAGCTCACGATCGTCCCGGGCCTCTCCCGCAAGGGGTCCACCCGCTCCATCATCGAAGGGGTCCGCGTCCACGCCGACGAGCGCGGCAGCGGCCTGGGCACCCGCTTCATCGCATGGGCCGTCGAGAAGTCCCGCGCCGAGAACTGCGACCTGGTCCAGCTGACCTCGGACGCGACCCGGACCGACGCCCACCGCTTCTACGAGCGACTCGGCTTCGCCGCCTCCCACGTCGGATTCAAGCTTCAGCTCTGAGCGGCGGCACCGTGGACCGGGCCGCCGTGTCGGCGGCCCGGCCTACGATCGGGAGGATGAGCCCCAGCCTTCCCCTCGTCAGCACCGCCGAGCGCCGCCACCGGCTCGGCCGTCGCCACCGCCTGGCTCCCTCGACCCGCGCCGCCACCGTTCCCGAGGCGGCCGACGCCGTCGTCGCCCTGCACGCCACCGACGCCGCGACCGTCTTCCTCTCCGCCCGTGCCCGGCTCGCGGCGGGCGGACCCGAGACGATCGAACGGGCGCTGTACGAGGACGTCGACCTGGTCCGGCTGCTCAGCATGCGCAACACGCTCTTCGCGGTGTCCACCGGCCTCGCCCCGTACGTGGACTCCTCCACCGCCCGGGGCATCGCGCTCAAGGAACGGCGCACGCTCCTCAAGCACCTCGACGAGGACGGACAGGGCCTGGACGCGGACTGGCTGGCCCGGGCCGAGAGCGCGGCACTCGAAGCCCTCGACAGCCGTGGCGCCTCCACCGGAAGCCAACTGTCCGCGGCCGTACCCGCCCTGCGCCGCAAGATCACCATCGGCCGGGGAAAGAAGTACGAGACGCAGACCGGTGTCGCCACCCGCGTCATCCGCCTGCTGGCCGCCGACGGCCGGATCCGGCGCGACCGACCGCGCGGATCGTGGACCTCCAGCCAGTTCCGCTGGGTCCACACCGAGCCCTGGCCCGCCCTGCCCGCGGCCGAGGCCCGCGCCGAGATCGCCCGCCGCTGGCTCCACGCATACGGACCGGCCACCGAGGCCGACCTCAAGTGGTGGACCGGCTGGACCCTCACCGACGTCCGCAAGGCCCTCGCGGCCGTGGGCCCCGATCAGGTGCGCCTCGACGACGGGACCACGGCCCTCGTCGGCCCCGGCGACACCGGGCCCGAACCGGCCCCGGAGCCCTGGGCCGCCCTGCTCCCCGGGCTCGACCCCAGTGGCATGGGCTGGGCCGATCGCGGCTTCCACCTCGACCCCGCGCACCGGCCCGCCCTCTTCGACTACGCCGGCAACATCGGCCCCACCGTGTGGTGGAACGGCGAGATCGTCGGGGGCTGGGCCCAGCGCACCGACGGCGAGATCGTCTGGCGGCTGCTGGGCAGCCCCGGCCGGGACGCCGAGGAGGCGATCACCGCCGAGGCCGACCGCCTCGCCGCATGGGTGGGCGACGCCCGCATCACCCCGCGCTTCCGCACCCCTCTGGAGCGCGAACTCGTCGCCTGAGCAACGGCGTCAGCCGATGCCCCGCCAGCCCTGCGGGTCCACCCCGCCGGGCACCGGGGCCTGGGCGTCGTACGGCTCCCGCGTGAACACGAAGGACGCCAGATCGAGGTGGCTCACCGAGCCGTCCGCCCGGCGTACCGCCCGCAGCGTCTCTCCCGCGTAGTAGCCGTTCAGGCCCGTCCACGTGCCGTCCGGCTCCGCCCGGAAGCGGGCGGAGCGCCCGGTCGCCCCCACCGGACCCAGCTCCAGCGACCCGTCCGCCTTCAGCCGCACCACCTGCGGCGAAGTGCCCCAGTACCAGGGGCCGCACACCTCCAGCGGGACCCGGTCGGCTTCCCGGAAGGGCCGCCACGGCTGCGGGAACCGCGGCTCCGCGTCCGCCACGATCGCCACCAGGTCCGCGGCCACCGAGGAGGCCGGCAGTCCCGAGGTGCAGTTCGCGAGCACCACCGCCGCCACGTCGTCCGCCTCGCTCAGCCACAGACCCGCGACGAACCCCGGCAGCGATCCGCTGTGCCCCGCGAGCCGGCGCTCGCCCTGGGCCGTCAGCTGTACGCCCAGCCCGTACCCGAGCTCGGCGATGCCCGGCTCCGGCGGCGCGGCCGAGGTGCGCATCTCCCGTACGGACTCCGCGCTCAGCACGCGCGCGTCCCCGCGCAGCAGGAAGTCCGCGAACCGCGCCAAGTCCCTGGTCGTGGACCACAGCTGACCGGCCGGAGCCATCAGACCCAGGTCCTGCAGCGGCTCGGGCAGCATCACGTCCGCCCACGGGTGCACCGCCCAGCCGCCCGCGTGCGGGGCCTGCGGGAGCGCGCTCGTACGGTCCAGGCCCAGCGGCTCCAGCACCTCGGCCCGCAGCGCCTCTTCCCACGGCTTGCCGCGCAGTGCCTCGACGAGCGAACCCAGCAGCGTGTAACCGGGGTTGGAGTAGTGGTGCCGGCTTCCCGGCGTGTGCCGGAACGGCTCGTCACCCAGTACGTCGGCGAGCTCGGGGCGCAGCGCGCCCGGCGTGCGCTCCCACCACTCGCCCGGAGTCTCCGCCGCGAGACCGCCGGTGTGGGCCAGCAATTGAGCGATGGTCACCTCGCCGGCCCCGGTACCCGGCAGGTGCTTCTCCAGCGGATCGGCGAGCCCCAGCAGCCCCTCGTCGCGCAGCCGCATCACGAGGACCGCGGTGAAGGTCTTGGTGATCGACCCGATCCGGTACTGGACGTTCCCGTCCGGGCCGTGCCCCTCCACGGAGGTCCGCGAGCCCTCCCAGACCACTTCCCCGCCCCGCGCGACGGCGGCCACCACGGACGGCGCCCGCCCTTCGCTCTGCGCGACGGCAATCCGGTGCCTCAGCGCCCGCCGGGTGGCAGGGAGAAGTTCAAGATCCTCAGAAAGCTCATCCATGATCGGATGCTACGTGTTGGCCATGTCCACGAACCGCGAATAGTGGCCCTGGAAGGCCACGGTGATCGTCGCCGTCGGGCCGTTACGGTGCTTCGCCACGATCAGGTCGGCCTCACCCGCGCGCGGGGACTCCTTCTCGTACGCGTCCTCACGGTGCAGCAGGATCACCATGTCGGCGTCCTGCTCGATCGAGCCCGACTCACGCAGGTCGGAGACCATCGGCTTCTTGTCGGTGCGCTGTTCCGGGCCACGGTTCAGCTGGGAGAGCGCGATCACGGGGACCTCGAGCTCCTTCGCCAGCAGCTTGAGGTTTCGGGACATGTCCGAGACCTCCTGCTGGCGGCTCTCGGGACGGCGCGAGCCGCCCGACTGCATCAGCTGGAGGTAGTCGATGACCACGAGCGAGAGGTCGTTGCGCTGCTTGAGCCGGCGGCACTTGGCCCGGATCTCCATCATCGACAGGTTGGGGGAGTCGTCGATGTACAGCGGGGCCGCGGAGACGTCCGGCATCCGGCGGGCCAGCCGGGTCCAGTCGTCGTCCGTCATCGTGCCCGAGCGCATGTGGTGCAGCGCCACCCGGGCCTCCGCCGAAAGCAGGCGCATCGCGATCTCGTTGCGCCCCATTTCGAGGGAGAAGATCACGCTCGGCAGGTTGCTCTTGATGGAGCAGGCCCGGGCGAAGTCCAGCGCCAGCGTGGACTTGCCCATCGCGGGACGGGCGGCGATGACGATCATCTGGCCCGGGTGCAGGCCGTTCGTGAGCGAGTCCAGGTCCGTGAAGCCGGTCGGAACGCCCGACATCTGGCCGCTGCGCGACCCGATCGCCTCGATCTCGTCGAGGGCGCCCTCCATGATGTCGCCCAGCGGCAGGTAGTCCTCGGAGGTCCGCTGCTCGGTGACGGCGTAGATCTCGGCCTGGGCGCTGTTGACGATCTCGTCGACGTCGCCGTCGGCGGCGTAGCCCATCTGTGTGATCTTCGTACCGGCGGCGACGAGGCGGCGCAGGACGGCCCGCTCGTGGACGATCTCCGCGTAGTACTCGGCGTTCGCCGCGGTCGGGACGGACTGCACCAGGGTGTGCAGGTACGAGGCCCCGCCGACCTTGCTGATCTCGCCGCGCCGGGTCAGTTCGGCGCCGACGGTGATCGGGTCGGCCGGCTCGCCCTTGGCGTACAGGTCGAGGATGGCCTGGTAGATCGTCTCGTGCGAGGGCCGGTAGAAGTCGTGTCCCTTGAGGACCTCGACCACGTCGGCGATGGCGTCCTTGGAGAGCAGCATGCCGCCGAGGACCGACTGCTCGGCGTCGAGGTCCTGCGGGGGGACGCGCTCGAAGCCGCCACCGCCGCCGTCCCAGGAGCCGCCCTCGCGGCCCCGGTCGTGCTGTTCGTCCCCGCGGCCGCGGCCCTCGCTGTTGCGGCGCGGACGGGCGGGCAGACGGTCACCTGGACCGCTGTCGGCCCAGGGGTCGTCCATGGGCTCGGGCATGGTCACCGGGCCGCCTCCTCCCGTCCGCAACGCGGACCTCGCCGTGCCACTCTTTCTACGACACGGCTCTGACATTTGGGGCACCCGAATCGGCTGTCGGCGAGTCGGGCAACGCACCACGGTAGGGCCGCGAGCGGCGTCAGCCAATCTTGTTATCCACAGGCTGTGTGGATGAGGTGTGGACGACGGCGCCAATGCTGTGGGTAAGTCGCCTGAAGCTGTGCACGGACCGGGGGACGACGCTGTGGACAAAATCACCCGACCCACCCTTCCACCGCATCTGACCTGGCATTTCACGGTCCAGAGCCGGCCGACAGGAAAAATCTTGGCCACTGTCTCAAGATCACCTCCAACGGGTCGGGAGGAACGTGCAAGTCAGGGCCTCAGTAAGGATCCAAAGGACCTTGTATCTATTACCTGTGGAAGATTAGATTGAGCACATGACACAGGCCCCCGCAGCACCGAAGGCTGCGCCGAGACGGCACGACCGCGAGATATTCGCACTCGCCGTACCCGCCTTCGGCGCACTCGTCGCCGAACCCCTCTTCGTGATGGCCGACAGCGCCATCGTGGGGCACCTCGGCACCCCTCAGCTCGCGGGCCTCGGCATCGCGGCCGCTCTCCTCACCACCGCCGTCAGCGTCTTCGTCTTCCTCGCCTACGCCACCACCGCGGCCGTCTCCCGCCGGGTCGGAGCGGGCGACCTCCAGGCCGCGATACGCCAGGGCATGGACGGCATCTGGCTCGCCCTGCTGCTGGGCGCGGCCGTCATCGCCGTGGTCCTGCCGGCGGCACCGTGGCTGGTCTCCGTCTTCGGGGCCTCCGACACCGTCGCCCCGTACGCGATCACGTATCTGCGGATCTCCGCGCTCGGCATCCCGGCCATGCTCATGGTCCTGGCCGCCACCGGTGTCATCCGCGGCCTCCAGGACACCCGCACCCCGCTCTACGTAGCCGTCGGAGGGTTCGCCCTCAACGCGGGCCTGAACGCCCTCCTCGTCTACGGCGCCGGCCTCGGGATCGCCGGCTCCGCCTGGGGCACGGTCATCGCCCAGTGCGCCATGGCCGCCGCCTACCTGGTCGTCGTCGTCCGCGGAGCCCGGCGGCACGAGGCCTCGCTCCGGCCCGACCTCGCGGGGATCCGGGCCTGTGCACAGGCCGGCGCACCGCTGCTGGTCCGCACCCTGTCCCTGCGCGCCATCCTAATGATCGCGACGGCCGTGGCGGCCCGGCTCGGCGACGCCGACATCGCGGCCCACCAGATCCTGCTCTCCCTGTGGAGCCTGCTCGCCTTCGCCCTGGACGCCATCGCGATCGCCGGGCAGGCCATCATCGGCCGCTACCTGGGCGCGGGCGACACCCAGGGCGCCAAGGCCGTCTGCCGCCGCATGGTGCAGTGGGGGATCGCCGCGGGAGTCGTGCTCGGCCTGCTGGTCGTCCTGGCCCGCCCGGTGTTCATTCCGCTGTTCACCAGCGACCCGGCGGTCGAGGACGCGCTCCTGCCCGCGCTGCTCGTCGTGGCCCTCTCCCAGCCCGTCTCCGGCATCGTCTTCGTGCTCGACGGGGTCCTGATGGGTGCGGGCGACGGCCGCTACCTGGCCCGGGCGATGCTGCTGACGCTGGCCGTGTTCACCCCGGCGGCGCTCCTCGTCCCGGCCCTGGGAGGCGGCCTGACGACGCTCTGGTGGGCGATGACCCTCATGATGCTGGTCCGGATGGTCACCCTCCAGCTGCGCGCCCGCTCGGGCCGCTGGCTGGTCGCGGGGGCCACCCGCTGAGCGTCGATGTTTCACGTGAAACACCATGGCTCAGCTTGTTTCACGTGAAACATCGCCTCGGCCGACAACGGCGAAGGGCCGCACCCCAGTGGGGTGCGGCCCTTCGCGTGCAGCCCTTAGGCGGCGACGACCTCGATGCCCACGTTCGCGGCCACGTCGGCGTGCAGACGCACGGAGACCTGGTACGAACCGAGGGTCTTGATCGGGGAGCCCAGCTCAACGCGGCGCTTGTCGACCTTCGGGCCACCCGAAGCCTCGATCGCCGTGGCGATGTCGGCCGGGGTCACGGAACCGAAGAGACGACCGGCGTCACCCGCGCGGGTGGCCAGACGGACCTTCACGCCCTCGAGCTTGGCCTTGACCTCGTTGGCCTGCTCGATGGTCGCGATCTCGTGGATCTTGCGGGCGCGGCGGATCTGCGCCACGTCCTTCTCGCCACCCTTGGTCCAGCGGATCGCGAAACCACGCGGGACCAGGTAGTTGCGAGCGTAACCGTCCTTGACGTCGACGACATCGCCGGCGGCACCGAGGCCAGAAACCTCGTGGGTCAGGATGATCTTCATTAGTCGGTCACCCTTTCCTTATCGCGCGGTGGACGTGTAGGGCAGCAGCGCCATCTCACGGCTGTTCTTGACGGCCGTGGCGACGTCACGCTGGTGCTGCGTGCAGTTGCCGGTAACGCGGCGGGCACGGATCTTGCCGCGGTCGGAAATGAACTTCCGCAGCATGTTCGTGTCCTTGTAGTCCACGTACGCGGTCTTGTCCTTGCAGAACGCGCAGACCTTCTTCTTAGGCTTGCGCACAGGCGGCTTCGCCATTGTGTCTCTCCTGTGTGATCAAGAAGTGGGGATGCGAGCTGCCCTAGAAGGGCGGCTCGTCCGAGTAGCCACCACCGGAGCCGCCGGAGCTTCCGCCCCAACCGCCCCCGCCGCCGCCCTGCTGCTGCTGGCCACCGGCCGGCGCGCTGGACGCCCACGGGTCGTCGGAGGGAGCTCCGCCGCCCTGCGGCGCGCCGCCGCTGGGGGCTCCGCCCCAGCCACCGCCGCCGCCACCCTGCTGCTGCTGACCGCCGCCGTATCCACCCTGGCCACCGCGACCGGTGGTCTTGGCGACCTTGGCCGTGGCGTTCTTCAGGCTGGGGCCGACTTCCTCGACGTCCAGCTCGTAGACCGTGCGCTTGACACCCTCACGGTCCTCGTACGACCGCTGCCTCAGCCGGCCCTGCACGATGACGCGCATGCCTCGCTGGAGGGACTCGGCGACGTTCTCCGCCGCCTGCCGCCACACCGAGCAGGTCAGGAACAGGCTCTCGCCGTCCTTCCACTCATTGGTCTGACGGTCGAAGGTGCGGGGGGTGGACGCGACACGGAACTTCGCGACCGCCGCACCCGAGGGGGTGAAGCGCAGCTCGGGGTCGTCGACGAGATTGCCGACGACCGTGATGACGGTCTCGCCTGCCATGGATGAACCTCTCGGCGGGGATTGCTGCTGGGCTGCTGTGTGCTACTCGATCCCGATTACCGCTGAACCGAAGTTCAGTGGGTCTCGGGGCGAAGGACCTTGGTCCGGAGAACCGACTCGTTCAGGTTCATCTGTCGGTCAAGCTCCTTGACGACCGCAGGCTCGGCCTGAAGGTCGATGACCGAGTAGATGCCCTCGGGCTTCTTCTTGATCTCGTAAGCGAGACGACGACGGCCCCAGGTGTCGACCTTCTCGACCTTTCCGTTGCCCTCACGGACGACGGAGAGGAAGTTCTCGATCAGCGGGGAGACAGCGCGCTCCTCGAGATCGGGGTCGAGGATGACCATCACTTCGTAGTGACGCATGTGGAACCCACCTCCTTTGGACTCAGCGGCCACGGTCGTTCCGTGGCAGGAGGGTCGTGATGCGTGCGCACGGTGCCAGCAGAGCAGACACCGCGCAGCTGTACAGACTACCTGCTCGCCCCCTTCCGGTTGAAATCCGACGGCAAGGGGACACAATCTGTATCCATCGGGTGTGCTCGGTGCTATGCCTTCCGGCCCCTCGGGAGGCGGCCCCCAGCACCGCTCTGCTTCAGCCAGGAGGTGCCTTCCGATGGCACAGGCAATGCGACCGCAGTCCCAGATCTCGCTCCTCGCGACGGACGGCAAGCCCCACCCGCTCCAGGACACCCTGCTGGCGGCCACCCTGATCCTCGGCGCCGTGGCGTTCGTCACGGCGTTCTTCCACAACCTGCACCTGCTCAGCTCGTGGACCGGGCTCATCGGGATCCTGACCGGCGCGTACGGACAGTTCATCTCCGTCACGACACGCGAACGCTTCGCGCTGATCATCGGCCTTGGCGCTTCTGCCATCGGCTTCTTCCTCGGAATGGCGCACGGCGGCCTCTTCGGCGGCTGGCTGGGCTGACCGGGGGAACCTCCGCGACGGGGCGCCGGCCTCCCGCCGGCCCAGGCTCCGGCCTGTCCCCCAGATGGGTGGCGCCCCCGTCGCAGTAGGCTTCGCGCCATAGCCAGCGAAGCCGCCGGAGGAGACACCCCGCATGAGCCTGTCCCTGAGCACCATCAGCCGAGAGCAGCATCTGGCCTACCTCCAGAGCCTGCCGTCGGCTAGCCACTGCCAGGTCCCGGCATGGGCCGACGTCAAGAACGAGTGGCGCTCGGAGAACCTCGGCTGGTTCGACAAGTCCGGTGAACTCGTCGGTGTCGCACTCGTGTTGTACCGCCAGCTGCCCAAGGTGAAGCGGTACCTCGCGTACCTCCCCGAGGGCCCGGTCATCAACTGGTACGCCCCGAATCTGGAGGAGTGGATCCAGCCGATGCTGGCCCACCTCAAGAACCAGGGCGCCTTCACCGTGAAGATGGGACCGCCGGTCGTCATCCGCCGCTGGAACTCGGCCGCCATCAAGGCCGGCATCCAGGACCCGGACGTCAAGCGCCTGCGCGACGTGGAGGCCTCGGTCATCGAGCCCCGCGCCTTCGAGGTCTCGGACAAGCTGCGCCGCATGGGCTGGCAGCAGGCGGAGGACGGCGGCGCCGGATTCGGCGACGTCCAGCCCCGCTACGTCTTCCAGGTACCGCTGGCGAACCGCTCGCTGGACGACGTCCTCAAGGGCTTCAACCAGCTGTGGCGCCGCAACATCAAGAAGGCCGAGAAGGCCGGCGTCGAGGTCGTCCAGGGCGGCTACGAGGACCTGCCGACCTGGCAGCACCTGTACGAGATCACGGCCGAGCGCGACAAGTTCCGCCCGCGCCCGCTCAGCTACTTCCAGCGCCAGTGGACGGCCCTCAACTCCGAGGACCCCAACCGGATGCGGCTGTACATCGCCAAGCACGAGGGGGAGCCGCTGGCCGCCGCCACGATGCTCACCGTCGGCCAGCACGTCTGGTACTCGTACGGCGCGTCCGCCAACCACAAGCGCGAGGTGCGCCCCTCCAACGCAATGCAGTGGCGCATGCTGCGCGACTCCTACGCGCTGGGCGCCAGCGTCTACGACCTGCGCGGCATTTCTGACACGCTGGACGAGAACGACCACCTGTTCGGTCTGATCCAGTTCAAGGTCGGCACGGGCGGCGAGGCCGTCGAGTACGTCGGCGAGTGGGACTTCCCGCTCAACAAGGTGCTGCACAAGGCGCTCGACATCTACATGTCGCGTCGCTGATCCCAGCCCCACCACCCACGCACCGCTGCACCCGCAGCTTTTCAGGAGAGGTTCCGGACGGGCATGGCGCTCACGCTCTACGTCGACACCGCGCGCTGGCGTGCGCACCAGAAGCAGATCCAGGACCAGTTCCCCGGGATGATCCCGGTCTGCAAGGGCAACGGGTACGGCTTCGGCCACGAGCGCCTGTGCGAGGAGGCGACCCGGCTGGGCTCCGACGTACTGGCCGTCGGGACGACGTACGAGGCCGCCAGCATCAAGGACTGGTTCGGCGGCGACCTGCTCGTCCTCACCCCGTTCCGGCGGGGCGAGGAGCCGGTGCCGCTGCCCGACCGGGTGATCCGCTCGGTGTCCTCGCTGGACGGGGTCCGCGGTCTGGTCGGTGCCCGCGTGGTCATCGAGTGCATGAGCTCGATGCGCCGCCACGGCATCTCCGAGCAGGACCTGGGGCAGCTGCACTCGGCGATCGAGGACGTCCGGCTGGAGGGCTTCGCCCTGCACCTGCCGCTGGACCGCCCGGACGGCTCGGACGCCGTCGAGGAGGTCATCGGCTGGATGGACCGGCTGCGTGCGGCCCGGCTGCCGCTGCACACCATGTTCGTCAGCCACCTGCGGGCCGAGGAACTGGCCAGGCTCCAGCAGCAGTTCCCGCAGACCCGCTTCCGCGCCCGTATCGGCACGCGGCTGTGGCTGGGCGACCACGAGGCCACCGAGTACCGCGGCGCGGTCCTGGACGTCACGCGGGTCGCCAAGGGCGACCGCTTCGGCTACCGCCAGCAGAAGGCCGCCTCCGACGGCTGGCTGGTCGTGGTGGCCGGCGGCACCTCGCACGGTGTGGGGCTGGAAGCGCCCAAGGCCCTGCACGGCGTGATGCCGCGCGCCAAGGGCGTCGCCCGGGCGGGCCTGGCCACGGTCAACCGGAACCTGTCGCCGTTCGTGTGGGCGGGCAAGCAGCGCTGGTTCGCGGAGCCGCCGCACATGCAGGTGTCGATCCTGTTCGTGCCGTCGGACTCGCCCGAGCCGAAGGTCGGCGACGAGCTCGTGGCGCACCTGCGCCACACCACGACGCAGTTCGACCGGGTGCTCGACGCCTGATCCGCTCCGCCGCCTGATCCGCCCCCGCGCCGGCCCACGACGGGCCGGCCCGGTCAGTCCCTGGGGCTCGTGCCCCAGTCGACCCGCTGTCCCTCCGAGGGCGCCGCGTACCGCGGCGCCCTCGCCGCGTCCGACAGCACGAACACGTCCTCTGCCCCGTCCAGGACACCACCGGACGGATCGTCCGAGCCGTCCCGGCGCACGACGTCCCGCTCGGGCATCAGGATGTCGCGGACGATGACCGCGCACAGGTAGACGGTGGCCAGCAGGTGGGCGGTGATCGCCAGCTGGTAGCCCTCCACGGGCAGTCCCTGGTGCTTGTCCCCGCTGGTCGTGTAGGCCAGGTAGAACCAGATCCCGAGGAAGTACAGGACCTCGCCGGCCTGCCAGATCAGGAAGTCCCGCCAGCGCGGCCGGGCCAGCGCGGCGAGCGGGATGAGCCACAGCACGTACTGCGGCGAGTAGACCTTGTTCGCCAGGATGAACGCGGCGACGACCAGGAAGGCCAGCTGCGCGAAGCGGGGCCGCCGGGGGGCGGTCAGGGTGAGCAGGCCGATCGCCCCGCACAGCAGGAGCGTCAGCCCCGTCGCGTACGTGTTGGCGTCTTCCAGCGGGTTGCCGGAGCGCTGGGAGATCAGCAGCCACACGGAGCCGAAGTCGATGGGCCGTTCCTGGCTGAAGGTGTAGAACTTCGTCCAGCCCTCCCAGGCGGGGATCATGACGGGCAGGTTCACCACCAGCCACGCCGCGGCCGCGCCGAGCGCGGCGGAGCCGAAGGCCCGCCACTTCCCGGCCCGCCAGCAGAGCACGAACAGCACCCCGAGCAGCAGTACGGGATAGAGCTTCGCGGCGGTGGCCAGGCCGATGAAGACGCCGAAGAGGAACGTCCGGCCCCGGGACCACATGAGCATCCCGGCGGCGGTGAGGGCGATGGCCAGCAGGTCCCAGTTGATCGTCGCGGTGAGTGCGAAGGCCGGCGCGAGGGCGAAGAGCAGGGCGTCCCAGGGGCGGCGGCGGTGGGTGCGGGCCACGCACACGGCGATGACCGCGGTGCAGGCCATCAGCATGCCCGCGTTGACCATCCAGTACATCTGTTCGCGGTGCTGCATGGACCCGGTGCTCGGGGTCAGCCAGGAGGCGATCTCCATGAAGAGCCCGGTGAGCACCGGGTACTCCAGGTACTCCATGTCGCCGGGCAGCCGGTCGAAGTAGGGCGTCAGGTTGTCGGCGAAGCCGCGTACCGCGTACAGGTGCGGGATGTCGGAGTAGCAGGCGTGGGTGTACTGCGAGCCCGCTCCCCGGAACCACGCCCAGTCGTAGCAGGGCAGCTTCTGCACCATGCCCAGGGCGAACATGCCGATGGCGACGAGGGCCACCACGCGGACGGGCCCAAGCCAGTGGCCGCCCAGCCGGGCGTAACGGCCGAGCGGGCCGCCGATGAACTCACTGCCGGCCGCCGCGACCTCGTCCTGCCGGGTGGGCAGTACGGGGCGGTCCTCGTGCACCTTGGTCATGGGCTCATCCTGCCGTACCGGGCCGGACATGGGGGAAGGCCGTCGCACCTCGTGCGACGGCCTTCCCCAGCGGTGGGCGGTCCGGCTACTGGCCGAAGGTGGGCCAGCCGGTCGGGGCGCTCGGTCTGCCGCTGGGCGTCAGGGACGGCGATCCGCTGGGTCCGCCGTCCGCTCCGGTGCTGACGCCGCCGTTGTTGCCTCCCTGGTTGGTCCCGCCCGTGGGGTCGGGGCAGAGCCTCCACGGCTTGCAGGTGGGCTTGCCGCCCTTGGAGGGGGTCGGGGAGACCGGCGGGGCGGAGCTGGTCGGGGGCATCGAGGGAGTGGCGGACGGAGACGGCACGGCCGAGGGGGTGGGGGAGGGGGCTCCCGCGGAGTCGGCGGTGACGCCGATGTCCTCGGCCTCCGGGAACTGCTTGACCGGGGCGTCCTTGAGCGCCTCGCGCATGTACTCGGTCCAGATGACGGCCGGGATGTCACCACCGTGGATGGAGTCGGTGCCGCCCACGCCGTTCATGGAGATCAGCTTCTTGTCCGCCGAGTTGGGGTCGGTGCGGAAGAGGGTGACGGACGTGGAGAGCTCGGGGGTGTAGCCGACGAACCAGGCCGACTTGTTCTGGTCGGTGGTTCCGGTCTTGCCCGCGGCCGGCCGGCCCAGCTTCTTGACCTTGGTACCGGTGCCGTTCTGGACCACGTTCTCCAGGACCTTGGTGACGTTGTCTGCGACGTCGCTGTCCATGGCCCGCATGTCCTTGGGCGCCTCGAAGCCGCTCAGCGCCTCGCCGTCCTTCTCGACCTTGGTCACGGAGAAGGGCTCGCGGTGCGTGCCGGAGGCGGCGAAGGTGGCGTACGAGTCGGCCATGCGGATGGCACTCGGGGTCGAGGTGCCCAGCGCGAACGAGGCGGTGTTGTCCTTGTCCATCGAGTCGGGGAGGATCCCGGTCGACTCGGCCACCTCACGCACCTTGGCGTGGCCGACGTCGAAGACGAGCTGGGCGAACGGGACGTTGATGGACTTCTCCATCGCCTCGTTGAGGGTCACGTAGCCGTAGGCCGTGGGGCTCTCGTTCTTCTGCCGGAACGGCTTGCTGTCCGGGCCCATGAGGGGCTTGCCCGCACGGTTCTTGATCACGGTCAGGTCGTCGGCCATGTACTTGCTGTCGGTCGAGATGCCCTGGCCGTTGGAGTTCTGGGTGCCGTACTGCATCGCCGCCGCCAGCACGTACGGCTTCCAGGTCGAGCCGACCGGGACACCGATGGTGTTGGCGTTGTTGGTGAAGTGCTTCTGGTCCCAGCCGGGCCCGCCGTAGAGGGCCACGATCGCCCCTGACTTCACATCGACGGAGGCGGCGCCGAACTGCACGAAGGTGTCGTACTCGGGGCGCTTCTTCTCGTCGAGGAAGTCGTTGCGGGTGTCCTCGACCGCCTTGACCAGCGCGTCGACCCTCGGCTTCTGGAAGGTGGTGTGGATCTGGTAGCCGCCCAGGGCCATCTGCTCGGCCGTGATGTTCTTGGTCTTCATCACGTACTGCTTGGCCGTCTCGACCAGGTAGCCGATCTGGCCGGACATGCCGCGGGCCTGCTCGGACTCCACCCGGGCGGGGAAGTCGGTGGGCTTGTACTTGGCCCGCTCCTCCTTGGACATCCGGCCGACCTCGACCTCGCGGTCCAGCACCCAGGCCCAGCGCTTCCTGGCCCGGTCCTCGTTGAGGACGGGGGTGGCCGCGGCGCCGATGCCGCCGTCCGGGTTGTACAGGTTGGGGCCCTTGAGCACGGAGGCCAGGAAGGCGCACTCCGAGGGGGTCAGGTCCTGGGAGTCCTTGCCGAAGTAGGCGCGGGCCGCGGCCTGGATCCCGTAGGCGTCCCGGCCGTAGTAGGCGGTGTTCAGGTAGCCCGCGAGGACCTTGTCCTTCTCTTCCGAGACGCCCAGCTTTATCGAGATGAAGAGCTCGGTGACCTTGCGCTTGAGGGTCTGGTCGGAGTCCAGGAAGTTGTTCTTCACGTACTGCTGGGTGATCGTCGAGCCGCCCTGGGTGGAGCCGCCCGTGGCCATGTTCCACACGGCGCGGGCGATGCCCATCGGGTCGACGCCCTTGTCCGTCTCGAAGGACTCGTTCTCCGCGGCGATCACGGCGTCCCGCATCGACCGGGGGATCTTGTCGATGGTCACGATCTGCCGGTTCATAGAACCGCCGGTCGCGACCATCTGGGTGCCGTCCTGCCAGAAGAAGACGTTGTTCTGCGCCTGGGCCGCCTTGTTCGGGTCGGGCGTGCCCACCATGGCGATGCCGACGCCGGCCCCGGCCGTGATGATCGCGAAGAAGCCCAGGCACGTACCGCTGACGAGCTTCCAGGACGGCACGAAACGCTTCCAGCCGGACCTGTCGGACCGCGGGTAGTTGATGAGCCGCTTGTCCGGGCGCCCCGAGCCGCGAGCGGCCTTCGCGGAGCCGCGTCCGCGGCCCGTGGAACCTCTCTGTGCGGCCCGGCGGGCCCCGGCTCTGGTGCCCTGCGCGGAACGTTCCGCATGGGGGCCGCTGGGCGACGCGGTGGGGACGTCACGTCCGGCCCCGGCGCCCCGGCCGGGGCGCTGCTGGGCGGCCCGGCGGGCCGAGGCTCGCCCACCGCCCTCGGACTGCGGCGGTTTACGGCGGTGCTCGCTCATCGAACGACTACTCCTCGGGCAGGCGAGTGGCCTGGAAGCGGCAGATGAATTCCGGTTCCCCCGGTGTCATGGCGCACAGACTACGCACGGTCAAAACCCGAACAGTGCCGAAGTTCACCCCAAATCAGGCAACTCGACTCGTACGAATTGGTGATGTGATGCCGGTCACCACGTCACCCCTTGTCGCCGGACCCGGCCCGTTCTATCGTCTGGATGTATCGAGCCGATACATCAGCTCGGTATAAAGACTCAGAGTCGGAGGAGAGGCAGGCGGATGAGCAGACGCTCAGGCATCCTCGAATTCGCCGTCCTCGGCCTGCTTCGCGAATCCCCCATGCACGGCTACGAGCTGCGCAAGCGGCTCAACACGTCACTGGGGGTCTTCAGGGCCTTCAGCTACGGGACGCTCTATCCCTGCCTCAAGACGCTGGTCGCCAACGGCTGGTTGATCGAAGAGCCGGGCAACGCCCCGGAGGACGCTCTCGCCGCTTCACTCGCAGGGCGCCGCGCCAAGATCGTCTACCGGTTGACGGCCGCGGGCAAGGAGCACTTCGAGGAGCTCCTCTCCCACACGGGCCCCGATACCTGGGAGGACGAGTCCTTCGCCGCCCGCTTCGCCTTCTTCGGTCAGACCGAGCGAGAAGTGCGCATGCGAGTGCTGGAGGGCCGCCGCAGCCGGCTCGAGGAGCGCCTGGAGAAGATGCGCGCCTCACTGGCCCGCACGCGGGAGCGCCTCGACGACTACACGCTCGAGCTGCAGCGACACGGCATGGAATCCGTGGAGCGCGAAGTGCGCTGGCTGAACGAGCTCATCGAGAGTGAGCGGGCGGGACGGGATCGGATGCGACCCGGTCCGTCCGACGAAACTGAAAAATGAGGCCTGCATCTCGCAGACCTCGTCCGAGAACAAACAGGGAGCAACCGGAATGGGTTCGGTTCGCGTAGCCATCGTCGGCGTAGGCAACTGCGCCGCCTCGCTGGTGCAGGGCGTCGAGTACTACAAGGACGCCGACCCGGCGGCCAAGGTCCCCGGTCTGATGCACGTCCAGTTCGGCGACTACCACGTGCGTGACATCGAGTTCGTCGCCGCGTTCGACGTCGACGCGAAGAAGGTCGGCCTCGACCTTTCGGACGCCATCGGCGCCAGCGAGAACAACACCATCAAGATCTGCGACGTCCCGAACGCCGGTGTGACCGTCCAGCGCGGCCACACCCTGGACGGCCTGGGCAAGTACTACCGCATGACGATCGAGGAGTCCGCCGAGGCTCCGGTCGACGTGGTCCAGGTCCTCAAGGACCGCGAGGTCGACGTCCTGATCTGCTACCTGCCGGTCGGTTCCGAGGCCGCGGCGAAGTTCTACGCCCAGTGCGCCATCGACGCCAAGGTCGCCTTCGTCAACGCCCTCCCGGTCTTCATCGCCGGCACCAAGGAGTGGGCGGACAAGTTCACCGAGGCCGGTGTCCCGATCGTCGGCGACGACATCAAGTCGCAGGTCGGCGCCACCATCACGCACCGCGTGATGGCGAAGCTGTTCGAGGACCGCGGTGTCCGTCTTGAGCGCACCATGCAGCTCAACGTCGGCGGCAACATGGACTTCAAGAACATGCTGGAGCGCGACCGCCTGGAGTCGAAGAAGATCTCCAAGACGCAGGCCGTCACCTCGCAGATCCCCGACCGTGAGCTCGGCGAGAAGAACGTCCACATCGGCCCGTCCGACTACGTGGCGTGGCTCGACGACCGCAAGTGGGCCTACGTCCGCCTCGAAGGCCGTGCCTTCGGCGACGTCCCGCTGAACCTCGAGTACAAGCTCGAGGTGTGGGACTCCCCGAACTCCGCCGGTGTCATCATCGACGCGCTGCGCGCCGCGAAGATCGCCAAGGACCGCGGTATCGGCGGCCCGATCCTGTCGGCGTCCAGCTACTTCATGAAGTCCCCGCCGGTGCAGTACTTCGACGACGAGGCCTACGCCAACGTCGAGAAGTTCATCAAGGGCGAGGTCGAGCGCTAGCCGAACCCCCAAGGGTCCCCTGGACACCTGGACTTCGGCTGTTCTTCCGCGGAGGGTCCCCGGGCAATGTGCCCGGGGACCCTCCGCGTATGTGACCCTTTCCCACATGCCTGTCGTACGTGATCTGCGCGTACTCCTGCGCCTGCGGGACTTTCGCAACCTGCTCGCCGTACGGCTGCTCTCGCAGGCGGCGGACGGCGTCTACCAGGTCGCGCTCGCCACCTACGTCGTCTTCTCCCCGGAGAAGCAGACCTCGCCCGCGGCCATCGCCTCGGCCATGGCGGTGCTGCTCCTGCCCTACTCGGCGATCGGCCCTTTCGCCGGCGTGCTGCTCGACCGCTGGCGCCGCCGCCAGGTCTTCCTCTACGGCAACCTGCTGCGGGCCTTCCTCGCCTGTGTCACCGGCATGCTGATCGTCTCGCACGTCCCCGACTGGCTCTTCTACGCCTCGGCGCTGTCCGTGACCGCCGTCAACCGCTTCGTCCTGGCCGGGCTCGCCGCCTCCCTGCCCCGCGTCGTCGAGCCCGGGCAGCTGGTCACCGCGAACGCGCTGTCCCCCACCGCCGGAACCCTCGCGGCGACCGCCGGCGGGGGGCTGGCCTTCCTCGTCCGGCTGCTCGCCTCCGACTCCAACGCCCTCGTCATCCTGCTCGGGGCCGGGCTCTACCTGTGCGCGGCCCTGGTCTCGCTGCGCCTGGCCCCCGACCTCCTCGGGCCCGACCATCCGCCCGGCGTGCTCCACCCGTCGGTCGGCGAGGGAATCGCCCTCACCATCCGGGGCATGGCCGAAGGCCTGCGGCACCTGGCCGCCCGCCGTGAGGCCGCCCAGGCGCTCACCGCGATGACCATGATGCGGTTCTGCTACGGAGCGCTCTTCGTCACCCTGCTCATGCTCTGCCGCTACGCCTGGTCGGAAAACGAGTCGGACGGACTGGCCCTCCTGGGCGTCGCCGTCGGCGTCTCCGGAGCCGGGTTCTTCACGGCCGCCGTGATCACGCCCTGGATGGTGGGACGGCTCGGCAGGCTGGGCTGGATCACCGCCTGCTCCGCGGGCGCCGCGGCCCTGGTGCCGGCGCTCGGCCTGTCCTTCGCCCCCGGGCCGATGCTGGTCGCCGCGTTCGTCCTCGGCCTCGCCACCCAGGGCGCCAAGATCTCCACCGACACGGTGGTGCAGTCCCAGGTGGACGACGACTACCGCGGACGGGTCTTCTCGGTCTACGACGTGCTGTTCAACGTCGCGTTCGTCGGCGCGGCGGCGGTGGCCTCCCTCATGCTCCCCACCGACGGGCGCTCCGTGACCCTGATCCTCTGTGTTGCCGCCCTCTACGCCGCGACCGCGGCGCTGCTGGGCCGGCAAGGGGGGCGACGTTTCACGTGAAACATTCGATGTTTCACGTGAAACACAGCCGCCGGCACCCGTACGTCAGGCCTGAGCGGCCCACCACTCCTTGAGAGCGGCGACGGCCGCGTCGTGTCCCATCGGACCGTTCTCGAGCCGCAGCTCCAGCAGGAACGCGTACGCCTTCCCGATCACCGGACCGGGACCGACGTCCAGGACCTGCATGATCTCGTTGCCGTCCAGGTCGGGCCGGATCGCGTCCAGCTCCTCCTGCCCCTGGAGCTGGGCGATGCGCTCCTCCAGCCCGTCATAGGTGCGGGAGAGGGCGTTGGCCTTGCGCTTGTTGCGCGTGGTGCAGTCGGACCGGGTCAGCTTGTGCAGGCGCTCCAGCAGCGGACCGGCATCGCGGACGTAGCGCCGCACCGCGGAGTCGGTCCACTCCCCGTCGCCGTAGCCGTGGAAGCGCAGGTGCAGCTCCACCAGCCGGGACACGTCCTTGATCATGTCGTTGGAGTACTTCAGCGCCGTCAGCCGCTTCTTGGTCATCTTCGCGCCCACCACCTCGTGGTGGTGGAAGGAGACCCGGCCGTCGCTCTCGAAGCGGCGGGTGCGCGGCTTGCCGATGTCGTGCAGCAGCGCCGCGAGGCGCAGCACCAGGTCGGGGCCGTCCTCCTCCAGGGCGATGGCCTGCTCCAGCACGATCAGCGAGTGGTCGTAGACGTCCTTGTGGCGGTGGTGCTCGTCACTCTCCAGCCGGAGCGCGGGCAGCTCGGGCAGGACCCGGTCGGCCAGCCCGGTGTCCACGAGCAGGCCCAGGCCCTTGCGCGGGTTGGCCGAGAGGATCAGCTTGTTCAGCTCGCCCTGGACCCGTTCCGCCGAGACGATCTCGATCCGGTCGGACATGGCCTTCATGGCCGCCACGACCTCCGGTGCGACCTCGAAGTCCAGCTGCGCGGCGAACCGGGCCGCCCTCAGCATGCGCAGGGGGTCGTCGGAGAACGAGTCCTCCGGGGTGCCGGGGGTGCGCAGGACGCCGGCGGCCAGGTCCTCCAGCCCGCCGTGCGGGTCGATGAACTCCTGCTCCGGCAGAGCCAGCGCCATGGCGTTGACCGTGAAGTCGCGCCGGACCAGGTCCTCCTCGATCGAGTCGCCGTAGGAGACCTCGGGCTTGCGCGACGTACGGTCGTAGGCCTCCGAGCGGTACGTCGTCACCTCGATCTGGAAGCTTCGATCGGTGTCTCCGACGCGGGCCGCCTTCTGCGCCCCGACCGTGCCGAAGGCGATCCCCACGTCCCACAGCGAGTCCGCCCACGGCCGGATGATCTTCAGGACCTCCTCGGGCCGGGCATCGGTGGTGAAGTCGAGGTCGTTGCCGAGACGCCCGAGCAGCGCGTCGCGGACGGACCCGCCGACCAGGGCGAGGCGGAAGCCCGCCTCCTGGAACCGGCGGCCGAGCTCGTCGGCGACAGGGGCGACGCGCAGCAGTTCACTGACCGCGCGGCGCTGCACCTGACTCAGGGCACTGGGGTTGTCTTCATTGGCGTTCGGCACAACAGAAAAGGGTACGTGTCCCGCCCGGCCGGAGCTCCCCCGTTTCCCGGCGACCCCGGTACACCGGCACCCCGGGCCGGAGCCGATCATGTGGAGCAAGGCGCGGCACTCGCGCACAGCGGGCCTCGTTACCATGCGTGGACGCACAGACGACGACCACTGACACTTCGAGGGACGGGCTAGCGCGTGGCCGAGGCGGCAGACATCCTGGGGGCGTCCCCCGCCCCTGTCCGGCGCCGATGGCTGCGCAGGGCGGTGGTCCTGCTGGCCGGGACGCCCGTGCTCGCCGCGCTGGTCTACTCTCCCGCCCCCAAGGCCCAGGCCGCCCAGGCGACCGCCGTGGACGTCCAGCTGACCTCCATGGCCCCCGCCGCCCCGGTCAAGGGCGACACCCTGACCATCTCCGGCACCGTGGTGAACACCGGCTCCGAGACGATCAACGACGCCCACGTGGGGCTGCGGGTCGGGCCCGCGCTCACGGACCGGTCCTCCATCGACGACGTGGCGGAACGCAGCGGCTTCCGGGCCGGTGCCGACCCGGGCGAGATCGATCCGGCCTACGCCGTGAAGATCGCCTCGCTGCCCTCGAAGGTCCGCCAGGAGTTCACCCTGACCGTCCCGGTGAACAAGCTGGAGCTGGACAAGGACGGCGTCTACCAGCTCGGCGTCTCCCTGTCCGGGACGACCGAGAGCCGCCCCCTGGAGCAGGTCCTGGGCATCGAGCGGACCTTCCTGCCCTGGCAGCCGGAAGCCGCGGCCAAGCGCGCGCAGCTCACCTACGTGTGGCCGCTGATCTCCACCACCCACGTGACCGCGGAAACCGGCTCGGACGAGACCCAGACCCCCGTCTTCCTCGACGACTCCCTCGCCGAGGAGCTCAAGCCGCAGGGCCGCCTGTGGCAGATGGTCGCGCTCGGCAAGGAGCTGCCGATCACCTGGGTCATCGACCCCGACCTGCTCTACACCGTCGACGCCATGACGAAGGGCTACCGGGTCCGCACGCCGGACGGAAAGTCCACCCAGGGCAAGAACAAGGCCGTCGCCGAACAGTGGCTGAGCTCCCTCGAAACGGCCGTCCAGGGCAAGAAGGTCGTCGCGCTGCCCTTCGCCGACCCCGATCTCGCCTCCCTCGCCCACCACGGCAAGGACGTCTCGGGCACCCTCGGACAGCTGCGGCCCGCCACCGACAAGGCGAAGCAGGCCGTCGAGACGGTCCTGCACGTCCCGGCGTCCACCGACTTCTCCTGGCCCGTGGACGGTGCCATCGATCCCTCGATCGTCAACGTCGCCACCTCGGCCGGCGCGCACAACGTGCTCACCCGGAGCGACAGCCTGGGCGAGACCGGAAGCCTCGGGTACACCCCCTCGGCCGCCCGCCCCATCGGCGCGGGCACCACGGCCGTGGTCGCGGACGCGGAACTCTCCACCGCCTTCGAAGGCGACATGCTGAGCGCCGGGAACTCCACCCTCGCCGTCCAGCAGTTCCTCGCGCACAGCCTCGCCCTGAACCTCCAGAAGACCGACGAGCAGCGCAGCTTCGTCGTGGCCCCGCAGCGGATGCCCTCCCTCAGCCAGGCGAACAGCATGGCCGTCGCCCTGCGCGCCCTGCAGGCCGGCCGCTGGACCCAGCCCGGGGACCTCGAAACCGCGGCCGCGGCGAAGCCCGACCCGCGCGCGGCCACCCAGGTCCCCGGAGCCGGGCAGTACCCCGAGGCCCTGCGCAAGCACGAGCTGCCGGTGTCCGCCTTCGAGAAGATCCGCACCACCCAGAACACCCTCGACCACTTCAAGGTGATCCTCGCCGCACCCGACCGCGTCGAGATCCCCTTCGGCAACACCACCAACCGGGAGATGTCCACGTCCTGGCGCGGGCGCCCGGAAGAGGCCCGGGTCTACCGGGACCAGGTCCAGGACTACCTGATCGCTCTCACCGAGAAGGTCAAGGTCATCCCCAAGTCCGACGCGACCCTGTCGGGACACAGCGCCACCATCCCGGTCAGCGTCCAGAACAGCCTGGTCCAGGACGTCCACGACCTGGTCCTGCGGGTCCGGTCGGCGAACCCCAGCCGCCTGATGTTCGGCGACAGCGGCCAGGCGGAGCAGCAGGTCACCGTCCAGGGCGACCACACCCAGACGGTGAAGTTCCCCGCCAACGCCACCGCGAGCGGCCCCGTCGAGGTCACCGCACAGCTCTTCACCAAGGACGGCGTCGCCTACGGCAAGCCGCGCACCTTCACCGTCGAGGCCACCGAGATCACCCCGACCGTGATGCTCGTCATCGCCGGCGGTGTGCTCCTCCTCGTCCTGGCCGGCATCAAGATGTACGCCAGCCGCAAGCGCGTCGCGGCACGCGCGGCCGCCGAGGAGGGCACGCAGCAGAGTGACGAGTCCCCGGACACCGGACCGCAAAGCACCGACGGGTCCGGCACGGGTGAGACAGTGGACCGTTGAGCGATGCCGTGGCCGGTCGGCCTGGGGACGATGAGGTGGGGTTTCGATGAACGCGCCGTACGACGGTGACCGTGCGCAGGGCACTGGTGGGCCCGCGCCCTCCCAGGGCACTGCCCCGGGCACCCCGGTGCCCGGGCAGGTCCCCGCGCCTGCGCCCGCGCCGGACCGCGACCCGTATGTCCAGGACGCCTACGACCACGACCCGTACCGGTCCCAGGACCTGTCCGCCCAGGATCCCGTCGCCGAGGTGCTCTACGACCGGGCCTCTCACCCCCCGCCGCCGCCCGGCACCTACCGGGAGCCCGACCCGCTCTACGGGGCGCCGACCGCACCCTCGTACGCGCCCGACCCCCGTGTCTGGGCACAGACCCCTCCGCCGGAACCGGACGGCCCGTCCCGCCACCTGCCGTACGGCGACCACGCCACCACCACCCAGTTCGTCGGCGTGGACTCCCTCGTCACCAACGCGGCGGACGAGCAGCCCGAACCCGATGCCTTCGCCCACCTGTACCGGGACCAGGAGGCGGCTCCCCGCACCCCCACCGAGGAGGCCCCCGTCGCCGCCCCGGCGCCGAGCAAGCCCGCGGGACGCGCCTCCAGCCTCCTGAAGTCCAGCGCGCTCATGGCCGCCGGCACGATCGTCTCCCGCATCACCGGCTTCCTGCGGACCCTGGTCATCGCCGGTGCGATCGGCGTCGGCACCTTCAACGACACGTACCAGATCGCCAACACCCTCCCCACGATGATCTACGTGCTGGTCGGTGGCGGCGCGCTCAACGCCGTCTTCATCCCGCAGCTGGTCCGGGCCATGAAGAACGACAGCGACGGGGGAGAGGCCTACGCCAACCGGCTGCTGACCCTCGTCGTGGTGCTGCTGGCCGCCATCACCACCATCTGCGTGCTCGCCGCACCGGTGTTCATCACGATGATGTCGCCGAAGATCGCCTCTGACCCGCACCAGATGGACGTCGCGGTCGCCTTCGCCCGCTACTGCCTGCCCACCATGTTCTTCATGGGCGTCCACGTGGTCCTCGGTCAGATCCTCAACGCCCGCGGCCGGTTCGGCGCGATGATGTGGACCCCGGTCCTCAACAACATCGTCGTCATCGCCACCTTCGGCGCCTTCATCTGGGCCTTCGGCGGCTTCACCACCTCCGGCGTCAACGCCACCACCGTCACCGCCGACGGCGTCCGCCTGCTGGGCCTGGGCACCCTGCTGGGCCTCACCGTCCAGGCCCTCGCGATGCTGCCCTACCTGCGCGACGCCGGCTTCTCCCCCCGCCTGCGCTTCGACTGGAAGGGCCACGGCCTGGGCAAGGCCGCCCGCCTGGCGAAGTGGACGTTCTTCTTCGTCCTCGCCAACCAGATCGGGCTCGTCGTCGTCACCCAGTTCGCCACCTGGGCCGGCTCCGTCGCCGAGAAGCAGGGCCACCCCGGCACCGGCATCACCGCCTACAACTACGCGCTGCTGCTGTGGCAGATGCCGCAGGCGATCATCACCGTCTCCGTCATGACGGCCGTCCTGCCGCGCATCTCCCGCTCCGCCCACGACGGGGACGCCGCCGCCGTCCGCGACGACATCTCCTACGGACTGCGCACCTCGGCCGTGGCGATCGTGCCCTGCGCCTTCGCGTTCCTCGCCCTGGGCGTCCCCATGGCCACGCTGCTCTACGCCGGCTCCGGCTCCGGCGCCCAGAACATCGGCTACATCCTGATGGCCTTCGGCCTCGGGCTCATCCCGTACTCGGTGCAGTACGTCGTCCTGCGCGGCTTCTATGCCTACGAGGACACCCGCACGCCGTTCTACAACACCGTCATCGTCGCCGCCGTCAACGCGGCGGTCTCGGCGGCCTCCTTCTTCGTGCTCCCCGCCCGCTGGGCCGTGGTCGGCATGGCCGCGGCCTACGGACTGGGCTACACCGTCGGAGTCGGCGTCGCCTGGCGCCGCCTGCGCACCCGCCTCGGCGGCGACCTCGACGGCGCGCACGTGATGCGCACCTACGCCCGCCTCACCGGCGCCTGCGTCCCCGCGGCCGTCGTGGGCGGCGGCGCCGCCTACGCGGTCACCCAGTGGCTGGGCAGCGGAGTCGGCGGCTCCGCCGCCGCCCTCGTGGCCGGCGGCATCGCCCTGGCCGCCGTGTTCCTCATCGCCGCCAAGCGCATGCGGATCGAGGAGCTCAACTCGATGGTCGGAATGGTCCGCGGACGACTGGGGCGCTGATGCGCACAACCGTCGCCCCCTTTCGTGTGTCGTGCATAGGGCAAGACTGTGGGCACAATTGGCATGGCTTCGCAGACTGGCCGACAGCGCGCAACGGATGGGGAGGCGGGAACGACGGTGGCGGAACGTAGCACGGCTGCCGTCGACGTGGCCGACAACAGTGGCGACGAGCCGCTGGCCGCAGGAGCGGACAAGGTCACGGCCGACGGGGTGGACACCCAGAACGGACGAGCCGCGGACGGACCCATGGCCGACAAGGACGCCGAGCGCACGACAGCGGCCCCCGCGGCCGCCCCCGAGCTCCACAGCGGCCACAAGCTCGCCCGGCGCTACCGGCTCGAAGAGTGCGTCACCCGTGTGGACGGATTCAGCAGCTGGCGCGCGATGGACGAGAAATTGCGCCGGGCCGTGGGCGTCCACCTGCTGCCCGCCGACCACCCGCGGGCCCGCTCCGTCCTGGCCGCGGCCCGCTCCTCCGCCCTGCTCGGCGACCCCCGGTTCGTCCAGGTCCTCGACGCCGTGGAGGAGAACGACCTCGTCTACGTCGTCCACGAGTGGCTCCCCGACGCCACCGAACTCACCGCGCTGCTCGCCGCGGGCCCGCTGGAGGCCCACGAGGCCTACCAGCTCGTCAGCCAGATCTCCCAGGCCATGACCGCCGCCCACCGCGAAGGCCTCGCCCACCTGCGGCTGACGCCCAGCGCGATACTGCGCACCTCCACGGGCCAGTACCGCATTCGCGGCCTCGCCGTGAACGCCGCCCTGCGCGGGATCACCAGCGAGACCCCGCAGCGAGCCGACACCGAGGCCATCGGCGCGCTCCTGTACGCCGCCCTCACCCAGCGCTGGCCGTACGAGAACGACGCCTACGGCCTCGCCGGCCTGCCCAAGGGCGTGGGACTGATCGCCCCCGACCAGGTCCGCGCCGGCGTCCACCGGGGCCTGGGGGAGCTCGCCATGCGCGCGCTCGCCAACGACGGGGCCACCGCCTCCCGCCAGGAGCCCGCCTGCACCACCCCCGAGGAGCTGGCCAAGGCCGTCGCCGCGATGCCCCGCATCCGGCCGCCGGAGCCCGCCTTCACGGCCCCGCCGGAGTATCAGCACACCACCTACCAGCAGGGCAACTACGGCCGTCCCACGCCCCCCGGTACTCCCCCCACCCAGAACGTCACGGTCGTCCCTCCGCCGCCCCCGCTGAACGGCCGCACCGGTCGGGCCCTGAAGTGGGGCGTCGCCGCCCTGCTCATCGCCGCCCTCGGCCTCGGCAGCTGGCAGCTGGCCGACGCCCTGCTGGAGCACGGCACCCAGGGCGACAACGGCAGCAGCAACACCCAGCCCAAGGACAACGACGCCCCGAAGGAACCGGAGCGCGTCCCCCTCACCATCAGGCAGGCCGCCGAGTACTACCCGGACGGCAAGCCCCAGAACATCGACGGCGTCTCGAACAGCTACGACGGCGACCCCGATTCCTACTGGCGGACCTACGCCTTCAACGACGGCCCCGACCTGGGGATCTACAAGGAGGGCCTCGGCCTGGTCTTCGATCTGGGCTCGGAGCAGGACGTGAGCGGCGCCTCGATAGCGTTCAAGTTCGGCGGCGACCACACGAGCGCGACGATCTACGCGGCCCCCAGCATGTCCTCGTCGACGCCGGTCGGCAGCCTGCAGAAGATCATCGCCGGGACCACCTCCGACAAGCGGATCGACCTCGTCGCGCCCACCGCGGTCAAGACGCGCTACGTGGTCGTGTGGCTCACGGCCATGCCGAAGTCCGGTCCCTCCGACTACAGCGGCGCCGGCTACAAGCAGGGCATCTCGAACGTCTCGTTCTCCCGGACCTCATAACAAGACGGCGCCAACCAGGAGGGGAATCATGAGGCCTGCGGCTGACGACCCTGCCTCGGCCCAGGACCAGGAGCTCCTGGCGATGCACGCAGCCGGAGACCCCGATGCCTTCGGTGAGCTCGTGCGGCGCCACCGGGACCGCCTGTGGGCCGTGGCCCTGCGCACCCTCGGCGACCGCGAGGAGGCCGCAGACGCCGTGCAGGACGCCCTGGTCTCCGCCTACCGGGCCGCCCACACCTTCCGCGGGGAATCCGCCGTCACCACCTGGCTCCACCGCATCACCGTCAACGCCTGCCTCGACCGGGCCCGCAAGGCCGCCTCCCGCAGGACCTCCCCGCTCGACGACACGGACCGCCTGGAGCGCCTCCTGGAGCCCCACGAGTCCGCCGAGGCCCCCGCGGAACGCCAGGACCTCCACCGGCAGCTCCTGGCCGCCCTGAGCACCCTCCCGGCCGAGCAGCGGGCCGCACTCGTCCTCGTCGACATGCAGGGATACCCCGTCGCCGAGGCCGCGCGCGTCCTCGACGTCCCCACCGGCACCGTGAAGAGCCGGTGCGCGCGCGGCCGGGCGAAACTCCTCCCGATGCTCACTCATCTGCGCACGAATGCCGGGGATAACACCGCCGCCGAGCGGGGAAGGAACCGGACGCCGGGGACAGCCGTCCCACCAGCGGCAGAACCGAGTCATCCAGACCCAGACGCAGTGAAGGGCGGAGGTGGACGACCATGACCCCGGCGACTGGCATGCCCGGCACGACCGGCACGATCCGGCACCCGGACGTCTCGGAGATCTCCGACCTGACCGAAGGGCTCCTCTCCCCGTCCCGGACCGCCGAAATCCGCCGCCACCTGGGCGACTGCCCCCTGTGCGCCGATGTCCGCGCCTCCCTGGAGGAGATCCGCTCCCTGCTGGGCACCCTCCCCGGACCGGCCCGGATGCCCGCCGACATCGCGGGCCGTATCGACGCGGCCCTGGCCGCCGAAGCGCTCCTCGACTCCACCAGCCCCCGAACCCGGCCCGCGTCGGCTCCTCGGCCCCGCCCGACCGAGGGCGATGTTTCACGTGAAACGCCCCCGGCTGCCACGGGGAAGCACCCCCAGCCCTCCGCTGCCGGCGGATCCGGCGTCCACCGGCCCTCCGGTCACCCGACCGGCCCAAGCGGACCCGGCCGTCGTCGTGCCCGCCGCCGGATCGCCGTACTCACGGGACTGGCCGGGGCCGCCGCCTGCGCGCTCGGGATCTTCCTGTTCAGCGACCTGTCCGGCACATCCGACCGCCCCACGGCCCGCAGCGAGGCCGCGAGCTCCGCGGCCCGGCCTTCCGCCGAAGCAGGTGCCTACACCGCGCAGGGCCTCCAGAAGAACGTCCAGCAGCTCCTCGACTCCCAGAAGCTCGCCGGAACCGACTCCGGGCAGCAGAACAACACCTACGGGATGGAGAACACCCCGCCCGCCCAGGGGGTAGCCCCCGGCGACCTGCGGGTAGGCACCGTCCCGGCCTGCGTCCAGGCCGCAACCGGCCGCTCCGAGGCACCCCTCGCCACCGAGCGCGGCCGCTACCAGGGCACGGCCGTCTACCTCCTCGTCCTGCCGCACCCAGGTGACTCCTCCCGCGTGGACGCCTATCTCGTCGATGCCGGATGCGAGAACGAGGCCTCGGGAGCCCCCGGAAAGCCCCTGCTGACGAGCACCCATCCCCGGAGCTGACGCGTCGGGACGCACACGGGGACGGGAGGGGAATGCATGCGCCGTAGGATCCGTTGGGTGGGGTGAGAGTCCGCACCGGCCCCCGGTAGGCAGCACGCAGTCCGCAGAGACGAGGAAGAAACCCGTGAGCGACGTCCGAAACGTGATCATCATCGGCTCCGGGCCGGCCGGTTACACCGCCGCCCTGTACACCGCACGCGCTTCGCTCAAGCCCCTGGTCTTCGAAGGTGCCGTCACCGCCGGTGGCGCCCTGATGAACACCACCGAGGTGGAGAACTTCCCCGGGTTCCAGGACGGCATCATGGGGCCGGACCTGATGGACAACATGCGCGGCCAGGCCGAGCGCTTCGGCGCCGAGCTCGTCCCCGACGACGTCGTATCCGTCGACCTCACCGGTGAGATCAAGACCGTCACCGACACCGCCGGCACCGTGCACCGCGCCAAGGCCGTCATCGTCACCACCGGCTCCCAGCACCGCAAGCTCGGCCTGCCCAACGAGGACGCCCTGTCCGGCCGCGGTGTCTCCTGGTGCGCCACCTGCGACGGGTTCTTCTTCAAGGACCACGACATCGCCGTCGTCGGCGGCGGCGACACCGCGATCGAGGAAGCCACCTTCCTCTCCCGGTTCGCCAAGTCCGTCACGATCGTCCACCGCCGTGACAGCCTGCGCGCCTCGAAGGCCATGCAGGACCGCGCCTTCGCCGACCCGAAGATCAAGTTCGCCTGGGACAGCGAGGTCGCCGCGATCCACGGCGAGCAGAAGCTCTCCGGCCTCACCCTGCGCAACACCAAGACCGGTGAGACCTCCGAGCTGCCCGTGACCGGCCTCTTCATCGCCGTCGGCCACGACCCGCGCACCGAGCTGTTCAAGGACCAGCTGGAGCTCGACGCCGAGGGCTACCTCAAGGTCGACGCCCCCTCCACCCGGACCAACGTGACCGGCGTGTTCGGCGCCGGCGACGTCGTGGACCACACGTACCGTCAGGCCATCACCGCCGCGGGCACCGGCTGCTCCGCCGCCCTCGACGCCGAGCGCTTCCTCGCCGCCCTCGCGGACGCCGAGAAGGCCCACGCCGCGGTCTGACCCGGTCCGACCCCCTTACCAGCCCCCCACCCCACACCCCGCAGGAAGAAGAAGGAGGCCGCTGTGGCCGGCACCCTCAAGAACGTGACCGACGCTGACTTCGACGCCGAGGTCCTCAAGAGCGACAAGCCCGTACTGGTGGACTTCTGGGCCGCCTGGTGCGGACCGTGCCGCCAGATCGCGCCGTCCCTCGAGGCCATCGCCGCCGAGTACGGCGACCAGATCGAGATCGTCAAGCTGAACATCGACGAGAACCCGGCCACGGCTGCCAAGTACGGCGTCATGTCCATCCCGACCCTGAACGTCTACCAGGGCGGCGAGGTCGCCAAGACCATCGTCGGTGCCAAGCCGAAGGCCGCCATCCTGCGCGACCTCGCGGACTTCGTCGAGGTCAAGACCGCCTGACGGTTCGATGTTTCACGTGAAACGGGGCCGCCCCCTTCGTGGGGGCGGCCCCGTTCCGCGTTTTTGAAGGATTCAGGTTCCTGCTCACAGCGGGCGCAGCGCGGGCTCCTTGCGCGCCGCACCCAGCAGCCGGTCCAGGGCCAGCTCCACGTCTTCCTTCCACGACAGCGTCGAGCGCAGCTCGAGCCGCAGCCGCGGATGCACCGGGTGGGGCCGCACCGTCTTGAAGCCCACGGCCAGCAGGTGGTCCGCCGGCAGCAGGCACGCCGGGCCCTCCCACCGCGCGTCCCCGAACGCCTCGATGGCCCGGAACCCGCGCCGCAGCAGATCCTTCGCGACCGTCTGGACCATCACCCGCCCCAGACCCTGCCCCTGATACCCCGGCATGATCCACGCGGTGATCAGCTGAACGGCGTCCGGTGAGACGGGACTGGTCGGAAACGCGGTGGCCCGCGGCACGTACGCCGGCGGCGCGTACAGCACGAACCCCACCGGAACCTCGTCCACGTAGACCACGCGGCCGCACGATCCCCACTCCAAGAGGACAGCGGAGATCCAGGCTTCCTTCTCCAGTGCGGGCGTACCCGCCTTCACCGCGGCCTCGCCGCTGACCGGATCCAGTTCCCAGAACACACAGGACCGGCAACGACGGGGCAGGTCCTGGAGGTTGTCCAGCGTGAGCGGTACCAGCCGACGACCCATGAACGCATCGTATCCACTGACCCTCACTCTTTCGACAGCAAAAGGGCGGACCGTACCGGTTCGCACCGGCACGATCCGCCCCTCGGCGGCCGGGGGTCACTCCCCGGAAAGACCCTGCTCCAGCACCCGGCCCTCGCCCGGCGCCAGCGTCCCCAGAATCCGCTCCAGATCCTCCATCGACGCGAACTCGACGGTGATCTTGCCCTTCTTCTGGCCCAGATCCACCTTCACCCGCGTCTCGAACCGGTCCGACAGCCGCGTCGCCAGCTCGCTGAGCGCGGGAGCCACCCGGGCACCCGCACGCGGACCCTTCGGCCTCACGGCACTCGTGGGCTCCGACGCCATCAGCGTCACGATTTCCTCGACCGCACGCACCGAGAGCCCCTCGGCCACGATCCGGTGGGCCAGACGGTCCTGCTCCTCGGAGTCCTCGACCGCCAGCAGGGCCCGCGCATGCCCCGCCGACAGCACACCCGCGGCCACCCGGCGCTGAACCGAAGGCGACAGCTTCAGCAGCCGCAGCGTGTTCGACACCTGGGGACGCGACCGGCCGATGCGGTCCGCCAGCTGGTCGTGCGTGCAGTTGAAGTCCTGGAGCAGCTGGTCGTACGCCGCAGCCTCTTCCAGCGGATTCAGCTGGGCCCGGTGCAGGTTCTCCAGCAGCGCGTCCAGCAGAAGCTTCTCGTCGTCCGTGGCCCGGATGATCGCCGGAATGCTCTCCAGACCGGCCTCCCGGCAGGCCCGCCAGCGCCGCTCGCCCATGATGAGCTCATAGCGACCGGGGGACGCCTGCCGCACCACCACCGGCTGGAGCAGGCCCACCTCCTGGATGGAGGTCACCAGCTCGGCAAGGGCGTCCTCGTCGAACACCTCGCGCGGCTGCCGCGGGTTCGGCGTGATCGCGCCCATCGGAAGCTCCGCGAAGGTCGCTCCCGCCACCCCATTGGTCTCGGGCTCCGCCGGCACCGGCTCACTCACCGCCGCGACCGCAAGCGATGTTTCACGTGAAACATCGGCTTGGGCCAGCGCAGCGAGCTTCGCCGCCGCGATCCCACGCTCCGAGGTCAACACCGGCACCGCCGACGGGGACGTCGAACCGGAACCGATCACCGGCGGCGTCTTCTCCTGCGGAGCCGCGGGAATCAGCGCACCGAGCCCCCGCCCCAGACCTCTACGTCGCTCACTCACTGGATCCCCTCCGCCACATTCTGCGTGCTGTTCATACCCGCGCCCAGGTGGGCCTGCTGGGCCTCGTACTGCATTCCGACCCCTCGATACGCGATCTCCCGCGCAGCCTCCAGATAGGAGAGGGAACCACTGGAACCCGGGTCGTACGTGAGCACCGTCTGCCCGTAGCTCGGTGCCTCGGAAATGCGCACCGACCGCGGGATGCTCGTCCGCAGTACCTCCTTGCCGAAGTGCGTGCGCACCTCCTCCGCCACCTGCGAGGCCAGCCGGGTCCTGCCGTCGTACATCGTCAGCAGGATCGTCGACACATGCAGCGTCGGATTCAGGTGGGCCCGCACCAGGTCGACATTGCGCAGCAGCTGACCCAGGCCCTCCAGCGCGTAGTACTCGCACTGGATCGGGATCAGCACCTCCGCTCCGGCCACCAGGGCGTTCACCGTCAGGAGCCCCAGCGAGGGCGGGCAGTCGATCAGGATGTAGTCGAGCGGCTGCTCGTACGCCTGGATCGCCCGCTGGAGACGGCTCTCACGGGCCACCAGGGACACCAGCTCGATCTCCGCACCCGCCAGGTCGATCGTGGCCGGGGCGCAGAAGAGGCCCTCCACGTCCACCACGGGCTGGACGACCTCCAGCAGGGGCCGGCTGTCCACGAGCACGTCGTAGATCGAGGGCACATCCGCGTGGTGGTCGATGCCCAGCGCCGTGGAGGCATTGCCCTGCGGGTCGAGGTCGACCACCAGGACCCGCGCCCCGTGCAACGCCAGCGAGGCCGCCAGATTCACGGTCGTCGTGGTCTTGCCCACGCCGCCCTTCTGGTTGGCGACCACGATGACCCGGGTCTGCTCCGGTCGGGGCAGCCCCTCGCCGGCGCGCCCCAGCGCCTCGACCGCCAGCTGGGCGGCTCGGCCGATGGGTGTGTCGTTGTCTACAAGGGGCGGAGGCGATGTTTCACGTGAAACATCCTCGCCCGCCGATTCAGAGCGGGGACCGGGGACCGGATCGGCCATCGGCCCCGCGAGGTTGGCGTCGGACCGCACGGTGTCACTCTCCTCGACATCAGGCTCGCGATGAACAGAGCCTGCCATGTCACCCGGGTCGCGAACCAGCGGGGCCCGTACTCCTGTGGATGAATCCACCGATGTGGACAACTCCGTCCCCCTCACATCCTTGCGGAGGCGGGGGGACGCAGCCGCACGACCGCGGCTGATGATTCCGTGCAGCAGAGAGCGACGTTTCACGTGAAACACGATGCCCGGAGGGAGTCTCCCCGCCGCTACGACACTCCGAAATCCATACCTATAGGGCCCAACACAGGCCAAATCTCCTCGGGTACCCCGAGGATCAGAGGCTCAGCGGCGCCGGCGCGTGCGTTGCACCCGGGCAGCCTTAGCCCGCTTGGCCGCGAATCTCACCCCACCGGGGCTCTCTCCGACCTCGACCCGGACCACCGTCGACAGCGGATCGACCACGCCCTCGCCCACATGCAGCACCGAGGTCTTCACCACACCGAGCTTCGTCAGCGCCGCCTTGGCCGCCACGAGCTCTTCCTCCGCGGTGTCGCCCTTCAGCGCCAGCATCTCCCCGTACGGACGCAGCAGGGGAACGCCCCAGCCGGCCAGCCGGTCCAGTGGAGCCACCGCGCGCGCCGTCACCACATGCACCGGCTGCAGCTTGCCGAGAACCTCCTCGGCCCGCCCGCGCACCACGGTGACGTGGTCCAGGCCCAGCAGCTCCACGACCTCCTGGAGGAAGTTCGTCCGCCGCAACAGCGGCTCCAGCAGCGTGATCTTGAGATCACGACGCACCAGCGCCAGCGGGATACCGGGCAGACCCGCGCCCGAACCCACATCGCACACGGTGACGCCCTGGGGCACCACCTCCGAGAGCACGGCGCAGTTCAGCAGATGCCGCTCCCACAGCCGCGGCACCTCGCGCGGCCCGATCAGGCCCCGCTCGACTCCCGCGTCCGCCAGCAGCTCCGCGTACCGCACAGCTTCCGGGAAAAACTCACCGAACACCGCGCGCGCCTCTTCAGGCGCCGGGGGAAGCTCAGCTGCCTCCGTCACGGGGACCGTCCTTCCGTACCGCATGGTTGTTCACATGCCAGGCTGACAAACTTCGGCCCCGTCTGCGACACAGACGGGGCCGAACACGTGCGCTACCGATCAGGCCGGAAGCACAACGACGAAGCGCTGCGGCTCCTCGCCCTCGGACTCGCTCCGCAGACCCGCGGCCGCCACGGCGTCGTGGACGACCTTGCGCTCGAACGGCGTCATCGGGGCCAGCTTCAGGGGCTCGCCGGACGCCTTCACGTCCGCCGCGGCCTTGGCGCCCAGCGCCGCCAGCTCCTCGCGCTTCTTCGCACGGAACCCGGCGATGTCCAGCATCAGCCGGCTTCGGTCCCCGGTCTCCCGGTGCACGGCGAGGCGGGTCAGCTCCTGCAGAGCCTCCAGAACCTCACCGTCGCGGCCCACGAGCTTCTGCAGATCACGGCTGGCGGAGTCGCTGACGATCGACACCGCGGCCCGGTCGGCCTCGACGTCCATGTCGATGTCGCCGTCCAGGTCGGCGATGTCCAGCAGACCCTCGAGGTAGTCGGCCGCGATCTCACCCTCCTGCTCGAGGCGGGTCAGGGTGTCGCCGCCCTCAGCGGCGGCGGTGGTGGTGCCTTCCGTCACGGGAGGGACTCCTTCTTACTTCTTGGGAGAGGGCTTGGTGGGCGTCTGGCGCTTCGACTTCGTCTGCCGCTTCGGCTGCTGCCGCTTCGGGGCACCGCCGCTCGCCGCGTCCGCGTCGGCCGTGGCCTCGGCACTCTTGGCCACGGAGCCGTCGGCCTGAGCGGCCAGACCCTGCTTGGTGAGGGCCGTGATGAACTTGCGCTCGTTGTCGTTGCGGTCCGGGCCCTTGGCCACGATCGCCGCCACGATCTTCTTCTTGGAGCGGCCCTTCACGTCACCGTGCGAGCCGATGTGCTTCAGCAGACGGGTCAGGTACTGGTCCTGCGCCTTGCTGCCCGGCGTCGGGTTCTGGTTGATCACGTACATCTGCTGGCCCATGGTCCACAGGTTCGTGGTCAGCCAGTAGACGAGAACACCCACGGGGAAGTTGATGCCCATGACCGCGAAGATCACCGGGAAGATGTACATCAGCATCTTCTGCTGCTGCATGAAGGGGGTCTTGACCGACAGGTCGACGTTCTTCTGCATCAGCTGACGCTGGGTGTAGAACTGCGACAGCGACATCAGGACGATCATGATGGCGGTCACGACACGCACATCGGTGATCGAGGCGTTCAGGCTCGCGACCTTGTCGGCGCTGTCCGTGAACTTGGCGGCCAGCGGAGCCCCGAAGATGTGCGCCTGCCGGGCACTCTGCAGCAGCGACTCGTTGATGACGCCGATCGTCTTGCCGTTGGCGATGCTCGCGAGCACGTGGTAGAGCGCGAAGAAGAACGGGGACTGCGCCAGGATGGGAAGGCACGAGGAGAGCGGGTTGGTACCCGTCTCCTTGTACAGCTTCATCATCTCTTCGGACTGACGCTGCTTGTCGTTCTTGTAGCGCTCCTGGATCACCTTCATCTTCGGCTGGAGCGCCTGCATGCCACGCGTCGCCTTGATCTGCTTCACGAAGAGCGGGATCAGGCAGATACGGATCAAGATCACCAGGGACACGATGGACAGGCCCCAGGCCCACCCACTGTCCGCACCGAAGATCGCTCCGTACAGCTTGTGGAACTGGACGATGATCCACGAGACGGGTGTGGTGATAAAGCTGAACAGACTGGCAATCGTGTCCACTAATCAGGCTCCTTGAGCATTGCGAGATCTACGCAACGCACTGCGCAGCTGCTCGTGCCAACGCGGGCGTTTACGGGGTGGGACGTGGTCCACACCACCCGGGGACCACGGATTGCACCGCAGGATCCGCCAGGCGGTCAGAACCGTCCCCTTCACCGCACCATGCCGGTCGATGGCCGTGTACCCGTAGCGCGAACACGACGGGTAGTAGCGGCACACCGGCCCGAGCAGCGGACTGATGGTCCACTGGTACAGCTTGATCAAAGCGAGCAGCGGGTACTTCATCGAGCCACGCCTCCCAGGAGCCGCACCAGGGCGGCATCCAGGTCCCGGGCCAGTTCGTCGGGGCCGGCGTCACCCGCTCCGGGCAACGCACGTACCACCACCAGGCTACCGGCGGGCAGCTGGGACAGCCGCTCGCGGACAAGATGGCGCAAACGGCGCTTCACCCGGTTACGGACGACGGCGCCGCCGACAGCCTTGCTGACGACGAAACCCGCACGCGTCGAGGGATCGATCTCCCCCGACTCGTGCGGGTCCGTTGCACCGCTTGTACGTAGGTGGACGACGAGGAGCGGGCGACCAGCCCGACGCCCTCGGCGTACCGCGCTCGCGAAGTCCTCGCGCCGCCTCAGCCGATTTTCGGGAGACAGCACGACGTCACGACCTGCGTGTTGTTACGCGGAAAGGGCGGCGCGGCCCTTGCCACGACGGTTCGCGAGGATCGCGCGACCGGCACGGGTACGCATCCGGAGACGGAAGCCGTGGGTCTTGGCACGACGGCGGTTGTTCGGCTGGAAGGTGCGCTTGCTCACTCGGGGGCTCCAGAGAATGAATCGTTGTGGCGGGACATCGCCTGGCTGTCACCGTGCGCCCACGAGGAAACTCGCGTGTTCGCCCGAGTGGCACCGCTAAACGATCACAAGAAGTGATCTTCGCCCATCGGTAGGCAGGCGGCAGCAGCCATCGACAACTCGACCTCGTTACGGTACGCGCGGCTACGCCATCCGGTCAAACCGAGCCGAGGCTGCCCCACACTGTGCACAGGCTGTGGACAACGACTTGAACCGTACCCGCTGGCCTGACTACCGTTGCCTGATCCCGGATTTTTTGTCCCGACCGTCCCAAAGAACCACACATTCGTGGGACCCCTGTGAGAGAGCGTGCTCTGTGGCTGACGTACCTGCCGATCTTGCCGCAGTGTGGCCAAGGGTGCTCGAAAAGCTCCTCGGGGAGGGACAGCCGGGGATCGAGCCCAAGGACAAGCAGTGGGTCGAGCGATGCCAGCCCCTGGCACTCGTCGCCGACACCGCACTGCTGGCCGTCCCCAACGAATGGGGCAAGCGCGTCCTCGAAGGCCGCCTCGCCCCCCTCATCAGCGACGCGCTGAGCCGGGAATGCGGCCGCCCCATCCGGATCGCCATCACCGTGGACGACTCCGCCGGCGAGCCCGCGCCCCCCGCCCCGCCCGTCCAGCAGCGCGACGCCTACGAGCCCTACCCCGGCCAGCGCCCCGGCGGCGGACCGGGCGGACCCGGCGGGCCTTCCGACGACCAGCTCCCCACGGCCCGCCCCGCCTACCCGGACTACCAGCAGCAGCGCCCCGAGCCGGGTGCCTGGCCCCGCGGCGGGCAGCAGGACGACTACGGCTGGCAGCAGCCGCGCCTCGGCGGCTTCCCCGAGCGCGACCCGTACGCCTCCCCGCAGCCGGGCTACCTCCAGCAGCCCGAGCCCTCCTCATACGAGCAGGGCTCCTACGAGCAGCAGAAGTACGAGCAGTCCCCGTACGAATCCCAGCAGTCGCACCAGCAGCACCAGTACGAGCAGCAGAAGTACGAACAACAGCAATACGAGCAGCCCGCGCCGCGCCAGCCCCCGGGCCGGCCGACCGCGCCCCCGGCCCCGTCCGGCGGCTCCACCTCGGGCCCGCTCGAACCGACCGCCCGGCTGAACCCGAAGTACCTCTTCGACACCTTCGTCATCGGCGCCTCCAACCGCTTCGCGCACGCCGCCGCGGTGGCCGTCGCCGAGGCGCCCGCGAAGGCGTACAACCCCCTCTTCATCTACGGAGAGTCGGGCCTCGGCAAGACGCACCTGCTGCACGCCATCGGGCACTACGCGCGGAGCCTCTACCCCGGCACCCGCGTGCGGTACGTGAGCTCCGAGGAGTTCACCAACGAGTTCATCAACTCCATCCGCGACGGCAAGGGCGACGCGTTCCGCAAGCGCTACCGCGAGATGGACATCCTGCTCGTCGACGACATCCAGTTCCTCGCCAGCAAGGAGTCGACGCAGGAGGAGTTCTTCCACACCTTCAATACGCTCCACAACGCCAACAAGCAGATCGTCCTCTCCTCCGACCGGCCGCCCAAGCAGCTCGTCACCCTGGAGGACCGGCTCCGCAACCGCTTCGAGTGGGGCCTGATCACCGACGTCCAGCCGCCCGAGCTGGAGACCCGCATCGCGATCCTGCGCAAGAAGGCCGTCCAGGAGCAGCTCAACGCCCCGCCGGAGGTGCTGGAGTTCATCGCCTCCCGCATCTCGCGCAACATCCGCGAGCTGGAGGGGGCGCTGATCCGGGTCACGGCCTTCGCGAGCCTCAACCGGCAGCCGGTCGACCTGGGCCTCACCGAGGACGTCCTCAAGAACCTGATCCCGGGCGGCGAGGACAGCGCGCCCGAGATCACCGCCGGCGACATCATGGCGGCCACCGCCGACTACTTCGGCCTCACGGTGGACGACCTGTGCGGCTCCTCGCGCAGCCGGGTCCTGGTCACCGCGCGGCAGATCGCCATGTACCTGTGCCGGGAGCTCACCGACCTCTCGCTGCCCAAGATCGGGGCACAGTTCGGCGGCCGCGACCACACCACCGTCATGCACGCGGACCGCAAGATCCGCGCTCTGATGGCCGAGCGCCGCTCCATCTACAACCAGGTCACGGAGCTCACCAACCGCATCAAGAACGCCTGAGACGAAGGCTCTGCGGCTTCGGCAGAGCCTCTCCACACGCGAACAGAGGGCGCTCCCGGGTCATCACGGGGGCGCCCTTCTTCGTCCGCGCGCCCCTGACCTGTTCGAATACGCCCCCTGCGGGGCAAGTCATCCACAGATTCGCGGACTTTCTTCCGTCCACACCCTGGGGACGGGATCCGTCGCCCACAATTTGTCCACAGGGGTGCGGGGTGAGGCACCATCAGGGCAGGTCAACCCCCTGTGGAATTGTGCGCAAGCTTCATCCACAGCCTGTGGACAGAGAATTCGTCCACAGGGCTGTCCACCACGTTGTCCACCGACCACCCACAGGTTCCCCGATCCTGTGCACAGGATCCGATCTCTTCTCCACACCGTTGTCCACTGTTCGGCAACGCGCCACCCCTCCTCACCGCCCCGAGTGAAAGCCGTCACACCAAGGTGGACGTTTGGGTTGTGGAGTACCGGGGGAAAGCTGGGGACACACCTGTGGAGTAGTGGGGGTCCCCTGGGGACAGCCTGTGCAGAAGTTTTCGTTCTCCACAGAGACACCGTGTTGTCCACCGGTGCCACCCACAGGGTGTGGGGATAAAAAACGCGGGTTGACCTGCGAGAACGGGCTTATCCACCGTTTCCACAGGCCCTACTACTACCCCCATAGAGAGTTAGGCCGGTTTCGGTTTTCAAGCAGGTCCTGTGCACAACTCGTCGATCGGCCGCCCCGACGCCTCGCTCCCGACTTGACCGCCGGCAGCCACGACTGTCGGCGCCGTACGTCAGACTGGTCCCCGGCATCGGTCGAGGCATCGACGAGCCGACGACGAAGGCCGGCAGACGAGCGAGCAACAGCAGGAGGCGGTTCCGGTGAAGATCCGGGTGGAGCGCGACGTACTCGCGGAGGCGGTGGCCTGGGCTGCCCGTAGCCTCCCGGCCCGGCCGCCGGTGCCCGTTCTCGCGGGCCTGCTGCTCAAGGCCGAGGACGGCACGCTGAGCCTCTCCGGCTTCGACTACGAGGTCTCGGCCCGCGTCTCCGTCGAGGCGGACGTCGAGGAGGACGGCACCGTCCTCGTCTCCGGCCGGCTGCTCGCCGACATCTGCCGCGCCCTCCCCAACCGCCCGGTGGAGATTTCCACAGACGGTGTACGGGCGACCGTGGTCTGCGGTTCCTCGCGATTCACACTCCACACCCTGCCTGTGGAGGAATACCCGGCGCTGCCGCAGATGCCGACCGCGACCGGCACCGTGCCCGGTGAGGTCTTCGCCTCCGCCGCCGCCCAGGTCGCCATCGCCGCCGGTCGCGACGACACGCTGCCCGTGCTGACCGGTGTCCGCATCGAGATCGAGGGCGACCGCGTCACCCTGGCCTCCACCGACCGCTACCGCTTCGCGGTCCGCGAGTTCCTGTGGAAGCCGGAGAACCCGGACGCCTCCGCCGTGGCCCTGGTGCCGGCGAAGACGCTCCTGGACACCGCCAAGTCCCTGACCAGCGGTGACACCGTCACCCTGGCGCTGTCGGGCTCCGGTGCCGGTGAGGGCCTCATCGGCTTCGAGGGCGCCGGCCGCCGCACCACGACCCGCCTGCTCGAAGGCGACCTGCCGAAGTACCGCACGCTCTTCCCGACGGAGTTCAACTCCATCGCCGTGATCGAGACCGCCCCGTTCGTCGAGGCCGTCAAGCGCGTGGCTCTGGTCGCCGAGCGCAACACCCCGGTCCGCCTGAGCTTCGAGCAGGGCGTGCTGATCCTGGAAGCCGGTTCCAGCGACGATGCACAGGCTGTGGAGCGCGTGGACGCGAAGCTGGAGGGCGACGACATCTCGATCGCCTTCAACCCGACCTTCCTGCTCGACGGCCTGAGCGCGATCGACTCGCCCGCCGCACAGCTGAGCTTCACCACGTCCACCAAGCCGGCGCTGCTCAGCGGCCGCCCGGCCGTCGACGCCGAAGCGGACGAGGCGTACAAGTACCTGATCATGCCGGTGCGTCTGTCCGGCTGACGCTCTCGTACGTCGGGCCCGGTCTCGCAGGCTGCGGACCGGGCCCGACGGCGTTTTCCCCCGGCGCGCGGCTCCCCCGCCGTACGCCCGTCCGGGGAGCGCCCGTGGGGCCGGGCCGGGCCGCCCGGCGTAGGCTCGGAGCCTGGGTACCCCGGGGAGCCGGGGGAACCCGGCACAGACGGTCACAACGCTTAAGGAACCACCTGATGGAGCTTGGTCTCGTCGGTCTCGGCAAGATGGGCGGCAACATGCGCGAGCGCATCCGCCGCGCAGGCCACACCGTCATCGGATACGACCGCAACCCGGACCTCGCCGATGTCCACAGCCTGCAGGAGCTTGTGGACAGCCTGCAGGCCCCCCGCGTGGTGTGGGTGATGGTCCCGGCGGGCGCGGCGACGCAGTCCACCGTCGACGAGCTGGCGGAGCTGCTCTCGCCCGGCGACATCGTCGTCGACGGCGGGAACTCGCGCTGGACCGACGACGAGAAGCACGCCGAGGAGCTGAAGGCCAAGGGCATCGGCTTCGTCGACTGCGGTGTCTCCGGTGGCGTGTGGGGCCTGGAGAACGGCTACGCCCTCATGTACGGCGGCGACAAGGAGCACGTCGCCGTGGTCCAGCCGGTCTTCGACGCCCTCAAGCCCGAGGGCGAGTTCGGCGCCGTACACGCCGGCAAGGTCGGCGCGGGCCACTTCGCGAAGATGGTCCACAACGGCATCGAGTACGCCATGATGCAGGCCTACGCCGAGGGCTGGGAGCTCCTGGAGAAGGTGGACTCGGTCACCGACGTCCGCGAGGTCTTCCGCTCCTGGCAGGAGGGCACGGTCATCCGCTCCTGGCTGCTGGACCTGGCCGTGAACGCGCTGGACGAGGACGAGCACCTGGAGCAGTTGCGCGGCTTCGCCCAGGACTCGGGCGAGGGCCGCTGGACGGTGGAAGCGGCGATCGACAACGCCGTGCCGCTGCCCGCGATCACGGCCTCGCTCTTCGCGCGGTTCGCGTCCCGCCAGGAGGACTCCCCGCAGATGAAGATGATCGCCGCGCTGCGCAACCAGTTCGGCGGCCACGCGGTCGAGAAGAAGTAGCTCCACCACAGCACCACAGCTCCACAGCTCCACAGAGCACAGCAGCAGGAAGCCGGGGGAGGTCGGCGCCGTATGCATGTTTCGCATCTCTCGTTGGCCGACTTCCGCTCGTACGCCCGGGCCGAGGTTCCCCTCGACCCGGGCGTCACGGCTTTCGTGGGCCCCAACGGCCAGGGCAAGACCAACCTCGTCGAGGCGATCGGCTACCTGTCGACGCTGGGCAGCCACCGGGTCTCCTCGGACGCCCCCCTCGTACGGATGGGCGCGGACCGGGCGATCATCCGCGCGGCCGTCACCCAGGGCGAGCGGCAGCAGCTGGTCGAGCTGGAGCTGAACCCGGGGCGGGCGAACCGGGCCCGGATAAACAGGTCCTCGCAGGTCAGACCGCGGGACGTGCTGGGGATCGTACGGACGGTGCTGTTCGCGCCGGAGGACCTGGCCCTGGTGAAGGGCGACCCGGGCGAGCGGCGCCGGTTCCTGGACGAGCTCGTCACGGCGCGCTCCCCGCGGATGTCGGCGGTCCGCTCCGACTACGAGCGGGTGCTGAAGCAGCGGAACACCCTGCTGAAGTCGGCGGCGATGGCGCGTCGGCACGGCGGGCGGTCGATGGACCTGTCCACGCTCGACGTGTGGGACCAGCACCTCGCGCGCGCGGGCGCGGAGCTGCTGGCGCAGCGGCTGGATCTGATCGCGACGCTGCTGCCGCTGGCGGACAAGGCCTACGAGCAGCTCGCGCCCGGGGGCGGCCCGCTGGGGCTCTCGTACAAGTCCTCCGCGGGCGAGCCGGTGGACAGCGGTGCGGCGCGCGGCCGCGAGGCGATCTACGAGGTGCTGCTGGCGGCCCTTTCGGAGGTGCGCAAGCAGGAGATCGAGCGGGGTGTGACCCTGGTCGGTCCGCACCGCGACGACCTGGTGCTGCGGCTGGGGGAGCTGCCGGCGAAGGGGTACGCGAGCCACGGGGAGTCGTGGTCGTACGCGCTGGCCCTGCGGCTGGCCTCCTACGAGCTGCTGCGCTCGGAGGGCGCGGAGCCGGTGCTGATCCTGGACGACGTGTTCGCGGAGCTGGACGCGCGGCGCCGGGAGCGGCTGGCCGAGCTGGTGGCGCCGGGCGAGCAGGTGCTGGTGACGGCGGCGGTGGACGATGACGTTCCGGGTGTGCTGGTGGGGGCGCGGTTCGGGGTGTCCGGTGGTGAGGTGACCCGGCTGTGAGCGACCAGGAGAAGGAGCCGCCCCGGAAGACCCCCGAGGTCTCCGGCGTGGATCTGGCGCGCCAGGCGCTGGCCGCGGCGCGGGAGCAGGCGCGGGCCCGGGGGAACGCGGCGGGCGGCCGGAAGCGGCAGCAGCAGCCGGGGCTGCGGTCGGGGGCGCGGGCGGACGGCCGGGACCCGATGCCGTTGATGGCGGCGCTGGACCGGCTGCGCACGGAGCGCGGCTGGGAGATGCCGATGGCGGTGGCGGGTGTGATGGAGCGCTGGCCGGAGATCGTCGGGCCGGAGATCGCGGCGCACTGTGAACCGGAGCGGTACGAGGACCGTGAACTCGTCGTGCGGTGCGACTCCTCGGCGTGGGCGGCGCAGCTGAAGCTGTTGGCTCCGCAGCTGGTGGCGCGGCTGAACGCGGATCTGGGGCAGGGGACGGTGCGGGTGATTCTCGTGCGGGGGCCCGGGGGGCGGCCCAAGGGGTACGGGCCGTGGCGGGCGCCGGGGAGTTCCGGTCCCGGGGACACGTACGGATAGCTCTTGCGGGGGGCTGAGCGTGAGCCCGGCTGCCGGTCGGCTCCCGGCGGGGCTGAGCCCGGCTGCGCCGGGACCCGGGGCTCCGCCCCGGACCCCGCGCCTCAAACGCCGGCGGGGCTGGATGTGCCCGGCGGGGCCGGAAGTGTGCCCGGCGGAGCCGGATGTTTCCGGCGGGGCTGGAGTGGCTTGGCGCGGCTGAAGCGGGTGGTGTCCCTCACGGTAGTCGGAGGTTGACAGGCCGAAGGGCTGGATGCCCGTGTGAGCCTCTTAGAGCCCCTTCCCGGATATGGGGAGTCGGAGAGTGGCGGTTCAGGGCGGCACATGCGGACTCAGGTACCGGCAAACCCCCATTCATGTCCGTGGTACCGGTAGACTGAAGGAAATCCCGCCCTTTCGCGGGATCACGCAGACAACGCAGATCGACGCGGCCGCTCCTCCGGCGCACACGCTGGTCCGGAGTACGGGCTGCGCTGTGCCAGAAAGGGCGCTTCGTGGCCGATTCCGGCGACTCCAACGAGAAGAATTACGACGCCAGTGCCATCCAGGTCCTCGAGGGCCTGGATGCGGTCCGCAAGCGGCCCGGTATGTACATCGGCTCGACCGGTGAGCGCGGCCTGCACCACCTCGTGCAGGAGGTCGTGGACAACTCCGTCGACGAGGCCATGGCCGGGCACGCGGACACGATCGACGTGACGATCCTCGCCGACGGCGGTGTGCGCGTGATCGACAACGGCCGGGGCATCCCGGTCGGCATCGTGCCGTCCGAGGGCAAGCCGGCGGTCGAGGTCGTCCTCACGGTGCTGCACGCGGGCGGCAAGTTCGGCGGCGGCGGCTACGCCGTCTCCGGCGGTCTGCACGGCGTCGGTGTGTCCGTCGTGAACGCCCTGTCGACCAAGGTCGCGGTCGAGGTCAAGACGGACGGCCACCGCTGGACCCAGGACTACAAGCTGGGCGTGCCGACGGCCCCGCTGGCCAAGAACGAGGAGACCGACGAGCACGGCACGTCGGTGACGTTCTGGGCCGACCCCGACGTCTTCGAGACGACCGACTACTCCTTCGAGACGCTGTCGCGGCGCTTCCAGGAGATGGCCTTCCTGAACAAGGGCCTGACCCTGACGCTGACGGACGAGCGCGAGTCGGCGAAGGCCACGGTCGGCGCCGACGACCCGGAAGCGGAGTCGGCCGAGCCCGCCGCGCGGACGGTCAAGTACCACTACGAGGGCGGCATCGTCGACTTCGTCAAGTACCTGAACTCGCGCAAGGGCGAGATGATCCACCCGACCGTCATCGACGTCGAGGCCGAGGACAAGGAGCGCATGCTCTCGGTCGAGATCGCGATGCAGTGGAACTCGCAGTACACGGAGGGTGTCTACTCCTTCGCGAACACGATCCACACGCACGAGGGCGGTACGCACGAGGAGGGCTTCCGCGCGGCGCTGACCGGTCTGGTCAACCGCTACGCGCGCGAGAAGAAGCTGCTCCGCGAGAAGGACGACAACCTCGCCGGCGAGGACATCCGCGAGGGTCTGACGGCGATCATCTCGATCAAGCTGGGCGAGCCGCAGTTCGAGGGCCAGACGAAGACCAAGCTGGGCAACACGGAGGCGAAGACCTTCGTGCAGAAGGTCGTCCACGAGCACCTCAACGACTGGTTCGACCGGAACCCGGTCGAGGCCTCGGACATCATCCGCAAGTCGATCCAGGCGGCCACGGCGCGCGTGGCGGCCCGCAAGGCCCGCGACCTCACGCGCCGCAAGGGTCTGCTGGAGTCGGCGTCGCTGCCGGGCAAGCTGTCCGACTGCCAGTCGAACGACCCGACGAAGTGCGAGATCTTCATCGTCGAGGGTGACTCCGCCGGTGGTTCGGCGAAGTCCGGCCGCAACCCGATGTACCAGGCCATCCTGCCGATCCGCGGCAAGATCCTGAACGTCGAGAAGGCCCGTATCGACAAGATCCTCCAGAACACCGAGGTCCAGGCGCTGATCAGCGCCTTCGGCACCGGCGTGCACGAGGACTTCGACATCGAGAAGCTCCGCTATCACAAGATCATCCTGATGGCGGACGCCGACGTCGACGGCCAGCACATCAACACCCTGCTGCTGACCTTCCTCTTCCGCTTCATGCGGCCGCTGGTCGAGGCCGGTCACGTGTACCTGTCGCGCCCGCCGCTCTACAAGATCAAGTGGGGCCGGGACGACTTCGAGTACGCGTACTCGGACCGTGAGCGCGACGCCCTGGTGGAACTCGGCAAGCAGAACGGCAAGCGGATCAAGGAAGACTCGATCCAGCGCTTCAAGGGTCTGGGCGAGATGAACGCCGAGGAGCTGCGCGTCACCACCATGGACGTGGACCACCGCGTGCTCGGCCAGGTCACCCTGGACGACGCGGCGCAGGCCGACGACCTGTTCTCGGTGCTGATGGGTGAGGACGTCGAAGCCCGGCGCTCCTTCATCCAGCGCAACGCCAAGGACGTTCGCTTCCTCGACATCTGAGTCGGCTCAGCTGACCGCCTGAAAGGACCTCTGACCAGCAATGGCCGACGAAACCACGCCCACTGCCGAGAACACCGAGGAAGAGCAGCCCGTCGTACGCATCGAGCCCGTCGGGCTCGAGACGGAGATGCAGCGCTCCTACCTCGACTACGCGATGTCCGTCATCGTCTCGCGCGCGCTGCCCGACGTACGGGACGGCCTCAAGCCGGTCCACCGCCGTGTGCTGTACGCGATGTACGACGGCGGTTACCGGCCCGAGAAGGGCTTCTACAAGTGCGCCCGCGTCGTCGGCGACGTCATGGGCACCTACCACCCGCACGGCGACTCCTCGATCTACGACGCCCTGGTCCGCCTGGCCCAGCCGTGGTCGATGCGCATGCCGCTGGTGGACTCGAACGGCAACTTCGGCTCTCCGGGCAACGACCCGGCGGCCGCGATGCGCTACACCGAGTGCAAGCTGATGCCGCAGGCCATGGAGATGCTCCGGGACATCGACGAGGAGACCGTCGACTTCACGGACAACTACGACGGCCGCAACCAGGAGCCGACGGTCCTGCCGGCGCGCTTCCCGAACCTGCTCGTCAACGGTTCGGCCGGTATCGCGGTCGGCATGGCCACCAACATCCCGCCGCACAACCTGCGCGAGGTCGCGGCCGGCGCCCAGTGGGCGCTGGAGCACCCGGAGGCCTCGCACGAGGAGCTCCTGGACGCACTGCTGGAGCGCATCAAGGGCCCCGACTTCCCGTCGGGCGCCCTGGTCGTGGGCCGCAAGGGCATCGAGGAGGCGTACCGGACCGGTCGCGGCTCCATCACGATGCGCGCGGTGGTGGAGGTCGAGGAGATCCAGAACCGCCAGTGCCTGGTGGTCACGGAGCTCCCGTACCAGACCAACCCGGACAACCTGGCGCAGAAGATCGCCGACCTGGTCAAGGACGGCAAGGTCGGCGGCATCGCCGACGTCCGCGACGAGACCTCGTCCCGGACGGGCCAGCGCCTGGTGATCGTGCTCAAGCGCGATGCCGTCGCCAAGGTCGTGCTGAACAACCTGTACAAGCACACCGACCTGCAGACGAACTTCGGCGCGAACATGCTGGCGCTGGTGGACGGCGTGCCGCGCACGCTGTCGATCGACGCCTTCATCCGCCACTGGGTGCAGCACCAGATCGAGGTCATCGTCCGGCGGACGAAGTTCCGTCTGCGCAAGGCCGAGGAGCGGGCGCACATCCTGCGCGGCCTGCTCAAGGCGCTGGACGCCATCGACGAGGTCATCGCGCTGATCCGGCGCAGCAACACCGTCGAGATCGCGCGCGAGGGCCTGATGGGCCTGCTGGAGATCGACGAGATCCAGGCGAACGCGATCCTGGAGATGCAGCTGCGGCGCCTGGCGGCCCTGGAGCGGCAGAAGATCGTCGCCGAGCACGACGAGCTCCAGGCCAAGATCAACGAGTACAACGCGATCCTGGCCTCGGAGGAGCGCCAGCGCTCCATCGTCAGCGAGGAACTGGCGGCGATCGTCGAGAAGTTCGGCGACGACCGGCGCTCCAAGCTGGTGCCCTTCGACGGCGACATGTCCATGGAGGACCTGATCGCCGAAGAGGACATCGTCGTCACGATCACGCACGGCGGCTACGTCAAGCGGACCAAGACCGAGGACTACCGCTCGCAGAAGCGCGGCGGCAAGGGCGTGCGCGGCACGAAGCTGAAGCAGGACGACCTCGTCGACCACTTCTTCGTCTCGACCACGCACCACTGGCTGCTGTTCTTCACGAACAAGGGCCGCGTCTACCGGTCCAAGGCCTACGAGCTGCCGGACGCCGGCCGTGACGCCCGCGGGCAGCACGTGGCGAACCTGCTGGCCTTCCAGCCGGACGAGAAGATCGCCCAGATCCTCGCGATCCGCGACTACGAGGCGGCGCCCTACCTGATCCTGGCCACCAAGGGCGGCCTGGTGAAGAAGACGGCGCTCAAGGACTACGACTCGCCCCGTTCGGGTGGTGTGATCGCCATCAACCTCCGGGAGACCGAGGACGGCAGCGATGACGAGCTGATCGGCGCCGAGCTGGTGTCCGCCGAGGACGACCTGCTGCTGATCAGCAAGAAGGCGCAGTCGATCCGCTTCACGGCGACCGACGACGCGCTGCGCCCGATGGGCCGCGCGACCTCGGGCGTGAAGGGCATGAGTTTCCGCGAAGGTGACGAACTGCTCTCCATGAGCGTGGTGAGGCCGGGTACGTTCGTCTTCACCGCGACCGACGGCGGCTACGCCAAGCGGACGCCGGTCGACGAGTACCGTGTCCAGGGCCGCGGCGGTCTGGGCATCAAGGCCGCCAAGATCGTGGAGGACCGCGGGTCCCTCGTCGGGGCGCTCGTGGTGGACGAAACGGACGAGATTCTCGCCATCACGCTCGGCGGTGGTGTGATTCGTACGCGCGTCAACGAAGTCAGGGAGACCGGCCGTGACACCATGGGCGTCCAGCTGATCAACCTGGGCAAGCGCGATGCCGTGGTCGGCATCGCCCGTAACGCCGAGGCCGGTCAGGAAGCTGACGAGATCGACGAGATCGAGGCAGCCGACGGACAGGCCGCCGAGGCCGCCGAGGGCACGGAGCCCCCGGCTGGGGAGCACGAGGAGTAAGTCGTGAGTGGAGCCACGGGCGCCGGACCGGCCAAGACTGGAGAGAACGGTGCCCGTGGCCCCGCCGCGGACTCCCAGGGCGGGGGCACTCCCGCCGAAGGCAGGGGGACGATCGTGACGGATACCCGGGGATCGCAGTCGCAGGCCCAGCCGGCGCAGCCGTACCACCCGCCGCAGGCCTACGCGGCGCCCTCGGGCCCGGGCGCGCCGCGGGGCGGCGGGCAGGGCGCCGGGCAGCGCAAGCCGCGTACGGGGGCCCGTATGGCGCCCAGGACGCGCAAGGCGCGGCTGCGGGTGGCCAAGGCCGACCCGTGGTCGGTGATGAAGGTCAGCTTCCTGCTGTCGATCGCGCTGGGCATCTGCACGATCGTCGCGGCGGTGGTGCTGTGGATGGTCATGGACGCGATGGGCGTCTTCTCGACCGTCGGCGGCACGATCAGCGAGGCGACCGGCTCGAACGAGAGCAACGGCTTCGACCTCCAGTCGTTCCTGTCGCTGCCGCGCGTTCTGGTCTTCACGTCGGTCATCGCGGTCATCGACGTGGTGCTGGCGACGGCGCTGGCGACGCTCGGCGCGTTCATCTACAACCTGTCGGCTGGGTTCGTCGGCGGTGTGGAGCTGACGCTCGCCGAGGACGAGTGACCTGCGCAGACGCTCCCCGGGAACGGATTTTGGACCTACCGGGTCAGTGCGCTAACCTTCAGGAGTCAGCGCGCAGCGCGGATGGGGCTATAGCTCAGTTGGTTAGAGCGCATCCCTGATAAGGATGAGGCCACAGGTTCAAATCCTGTTAGCCCCACAGTGTCGAAGACCCCCAGGCCCAAGGCCTGGGGGTCTTTGTCGTTGGGCCAGTTGGTGGACCGCCAGGTCACCGATCGGTATCGGTCGGTGTGTATTGTTGGGCGCCAGAAGTCCCCTACGTCAACGAAAGACGAGGTCGCGCGGTGAAGAAGCTGCTCCTGGTCGCACTGGCCGCCATCGGCGGGCTCCTCGTGTACCGCCAGATCCAGGCGGACCGCGCCGAGCAGGACCTGTGGACGGAGGCAACTGACTCCGTGCCCTCTGGTTCCGGCGTGTGAGACCCGAAGGCTGATCCCATGAAGCCCCGGCTGCCGCTGCGGTCGGGGCTTTGTGCTGTTCTGTGACAAAAAGTTACGTTATGCAAAGATTTGGCTTGCGCTAGCAAACTCGGGGTGGGCGTGATGGGTCGGGTACGGAGAACTGCGCTCGCGGGGGCGGCGGCCCTGGGGCTGGCGGCCGCCGCGCTGCCCGGAGCGGCGCACGCCGAGGAGACGGCGCCGCAGCCGATGCCGACGTACCGCACGGCGGAGGGCGCCAAGGCGGTGAAGGGCACGCTCTCCACGGCGGACGCCCCGCTGATCGAGGCGGGGAGCGTCTACGCGGACGAGCTGGGCCCCGGAGAGCGCGTGTACCTGCTCAGCCTGAAGCAGGACCGGTCCGACGTGTACGTCTCCGCCGTGGCCCGGCCCGCGCCCGGCGCCAAGGTCTCCTACGGCGACGGCATCGAGGTGGAGATCATGAACACCGCCGGCCGGTCCTGCCCGGGCAGCGGCGGCCGCGCCGGCCTCAACTACGACCCGGCGCCCGTCAGCGCCGCCGGGGTCCGGCGGGGGGCGGAGGACGAGGACTGCGCCCCGGCCGGCGTCTACTACGCCAAGGTGACCCGTACGTCGGCCAAGGGCTCCGACCAGAGCCCCTGGCCGCTCGAACTGCGCGTCCAGCGCGAGCCGGGCCGGGGCGCCGGCGGTCCGACCGCCGCGCCCAGCGCCTGGCCCTCGGGGACGCCGGCCGCCCTGCCCGGCAGCGAGGCCGTTCCCCGCGCCGGCGGGACCGGCTTCAACGACGCCCGGGCGCTGCGCTCCGGCGTGTGGCGGGACGAGCTGCGGCCCGGGCAGACCCGGTTCTACCGGGTGCCGCTGGACTGGGGACAGCAGCTGGGCTTCAGCGCGGAGCTGGCCAAGGCCAGGATGACCAAGCAGTACGGCTCCGCCTCGGGCGGGCTCGTCGTCTCGCTCTACAGCCCCTACCGGGCCCTGGTCGCGGACAAGGACACCTCCTACGACGGGCAGCAGGCGGGGGTCACGCTGGGCAAGACCCCGCCGGTGGCCTACGAGAACCGCTTCGCGAGCGACAGCGACGTGAAGCCCGTGGGGGTCGCCGGCTGGTACTACATCGCCGTGACGATGGGCACGAAGGTCGCCGAGTTCACCGAGGACGCGACTCCCGTGCCGCTGACCCTGCGCATGGACGTCACCGACACCCCGGCCAAGGCGCCCGCGTACACGGAGGATCCGGCCGCGGGCGGCTTCGGGGTCGGGGCCGGGGACCGGGCCGCGGCCAAGGAGGGGCTCACCGCCCCGGAGGCCGTGGAGGCCGCCGGGAAGCACTCCGCGATGCGGGTGGTGGCGGGCGCCGGGTTCGGTACCGGGACGCTGCTGCTGCTCGTGCTGGGCGGGTGGATCCTGCTGGCCCGCCGGGGCCGCGCGGCCGCCTAGAGCCGGGTCAGGGCCCGGATGCCCGCGGCGAAGCCTCTGCCGTCCCGGCGGGGTTGCGGGGCTAGAGCTGGGTCAGGGCCCAGATGCCCACGGCGAAGCAGAGCAGTGCGGCGGCGAGGATGCCGGCCGTGACCTTCGGGGGCGGCGGGGCCAGGCCGCCGCTGCGGGCCGCGGGGGGCGCCGGGACGGGCGCAACGGGCGGGGGCAGGTGGAAGCTGCCCGTCTCCGAGAGGCCGTACGAGGGCCCGGACGAAGGCCCGTACGAGGGCCCGGACGAAGGTGCCTGGCCCGGGACCGCCGGGTAGGGGGCGGTCGAGCCGGACGCGGTCGGCGGGGCCCCGTACCCCGAGGCCGGCACCGTTCCGGCGGTGCCGCGCGGGTCGGTACGGGTGGGTTCCGCGTCCACCGTCGTGGCGGTGGACGCGGGAGCGCCCGGCGGGGCCGCGGCCGCCGTCAGCGGTCCCTGGGGGCCGAAGCCGGGAGGGAGCGGGCCGAGTTGGTCGAACACCTCCACCGGATCCTCGCCCGGCGCGGGCTGCGGCAGCAGCTCCACGGCCTCGGCAAGGGCCTTGCGGGCCCCTGTGGCCGTCTTGAACCGGCTCTGGGGATCGGGCTGCAGCAGACCGGCGATGACGTCCCAGAGCGGCGCGGGGACGCCCTCGGGGGCGCCGGGGGTGCCGTGGGCGAGGAAGTGCTCGACGAGGCCCTGGGAGTCGGGCTTGCGCCCCTGGAGCAGGTACAGGGCGACCAGCCCGACGGCGAAGAGGTCGGCGGGGAAGTCGGGCTCGGCGCCCAGTAGTTGCTCGGGGGCGAAGTAACCGGGTGTGCCGACCACGTAGTTGGTCTCGGTCAGCCGGGGCTCGCCCTTGCGCATGGAGATCCCGAAGTCGGACAGCCGCAGGTGCGGCCGTCCCGTCCCGGTGGCCTCCATCAGGATGTTGGCCGGTTTGATGTCGCGGTGGACGACACCTTCCGCGTGCACCGCCGCCAGCCCCGACAGGAGCTGGTCGAGCAGGGCGCAGACGAAGCGGGGCGGGAGGGGACCGTAGTCCCCGATCACGTGGCCGAGGGAGCCGCCGCCGACCAGGTCCATCGTGAACAGGACCTTGTCGTCGTCGGCCGCCCAGCTCGCGGGGGCCAGTACGTGCGGGTGGTCGATCCGCAGCGCCTGCTCCCGTACGAACCGCAGGAGCGTGTGGGCGTCGCTCTGGAGGAGGACCTTCGCCGCCACGTAGCGGCGGCGCCGGTGGTCCCAGGCGCGCCATACGGCGCCGGCCCCACCGCGCCCGATCGGATCGATCAACTCGTACCGACCGGCGAAAACCTCACCCATCGCTGCGCCCGTCCCCCGTCACCCGTTGTCCGCCGTCGTGCGTGTCAGTTCTGGTGGGCCTCGTAGTGGGCGACCGCGTCGGCGGTGCGGCCCGCGCCGTACACCCGGAGGAACTCTGCCAGTTCCGGGTGGCTGGGAGCGAGGGTGTCCGCCGCGTCGATGATGTCGCCGGCCGCGGAGACCGAGCGCAGCAGCGACTGGATCTCACGGACGACCCGCTTGACGGTGGGAGCGCCCGAGCCGGTGGCGGTCTGGCCGCTGTTGCTGAGGACGGAGCCTCCCTGGGTCTTCTTGATCTCGTCCATCCGGTCGGTGGCCTCCGCCGCGCTGACGCTCCCGTCGGCCACCTGGCCGGCGAGGTCCTGGAGGGCCTGGACCCGCTGCACCACGGCCGGGTTCCCGATCTTGGCGCGCTGGCCGCTCATCAGCTGGGACAGCATGGGCGCCGACAGTCCGAGGACGGCAGCGAGGCGGGCCTGGTTCAAGCCGAGGTCATCTATGAGCCGGCGGAAGAGCGCTCCCAGCGGCTCCCCGTACCAGCTGCGCTGAAGCTCTCTGGCTCTGGCCGTGGCCTCTTGTTGTACTGCGTCCACTCTTACTACTCCCCTTCGCTGGTGCGAACCTCGCGAGCATCTTACGGAGAGTGGTCGCAGGGCGGGAGTCCCTATCATTTTGCGAGATGAGGGGGTACACCCGGTACTCTGTTCTGCGGAACGGCCGCTCCTCGTACGGGGAACAGGCGTGCCCGGATCCATGGGGCCTTAGCTCAGTTGGTAGAGCGCTGCCTTTGCAAGGCAGATGTCAGGAGTTCGAATCTCCTAGGCTCCACATCCAACCCCTCTGAACTGCGGAAACGCGGGGCAGAGGGGTTTTTTGCGCGGGCCCCGTCGCGTCTCAGAGGTCGATCCAGTAGCGGCGCTTGCGGCCGATGAGCGTGTCGCGCACGTCTTCGAGCACGCCGCCGTTGCGCTCGATCGTGCGCACCGAGGCGGCGTTCCCCGGGTCGCACGTCAGCAGGACCCGGTCCATCCCCATGATGCGCGCCTCGTGGAGCACAGCGCCCAGCGCCCAGGTGGCCAGGCCGCGGCCGCGTGCCGAGGGGCGGACGCTGTAGCCGATGTGGCCGCCCGCATCGAGCAGGATGGCGTTCAGGTAGTGCCGCAGGTCGATGGCGCCGAGGTAGGTGTCGCCCTCCGCGATCCACCAGTACGTCGCGTGCACCCGGCCCTGTTCGACCGGCGCCGTGCGGTCGGCGTACCGGTGCAGGCGCTCCACCCAGGCGGCGAATCCCTCGGGGCTCTCCACGTCGTCGTCGGAGCGGAGGCCGGCCCCGTCCATGTGCGCGTCGTCGCCCCATTCGGTGCGGGCGGCGAGCCAGGAGGCGTGCAGGCGGGGGGTGGGCGTGATGAGCTCGGGCATGGTCCGGACGATAACAGCCGGGCTTTTCCCCCCTGACCCGAGCAAACAGGGGCAGGGGGGTGTGCCCGGGCTCCCGTCAGCCGTCGAGCCAGCCGCTGCGGCGCGCGTAGCTGCCGGCCTGGAAGCGGCTCTCCGCGCCCAGCTCGTTCATCAGGTCCGTGACGTGCCTGCGGTAGGTGCTGGTGGACATGGAGAGCCGGCGGGCCGCCATCTCGTCCTTCATCCCCGACTCCAGGAGCCGGACGATCGAGCGCCGCAGCTCGTCCTTGGCGGAGCCGTAGCCCACCCCGCTCGGCGCGGAGGTGAAGGGGCGGGCCGAGTCCCAGGTGCTCTCCCACGCGCGGTAGAGGTGGTCGACGAGTGAGGGGTCGCGAATGGCGATGGCGGCCTCTCCCCCGGAATTCCGGCGGTCCGCGATGATGGCGGTCTCCCAGTCGAAGAAAATGATGCGGTCCGGGATGTGACCGATAGTTCGGACCTGAGCCCCGAGAGCCACCATTTTCGTCAGGTGCTGCTGCATGTATTGATGGGCGAGCACGGAATGCGGATAGAGCGTTCGCATGACGATTCCGCGGTCTATTACCTCCGCGGTTCTCGCCAATCCCTCCTCAAGTGCTTCTTGAGGGGGAAGCCGCGGATGTGCGGCCGCCACCTCCGTCCGGGCACCGGCCGAAAGTCGCTCCAACGTGGAGCGGACGGTGTCCAAAAGTGTGAGGTGCTCGATCGGGTTCCGCATGAAATGACTCTGCCAGGATTCCTCGAATACCGACTTCATGGTCATTACATGGTTCCGGAGCCGCTCGGCCTCCCGGTGGCGCTTCTGGATCTCGGCCTCGATCGGGCCGACGAGGTGGGCGGCGGCCGCGTCCGGGCTCGCGGGCACGTAGCCCGTGGCGTCGGGGTCGGCGGCGTGATCCGGGCCGGCCGCTCCCGCGGGGTCGTCGGGCTGCCGCGGATCGACCCATTCCGGTCGCAGCAAGTGCAGTTGGGCCAAGTCCCGTACGGCCGCATCGACATCGGCCAGCGGGACGCCCATGCGCATGGCGGCCTTGGCCGGGTCCAGGCGGCCCTGCTCCAGCGCCCATTGATAGAGGGCGACGTGCAGGTCTCCGAGGGGTGGGGTGCCACTTACCTCCGAGGTGGATTTGTGCATCTTCGTACCCTTCGCGGGTGAGTGCTAGTCACTTACCACTTCTCGTCACCAGGGGTTCCCTGGCGCGCAGTACGTCAAGTCCGGCACGGTTGTCCCAGCGGCCAGAAACGGGCGCTGAAAGCAGCAGCAGCAGACTAAAAGGGGTTCGTCCGTGAAGCTCAAGTTCGTCGTACTGTCGCTCATTTCGCTCCTTTCCGTCGGCGGCCTCGGCATCGCCGCATCTCCCGCATCCGCCGCGGTTCCGACGGGTACGGGTGCGGCGGTCGCGACCGGCACGGACGACATCATTTGGCACTAGCTCCCGGTCCGCAACGGAGGGGAATACCAGAGTCCGGCTAGAGAAAGTGACGGGGAGATGAATAAGGGTTTCGGCTCGATCGCGTGGGGAAGTCTGTCCCAGTATCTGGACAAAGTCGAGGGCGTTTCAAGATCTGGACCCCAGCTTCTCGGCAGTGGAGACAGACCGTGAGTGCCCTCTCCGCCTTCGACGCCCTCAGTGGCGGCCTGCCCCCCGAGGACTGGGACGCCCTGGCCGGAAATCGGCTCTACTCCTCGTACGACTGGCTGCGGTTCTGCGCGACCGACATCGGCGGCCGGACGGCCACCGGCGCGGTGCACGCGGCCGGATCGGCCGTCAGCGTCACCGCCGTCGCGGAGGAGCCCAATCCCTTCTACCAGTGGAACACCCAGCTCACGGCGCGTGGGCTGCCCGCACCCGACGCGGCCGGCCTGCTCGTCGGCCAGCGCCGCGGCTACCAGACCCACCTGCTCACCGCCGACGGAGCCACCGCGGACAGCGCGGCTCCGGCCCTGCTCGACGGGGTCCGCTCGCTCGCCGCCGAACTGGCCGGAAGCGAACTGCTCGACGGCGCTTTCGGCGGCCCCGCGGCGGCGAACGGACCCCTGCCGTGCGTCGCGAGCTTCGTCGGCACCCCGGACGTCCAGGCCCTGCGCGCCGCCGGCGTACGGACGGCTCCGGTGCTCCTGACGACGGACGCCTGGGTCTCCATCCCCGAGGGCGGTTGGCCGCAGTGGCTGCGCGAGCTCCCCTCGAAGGGCCGCAGGGACTCGGTCAAGCAGGAGGTCAAGGCCTTCGCCGCGGCGGGCTACGAGATCACTCGAGAACCGCTCGAGGAATGCTACGGACGGGCCGCGGATTTGCTCGCGGGCACCCAGAAGCGATACGGCCATTCATACGACTTGCACATCCTGAGTGAGTCGTTCCGCCTCCAGGGCGCGGCCATGGGTGCGAAGGCCCAGGTCCTCTTCTGTGCCCGTCCCGGTGAGCCGCCGGTGGGTTTCTGCCTCTTCTACATCCACGGCGACACGCTGTTCGTCCGCGCGGTCGGCTTCGACTACGAACGGTTGATCCGTGGTGCCGCGGAGTATTTCAACCTTGTGTACTACGCCGCCGTCCGCATAGCCGCCGAGAATGGCCTGCGGTGGCTGGCCCCGGGAATCGAGTCCGCCGACGCCAAGGCGCTGCGCGGTGCGCGGCTCCGCCCGCTGTGGCTGCTCGACCTGTCGGAGCGGAGCGTTCTGCTCGGCCGTGACGACGAGGTCCGCGCCTACAACGCCGCCGAGTTGAGCCGGCTCTCCGCCATCTCCCCGGCGGTCTCCAAGGCGCTGGAGCACGACCTCTACGCGCCCTTCTGCTGAACCCGGACGGCCCCACCGCCCCGCCGTGCCGACGGCTTCGCCATGCCCCGGACCGGCCCGTGAACCCAAGGAGTCCCCGCAAGTGCCCACAGAATCCTCCCCTTTGCCCGGAGCCGTGCTCTTCATGGGCGACCTGGTCGTCCTCGCCCGCCAGGGCCGGCTGATCCAGGAGGCCAGGAGCCGTGGCCTGGCGGCCCTCGCGGTGGTCAGCACCGACACCGACCTCGAGCGGCTGGCCGCGGCCCGGGCCGACGCCTCCCACCCGCTGAGCGGGCTCACCGACGTGGTCCAGGTCGCCGACGCCCGGATCGCCACCGTGATCCCGTCCGTGCAGCCGCTGCTGCGCTCGTACGACGTCCGCGGCGTGATCTCGGTCGGCGAGGTGTTCGTGGAACCGGTGGGCGTGCTCGCCGACTGCCTCGGCCTGCCCGGCACCGGCTCCGCGGCCGCCGTGATCTGCCGCAACAAGCTGCTCCAGCGCACCACCGTCCCGGAGTTCTCGCCGCGCTGGGAGGTGGTCCCGGTCGCCGACCGCGGCACCTTCGCCCTGCCCGCGGAGCACTTCCCGGCCGTGGTCAAGCCGGCCGGCCGCTTCTACAGCTCGGGCGTGCGCCAGGTATACGACCAGGCCGAACTGACCGAGGCGCTGAGCGTGTTCGGCGAGGAGGAGATCTCCCTCGTGGAGGCGAGGGTGGTCGGCCGGGAGTTCTCGGTCGAGGCCCTCGTCCAGGGCGGCGAGGTCTTCTGGTCCGGGGTCACCGGCAAGGAGACCAACGAGCACGAGAGCGACTTCTTCACCGAGCTCTCCCACACCAGCCCCGCGCCCCTCGGGCCCGAGGAGGAGGCCGCGCTGATCGCGGCGAACACCGAGATCCTGCGCCGGGTCGGCGTACGGGACGGCATCACGCACGCCGAGTACCGGCTCAGCGCCGACGGGGTCGTGCTGATGGAGGTGGCCGCGCGGCTGCCCGGCGACGCGATCACCTTCCTGTGGGAGCTGGCGACCGGCGAGCCGTTCGAGCCGGTGATGCTCGACCTCGCCCTCGGCGAGCCGGCCTCCTACCCGGCCCCCCGGCGCCGGGCCCGCCAGCACTTCCTCGACCACCCGCACGGCGTCCTCAAGGACGTCACCGCGGACGGCGTGGAGGTCTCCTGGCCCAGCCGGGACGACCGCTGGCCCCTGCTGACCCCGGTCGCGGCCGAGGACCCGGCGGAGCCGCGGGCCGTCCTGGTCGGCCGGCTCCCCGGCGACCTGCTGGGCAGCCAGCGGGATTCCGGCCACCGGTCGGCATCCGTGATCGTCGACGCCCCCCTGGACACCGATGCGGACCTGGTGACCAAGCGGGCCGTCGAGCTCGTGACCTTCGACGTGGACCCGGTGTGAACCCGGTTCCGCGGCGAGGGCACACAACCCACCGAGAGAGGAAGAAACAGAGATGACCACTGCCGTCGAAGCGCCCAAGTGCCTGGTGTGCGACACCGAGTTCGAGGTCCAGGAGGACTGGGAGAAGGGCGAGATCGCCGAGTGCGGGGCCTGCGGCCAGGAGCACGAGGTGGTCGAGAAGACCGACGCGACCGTGCGGGTCGAGCTCGCACCCGAGGTCGAAGAGGACTGGGGCGAGTGACCCTCCCCGAGTCCGCCCTTCCCGATGCGGAGGTACTGCTCTGCGTCACGATGCTGCGGCCGGACGAGAAGCTCCTGCTGGAGGCGCTGCGCGCCGAAGGCCTGAGCGTCCGTACGGCCCTGCTGGAGGACGTGGGGCGGGTGCTGGCGGGGCACACGGCCCCGCCCGCCCTCGCCCTGATGAGGAACCTGTCCCACCGCGAGGCCATCGGCGTGGCCCGGCGCCTGGAGTACGTGGGCGTGGAGACGCTCAACCGGGCCGCGACCATCGAGACCTGCAACGACAAGGGCCTCCAGGCCCTGCTCTTCGCCCAGCACGGCATCCCGCACCCGGTCTCCCGCCACGCGTTCAGCTACGGGCAGGTCCGCGAGGCCGTCTCGGAGCTCGGCTGGCCCGCGGTGATCAAGCCGGTCAGCGGCTCGTGGGGCCGGGGCGTCACCCGGATGACGGACGAGGAGTGCGTGGACGCCTGGGTCGGCGGCCGGGAGTCCGCCGACGCGGCGGGCAAGCTCTTCCCGGTGCTGGTGCAGGCGTACATCGACAAGCCCGGCCACGACCTGCGGGTCGTGGTCGTGGGCCGGACCCCGGTCGTCGCGATCCGGCGGGTCTCCGCGGACTGGCGCACCAACACCCACCTGGGTGCCGAGGTGGAGCGCGTGGAGATCACCGACGAGATCGAGAAGCGCTGCGCGCAGGTCGTGGACGCCCTGGGCGACGGCTTCTACGGAGTCGACCTGATCGAGGACCGCTCCACCGGCGAGCTGATGGTCCTGGAGGTCAACGCCAATCCGGAGTTCGCCCGGTCCTCGGCGAAGCACGGAGTGAACGTGGCCGGCCACCTGGCCGCGTACGCGGCGGAGAAGCACGGGCGGATCACCGCCCGGCAGACCGTGTGAAACGGAGGGAAACCTATGGAACTGTTCGACACCGCCACTGTGCTCACCCGGGTCATGACCTCCGGCGTGGTCATGAGCATCGAGAAGAGCGACCGCGAACTGCCCGGTCTGGAGCGGCTCCTGACGAAGCGGAGCGGATACGCCAAGGCCGTCCTGCTCAACAGCCGCAGCGCGGCGGTGCACGCCGCGCTGGCCGGCCAGGGCATCGGGCACGGCGACCGGATCAGCCGGCCGGGCCTGGGCGAGCGGGACCTCGCGTTCCTCGCCTGGCTGGGCATCACCGTGGAGGGGGACGGCGCGGCCGCCTTCGACCACATCGCCCTCGACGCGGAGAACGCCCACCTGCTGGGCGACCTGGCCCGGGCGTCCGAGGCCCCCGCGCTGGTCGTGGACCTCACCGGGCTGGGCTTCGGGCCGGCCGCGGCGGTCCTGACGAACGACGCGGCCGTCTGGGCCCGGGCCGAGCGGCTGAAGATCTTCGGCGCCTACGACCTGCGGACCATGTGGACCCAGGAGGAGGAGTCCGCCGATCTGGTGCCCGGCGTCCAGTTCAACTACCGGCTGAGCCCGCTGGTGGCGGCCTGCGCCCGGATGGCGCTCAGCCAGGCGGCCCCGCCCCTCACCACTTCCGGAGCAACGACGTGATCACCGACTTTCCCGCGAAGCCCCTGCCCCTGCCCGACCCCGCCGAGCTGGGCGCCGAGCTCGCCGCGTTCGGCGGCGGGGCGATCATCCCCAAGGAACTGCGCCGCACCGTCTTCCCCGTCATCACCAAGGAGGACGTCTTCAACCTGATGCTCGCCCAGCGGGCCAGGCCCGAGCGGGTCGTCGCCGACTTCGCCGAGGCCTACCGCGCCTACGTGGGGGCCGAGTACGCGCTGCCCACCGCGAGCGGGACCTCCAGCCTGCACCTGGCGCTGGTCGGGGCGGGGGTGCGGCCCGGGGACGAGGTCATCGTGCCCGCCTTCACCTTCATCGCCACCGCGCAGGCCGTGGTCGCGGCCCACGCCGTGCCCGTCTTCGTCGACATCGACCCGAAGACGTACTGCATGGACCCGGCCGCAGCGGCCGCCGCGATCACCGGCCGGACCCGCGCGATCATGCCGGTGCACGTGCACGGACTGCCGGCCGATGTACCCGCCCTGCGGGCGCTGGCCGACAGCCACGGCATCGCGCTCGTCGAGGACGCCTCGCACGCCCACTCCGCGAAGATCGGCGACCGGGTCGCCGGCTCCTTCGGCGACGCTGCCGGGCAGAGCCTGATGGCCGACAAGAACTTCCCGCTCGGCGGCGAGGGCGGCATCGCCTTCTTCAAGGACGGCGCCTCGCACCAGCGCGCCGTGGACTACCTGGAGCGGCACGGCATCGACTACGGCATGTCCTGGGTGGCCGCCGCGTTCGGCGCGAGCCAGCTCAAGAGGCTCCCGTACTACGACGAGATCCGGGCCCGCAACGCCAAGCTGCTCGGCGAGGCCCTGGAGGGGACCGGCCTCTTCCACGCGCCGTACGTACCCGAGGGGCACACCCACGCGTACAACATGTACCGGATCACCCTGACCCCGGACGCCATCGGCCTGGGCGACCTGCCGGTGTACGCGGTCAAGGAGGCGGTGCACGAGCTGCTCGTCGCCGAGGGGGTCCCCGCCCGCGAGTGGCAGAACACCCCGATCCCCTGCCACCTGCCCTTCAAGCACCGCGCCGGCTTCGGCAACGGCTACCCCTTCTCCCTCAACCCGGAGGCCGCCCGCGACCACCGGCCCGAGGACTTCCCGGTCACCCTGGGCATGCTGGACAGCACCCTGGTGCTCTGTCGCGAGCTGCGCGCCCCGGTCGAGTACGAGCGGGCGCTGCGCTACGCCGACGCCTTCGAGAAGGTGGCCCGGCGCCCCGACGCGATCCGCAAGCTGGTCACGGACGGCTCGTACCGCCGCCCGTACGAGAAGGCGGCCCGCCTTGGCTGAGCAGAAGATCCGAGTCGCGGTCGCGGGGGCCAGCGGCTACACCGGGGGCGAGGTGATCCGGCTGCTGCTGGACCACCCGCAGGTGGAGCTGGCCTTCCTGTCCGCCGAGCGCAGCGCCGGTACGCCGGTCGGCGCCGTCCACCCCTGGCTGCGCAACCATCCGGGGGCGGCGGGACTGAAGTTCCGCCCGCTGGCCGAGCTGGAAGACGTGGACCCCATCGACGTCGCCTTCGGCTGCCTGCCCACCGGCACCCTGCCGGCCCGGCTGCCGCTGCTCGCCGAGCGGGCCAAGCGGGTGCTGAACCTGGCCGGGGACTTCCGGCTGCGGGACGCCGGGGAGGTCGAGGAGTTCTACCCGAAGACGGCGGCCAACCCGCCGGCCGACGAGTTCGCCTACTACATACCCGAGCTGTCCGATGGCGTGCCGGAGAGCCGGTTCATCAACCTGCCGGGCTGCATGGCCGTGGCCACCATCTACGCCCTGTACCCGCTGTTCGCCCAGGGGCTGGTGGATCCCGCGGTGGTCGTCGACGCCAAGACCGGCTCGACCGGCGGCGGGCGCGGCGGCAGCGAGCAGCCCGCCGAGCGGTCCGGGAACTTCCGGGTCCACAAGCTGCACGGACACCGGCACACCCCGGAGATCCGCCAGGCCCTGGCCGAGTTCACCGGAGCCGCCCCGGACCTGCGGTTCTCCACCCACAGCCTGGACGTGCCGCGGGGGATCATGGTCACCGCGTACAGCACGCTGAAGGAGGGCGTGGCCCCGCTGGACGTGAAGCGGGCCTTCGCCAAGGCGTACGTGGGCAAGCCGTTCGTACGGGTCCGGCCGGCGCCGAAGGCCCCGCAGGACTTCCCGATGCTCAAGGCCGTCGTCGGCTCGAACGTCGCCGAGGTCGCGATCGCCGTCAAGGGCGACCAGTGCGTGTCGGTGGCTGCCCTCGACAACCTGATCAAGGGTGCGGCCGGGCAGGCGATCCAGGCGATGAACCTGGTCAGCGGGTTCGAGGAGAGCGCGGGCCTGCCGCGGACGGCGGTGTCGCCGTGAAGCCGCTCTACGTGGTCAAGGTCGGCAGCGCCACCCTGGACCGGGGAGAGATCCACGCCGAACTGGCCGGACTGGTCGGGCGCGGGGCCCGGGTCCTGCTGGTGGCCGGCGGGGCCGTCGGCATCGAGCGCCACTACCGCTCGATCGGCCGCACGATGCCCGAGCTGCGGCTCGCGAACGGCGACGCGGTGCGCTACTGCCCGCCCGAGGAGATGCCGCACCTCGTGGACGCGTACGAGAGGGTCACGCTCCCGGCGGTGGAGGAGGGCCTGCGCGCGCTCGGCCTGACGGTCTTCACGGCGGTCGCGGCCCGCGGCGGCCTGGTGACCGGCAAGGCCAACCGGCCGCTCAAGACGGTCTCCGCGACGGGCCGGGCCACGGTGGTCCGCGACCACCGGGCCGGGGTCCCCGACGAGGTGGACACCGTACGGCTGAACGCGCTCCTCGACGCCTACGACGTGGTGTGCCTGTCCCCGCCGGTCCGCGACCGGGACGGCGGCTCCCCGCTCAACGTCGACGCCGACGTCCTGGCGGCGGCCCTGTCCAACGCGCTGGACGCCGACCACCTGCGGCTGGTCACCGGCACCGCGGGCCTCCTCACCGACCCGCAGGTCCCCGGCTCGACCCTGCGCCACGCGCACCGGGGCGAGGCGGCCCCGTACGCGGGCGGCAGGATGCGGCAGAAGGTGCGGGCCGCCGAACTGGCCCTGGACGGCGCCGCGGACGTGGCGATCACCGGACCGCACACCATGGCGGACCCGGACGGCTGGACGCGCTTCTGGCGCACCGAGGCCCCCGCGCCGGAGCTGGAGCTGCTCGGCCGCGCGGTCGGCGTCCCCTCCGTGTCGGGCGACGAGCACGAACTGGCCGGCTACCTGCGCCAGTGGTGCGCGGAGCGCGGCATCGACGCGGAGATCGACGAGGCCGGGAACCTGGTCGCGACGCGCGGCACCGGCGAGCCCGCGGCCGGGCGCCGGCTGCTGCTCCTGGGCCACCTCGACACCGTCCCGCACCGGTGGCCCGCCGAGTGGCGGGACGGCGAACTGCACGGCCGTGGCAGCGTGGACGCCAAGGGCAGCCTGGTGAACTTCCTGGAGGTGCTGGCCGCCGCCGAGGTTCCCGCCGGCGGACAACTGCGGGTGGTCGGCGCGGTGGAGGAGGAGATCTCCTCCTCCAAGGGCGCCTTCCACGCCCGCGACCACTACCCGGCCGACGCCGTCGTGATCGGCGAGCCCAGCGGCTCGCACAAGCTGACGCTCGGCTACTTCGGGCTCTTCAAGCTGCGGGTCACGGCCTCGGTGAGCAGCGGCCACTCGGCCGGCATGGACGCCGTCTCGGCGCCCGACGCGCTGATCCGCACCCTGGAGGAGATCCGCGGCGCGGTCCTGAAGGAGGCCTCCGACGCCCTCAGCGCGGTCATCGACATCCACTGCGAGGCGGGCCGCGAGACGCAGAGCGCGACCGGCATCCTCAACTTCCGCATCCCGCCCCTGGCCGACCTGGACGCACTGCGCCGGGCAGCGCTCGGGCAGGCGGGCCCCGGGGTCGCCATCGAGGTGCTCCGCGCCACGCCCGGCCACGCCGGCGGCCGCACCGGCCCGCTGGTGAAGGTCTTCACCCGCGCCTTCGGGCAGTCGGGCATCCGTCCCACCTACGTCGTGAAGAAGGGCACCTCGGACATGAACACCCTCGCCACCACCTGGCGCGACGTCCCCATGGTGGCCTACGGCCCGGGCGACTCCACCCTCGACCACACCGACGTGGAGCGGATCGGCGCCGAGGACTACCGCACCGCGCACACCGTGCTGGCGGACGCCGTCGCCCGCTGGTTCGCGCTCTCCGAAGGGAGCCGGTCGTGACCGCCCTGCTGGAGACCGCCCCGGACCTCGCCGCGCGGGCCGTGGAGGCCCGCAAGCTCGTCGTCGACATGGCCGCGAGCCCGCGCGGCTGCCACCTCGGCGGCAGCCTGTCGGTGCTCGACATCCTGATCGCCGCGCTGCACCGGGCCTCGCTGGACGAGGGCACGGAGGTGGTCCTCAGCAAGGGGCACGCCGCCGCCGGACTGTACGCGGCCCTGCACGTCAGCGGCGTCCTCGCGGAGAACCCGGCGCCCTTCTACGGACAGCCCGGGCACCCGTACACCGGCCACCCGGGCCCCAAGGTGCCCGGCGTGCGCTTTCCCACCGGGAGCCTGGGGCACGGGGTGCCGTACGCGGCCGGCTGGGCGCTCGCCCGGCGGATCGGCGGGCAGGGCGGCCTGGGCATCGCGATCGCCGGGGACGGCGAGCTGCAGGAGGGCCTGGTCTGGGAGACCTGCCAGGTCGCGGCGGCGCAGCGGCTGGGCAACTTCGTGCTGGTCGTCGACCGCAACGGAGGCCAGAACGACGGCATGGTCGCGGACATCTCGCCGCTGCCGAACCTCGCCGAGCGGTTCGCCGCCTTCGGCTTCGAGACGGCCGAGGTGGACGGGCACGACCTGACCGCGCTCGGTGACGTGCTGGGCGGCGACCGTGCGGGGGCCGTGCGGCCGCTGGCCGTCATCGCCGACACCGTCAAGGGCAAGGGCGTACCCCCGGTGGAGGGGAAGGCCGGCTCCCACTACGTCACCATCGACGCCGCGCGCGCCGCCAAATGGAAGCGGATGATCCGATGACCGCCACCGCGAGCCCCGCTGTCACCCTCTCCGGGCGCGATGCCTACCGGGACGAACTGACCCGGCTGGCCGGGACCGACCCCGCCATCGTCTGCCTGGAAGCCGATCTGGGCGGCAAGGGGCACCCCTTCCAGAGCGCCCACCCCGACCGGTTCTTCAACATCGGCATCGCCGAGGGCGCCATGATCGACATGGCGACCGGGCTGGCCGCCGCCGGCTACAAGCCCTTCGTCAGCACCTTCGCCCCCTTCGCCGCACTGCGGGCGGCCGAGAGCCTCAAGCTCACCCTCGGCTACCTCGGCGCGGGCGTGACCGTGGTGGCGCCGTACGCCGGGGTGTCCGGTGCCTGGTTCGGCACCACGCACCACTGCCTGGAGGACCTCGCCGTCCTGCGGAGCATCCCCGGCGTCACGATCGCGGCCCCGTACGGCGAGGCGGAGATGCGGGCGGTCATCCGGACCGCGGTGGAGTCCGGACGGCCGCACTACATCCGCACCGGGCGCAACGCGGGCTACGCGAGCCTGCCCTGGGACGGCGACGCGCTTCCGCCCGTCAACTGGGACCACCCCGGCGAGCCGGGGGAGCCCTGCCTGGTGTCGGTCGGCGAGGAGGGCACCCGGCTGGCGCTCGCCGCCCGCGAGGTGCGCCCGGGCGCGGCCCACGCGCACCTGGCCTACCTGGACCACGCCCACCTGGCCCGGGCGGCCGCCGAACTGGCACTCCGGCACAACGACTTCGTGGTCGTGGAGGAGCACCGCGGCGAGGGCGGAGTCGCCGAGGCGCTCGCCCTGCTGCTGCCGCAGTGCCGGGTCACCGGGGTCAACGCGGGCCACGACTGGCCCGTCCAGGGCGGCGACCACCACGAGGTGATGGCCCAACTCGGCCTGGACCTCCCGGCCGTCCTGTCCGCCCTGAACCTGCAGGCGGCCCTGCCGGCCTGAGCGCCGCACAGCCTGATCGCCCGTACCGCACGGCCCCCCTTCCGACCGCTGTCTTCCGCCCCACAGCCCCTACCCACAACGGGAGTTCCGACGTGTCCCACCAGTTCGAGATCGACCACCTGGGCCAGACGCCCACCCCGGCCCCCGCGGTCCCCGGGGCCCGCCGCGGCGGCCGTGTCATCCTCCTCGCCGACGCGCCGCCGGAGCACGTGGACCCGACGCAGATGTACATCGGCACCACGCTGGGCGTGGCCACCGGGATCTTCCACCGCACCCTCACCGGCTACATCGAGAGCCACGACGGCGGCCCCCGCAAGCTGGTCGGCGACCTCGCCACCGACACAGGCCGGACCACCGACGGCGGTCTGACCTGGACGTACACCCTGCGCGAGGGGCTCCGCTTCGAGGACGGCACCCCGATCACCTCCCACGACGTGGCGCACGCCGTCGCCCGCTCCTTCTCCTCGAACGGCGTCTACGGACCCCAGTTCATCCAGCAGGCCCTCGACCCCGAGCGGACGTACCAGGGACCGTACGAGGACGGCACCCCCGCCCCCGGCGTCACCACCCCGGACGACCGCACCATCGTCTTCTCGCTGCCTGGGGCACAGCCCGGCTTCCCCTTCCTCGCGACGACGACCACCACCACGCCGGTCCCCGCCGACCGCGACACCCGCGAGGCGTACGAGACCTCCTGGCTGGCCACCGGCCCCTACCGGGTCAAGGAGTTCGTGCCCGGCGACCACTACCTGCTGGAGCGCAACCCGCACTGGGACCCGGCGACCGACCCGATCCGCAGCCAGTACCCCGACGAGATCCTCTGGCAGTTCGGCGTCGCCCGCGACGAGCAGACCGAGCGGCTGCTGGAGCCCACCGGGGACGACGCCCTGTCGGTGGCGACCTTCGACGTCGCCGAGGACCGGGTGGCCCAGGTCGAGTCCGATCCGGCGCTGCTGGCCCGGGTCATCGGCGGCCCGACCGCGTACCTCCAGTACGTCTACATCAACACCCGCCGGGTCACCGACCCGGTCGTGCGCCGCGCCCTCAACTACGCCTTCGACCGCGGCACGCTGGTGGAGCTGGCGGGCGGCCGGGCGGCCGCCGAGCCCGGCACCACGATCCTGGCCCCGATGGTGCCCGGCTACCGCCACCACGACGTCTTCCCCTCGGGCCCGCACGGCGACCCGGTCAAGGCCAAGGAACTGATCAAGGACACGGAGCTGCGTCCGCTGGTCTTCGCCTACCCGGACACCGCCCCGAACGCCCCGGTGGCCCCCGCGGTCAAGGAGGCCCTGGAGAAGGCCGGCTTCGAGATCGTGCTCCGCCCGGTCGACAAGGGCGCCTTCTACAGCCTGATGGGCAACCCGGACAACGACTGCGACCTGATCTACGGGGTCTGGGGGCCGGACTTCCCGGACGCCTCCGGTGTCTTCGACGTGCTCTTCCGCGGCGACCGGATCACCGCCGGCGGCAACATGAACCTCTCGTACTTCGACGACGCCGAGATCACCCGGGAGATCGCCCGGCTCGGCCAGGAGCCGGACCGCGCGGCCGTCGCCGAGGGGTACGCGGAGCTCGACCGCCGGCTCATGGAGGAGCACGCGCCGGTCATCCCCGTCTACTACAAGCGCCAGTTCACGCTCTTCGGGCCCCGCGTGGGCGGCCTGTTCCTGAGCGCCCAGTACTTCGTACCGAACCTCACCCGCATGCACGTCGTCGACTGACGACCCGCCGCACCGCACCAGCCGACGACCGAGCAGATTGGGAGGTCCGCCATGACGGATCGCATCACGGAGCTGTACAACAAGGAGAGCCTGGCGCAGGGCAGCCCGCTCCCCGGGATCATCACCGAGGTCGAGCGCGACCCCGCGCTCGCCAACTGGACCGGCTCGTACCTGTCACGGCCGCTGTTCATCGAGAAGGCGCAGATCGAGGCGTTCGCGGACGACGTCCTCGCCCTCTTCGACGTGATCACCTCGCTGCCGCAGCGGCTCTTCGACGGTGACCTGGAGCGCTACTGCGATGCCCTGGGCATCGACGAGCAGCGCAAGAAGCTGATCATCCGGCTCGGCGGGATCACCCCGCCCCGGTACGGCCGCGCCGACATGTACCACAACGGCACCTCCTTCAAGCTGCTGGAGATCGGGATCGCCAGCGAGGTCGGCGGCGCGGACCGGGCCGGCGAGATCCCCCGGGCGCTGCTGGACTCCGCGCCCTTCGCGGCCTTCGCGAAGGAGCACGGCCTCGGCTACACCCACACCGGCGCCGAGGTGGCCAAGACCCTGGTCGCGGCGGGCGACGGGATCGCCCTGCCGGGGCGCCGGCCCGTGGTGGCGCTGCTCGAAGGCCCGGGCGGCCTGGCCAACTACGCCAGCCACTGGAACACCTTCCGTGACGTGATGCGCGGCTTCGACGTGGACTTCCACGTCGCGGAGGTCGGCGACGTCGAGGACCGGGACGGCAAGCTGCACCTCGGCGAGCGGCCGGTCGACGTGATCCTGCGGTGCTTCACCGTCGAGGAGATCATCGAGGACGCGAACGGGTCCGAGCTGGTGGAGCCGATCTTCAAGGCCCACGAGGCGGGCACGGTCTTCCTCTTCACCCCGATGGAGAGCAATCTCTTCGCCAACAAGGCCTGCCTGGCGCTGCTGTCCGACCCGCGCCACCGCTCCAGCTTCACGGAGGCGGAGCTGGAGCTCATCGACCGGGTGCTCCCGTGGACCCGCTCGCTGAAGGCCGAGCCCTCGCCCGAGCACGACGAGCTGCTCGCCCACGCCCGCGCGCACCGCGAGGAGCTGATCCTCAAGCCGAACGCCTTCTACGGCGGCACCGGCGTCATCGCCGGATGGACCAGCACGGACGAGGAGTGGCAGGCGGCCCTGGAGCGGGGCGTGGCCGAGGGCGCCATCGTGCAGGAGCGCGTCGTGCCGCGCTCGGAGCCGGTGGTCAACCCGGAGACCGGCGAGGAGGAGGCCTGGCAGGCGGCCTGGGGGCTCTTCTACACCCCGGGCGGCTACGCGGGCGCGTACGCGCGGGCCGTGCCGGCCTTCGAGAGCCCGGTCATCGGGGTCACCGCGTACAAGAACACCCGTACCGCGGGCGTGCTGCACTACTGATCCCGGCCCGTCCGGTCCCTCCCACCGCGTGCCCGCGCCGAGTTTCCCGCGGGCACGCGGTGGCCGTTGGGGACCCCGTTGGGGACCCCGCTGGGGACAAGTCGGATCCCACTTCTCCCCACCGGGCCGTGCCTGGTCCGGGGCCGGGCGGCTGCGGCAGTGTGGTGCCAGGAGACCGGGACCGGAAGCTGTCAACTCGCTTGAGATTCCTCGTACGTCGATGAACCCGAGGCCGCCTCGGTCACCCCACCCAAGGATGCGAAATGAGTAGTTCAGCACGTCTGCGATCGGCGATGTCGGCCAACTTCGGTGGTCTGCCGCGACCGTTCTGGATCGTCTTCGCCGGGATGATCGCGAACCGCATCGGCACCATGGTCGTTCCGTTCCTGGTCTTCTACCTGGCCTCGCGCGGCATCACCACGGCGCAGACCGGCGGCATCGTGGTGGCCCTCGGCATCGGCGGGATGTTCGGGCCGATCCTGGGCGGGCTGATCGCCGACCGGGTCGGGCGCCGCTTCGCGGTGGTCATCGGCCTCGTCGCCACCCCGGCCGGCCTCGGCGCGCTGCTGGCCGCGCCCGGCCCGCTCACCCTGGGTGCGGCGGCCGCGCTGCTCGGGCTGACGTCGAGCGTCTACCGCCCGGCCGCCTCCGCGCTGGTCGGCGACGTCGTCGGGACCGAACTGCGCGGCAAGGCCTTCAGCCTCCTGCACTGGGGATTCAACATCGGCACGGCGGCGGCCAGCGCCGGCGCGGGCTACCTCGCGGGCCGCGGCTTCTGGCTGCTGTTCCTGCTCGACGGACTGACCTGCCTGGTCTACGCGGGCATCGTGCTGGTCGGCATCCCGAAGGACCTGCCCAGGCCGGCGGCCGCCAAGGCGGCGGGCGGCGCGGGCTACGGCGTGGTCTTCCGCGACCGCCTGATGGTCGCCTACCTCACGGTCAGCGTGCTCGGCACCACCATCTACACGATGACCGAGTTCGCCATCCCGCTCGCGATCCAGAAGGACGGGCTCTCGCCGGCCGTCTACGGGCTCGTCGGCGTCGCCAACGCGGTCGTCGTCATCGCCTTCCAGCCGGTCCTCTACGGATGGGTCGCCACCTTCCCCCGCGTCAAGGTGCTGGCGGCCTCCTGGGTGCTGTACGGCCTGGGCATCGCCTCCACCGGACTCGCCCAGAAGCCCTGGCACTACGTACTGACCGTCCTCGTCTGGTCGGTCGGCGAGATCGTCAACGGGGTCGTCGCCGGCGCGATCGTCGCCGACATCGCCCCCGAAGCGGCCCGCGGCCGCTACCAGGGCGCCGTCAGCTGGGTCTGGTCGGCGGCACGCCTCGCCGCCCCGCTCGTCGCCGTCGGGCTGTTCACCACCGTCGGACCGGCCGCCCTCTGGTGGGGCTGCGCGGTCGTCGGCCTGCTCACCGCCGCCGCGACGCTCCGTCTCACCGGCGCGGTCGAAAGCCGTACCGAGGAGAACGCCCGGATCGACGCGGCCAAGGTCGCCGCGCCGGCGCTGTGACCACCCCGACGGCCTGACCTCCCCTTTCACCCAGAGGACTGATCCCATCGTGACTGTCAACGAGACCTACCTGCGCCGCTCCCTCGAAGGCGACCGCGGGCTGCTCGACGCCGTCCGCGACACCCGGCTGCCGAGCGCCTTCGACAACGCCTTCGGCAAGGTGCTGCTCCCCCGGCCCTTCTTCGTCCCCGAGGCGGAGATCCGCTCCACCGCCGCCGACCTCGCCGCCTTCTTCGAGCTGCTGTTCTCCATGCCGGACCGGCTCTACGGCGGTGACCTGGGGCGCTACTGCGAGGCCCTGGGCATCGACCGGGCCCGCGCGGCCGTCATGAGCCGGCTGGCCGACCGGCCCGCGCTCTACGGGCGGGCCGACCTCAGCCACGACGGCGAGTCCTTCAAGCTCTTCGAGCTGAACGTCGGCAGCAGCCTGGGCGGCACGGACCGGGCGGAACTCGCCCGCACCCTGCTCGAAGTGCCCGCCTTCGCCGCCTTCGCCGAGGAGCACGGCCTCGGCTACGTCCACACCGGCGAACGCCTCGCCGCCACCCTGCGCGAGGTCTCGGCTCCGCTCACCGGCGGGGCGGAGCCCGTCGTCGCCTACGTCGAGGCCAACGGGGGCCTGAGCGGCTCCACCCATCTCGCCCGCTCCTTCGCCGAGATGATGAACCGCTGCGGCATCGACCTCGTCATCGGCGAGATCGGGCAGATCGAGGAGTCCGGCGGCCGGCTGCGGCTGCACGGCCGGCAGATCGACGTGGTGCTGCGCTACTTCACCCCCAACGAGATCGTCGACGACCCGGCCGGCCCGCGCGATCTCGAACCGGTCCTGCGGGCCCACGAGGAGGGCCGCGTCGTCCTGTGGACCACCCCGCAGAGCGCCCTCTTCGGCAACAAGGGCGCCATGGCCCTGATGTCCGACCCCCGCATGCGCGAAGGCCTCTCGGCGGAGGAGTCCCTGCTGATCGACCGGATCCTGCCCTGGACCCGACTGCTCACCCCCGAACTGGTCGACCACTGCCGGGCCCACCGCTCGGAGCTGATCCTCAAACCCACCGCCGACTACGGCGGCGCCGGCATCGTCGCCGGCTGGGACAGCACCGAGCAGGAGTGGAAGGACGCGCTCGACGCGGCGGCCGGCGCGGGCTTCATCGTCCAGCGCCGGGTCGGCTCCCGCCCCGAGCAGGTCGTCGACCCGGAGACCGGCGAGCTCCGCGAGTGGACCCCGACCTGGGGCGTCTTCCTGCTGCCCTCCGGGTACGCCGGCTCCTACATCCGGGCCCTGGAGGACTCCGCGGGCGTCGTACGCGCCGGAACCTTCAAGACGACCACCGTCTTCCACACCCCGGACCCGGCCCCGCGGGCCGCGCAGGACGTCGTCACGAAGGCCGCGCTCACGAAGGACGCCGCGTGGCAGGGAATCTGACCCAGGCCGAGGCGCGCGAGCGCGCCGCCCTCCTCACGGTGGAGGACTACCGGGTCCGCATCGACCTGACCGGGGGCCCCGACACCTTCCGCTCCGACACGACCGTGCGGTTCGGCTGCGCGGAGCCGGGCGCGGCCACCTTCGTCGAACTGGCCGACGCCGTCGTCCACGAGGTCCTCCTCAACGGCGAACCCCTGGACACCGAGGTGCGGGGCGGCCGGATCGCCCTGCCCGGCCTCGCGGCCCACAACGAGCTGCGGGTGGTGGCCGACTGCCGCTACTCGCGCACCGGCGAGGGACTGCACCGCTTCACCGACCCGGTCGACGACCGGGTGTACGTCTACAGCCAGTTCGCGACCGCCGACGCGCAGCGCGTCTTCGCCTGCTTCGACCAGCCCGACCTCAAGGCCCGCCTCGAACTGACGGTGGACGCCCCGGCCGGCTGGGAGGTCGCCTCCAACACGCCTGCCGCGACTCCTGCCGGCACGGCTGCCGGCACCCCGGAAGACGCCGGCGGCCCGCCGCGGGCGACCTGGCACTTCCCCGCCTCCGAGCCCTTGCCGACCTACGCCATGGCGCTCGTGGCCGGCCCCTACCACGCCGTCCGGGACAGCCACCGCGCCGAGGACGGCCGGACCATACCGCTGCGCCTGCTCTGCCGCGCCTCGCTCGCCGAACACCTCGACGCCGACGTCCTCTTCGACATCACCAAGCGCGGCTTCGACTTCTTCCACGGGGTCTTCGGGACCCCGTACCCCTTCGCCAAGTACGACCAGGTCTTCGCGCCCGAGTTCAACGTCGGCGCGATGGAGAACGCCGGTTGCGTCACCGTCAACGAGAAGTACGTCTTCCGCTCGCGCGCGACCGCCGCGCTGCGCGAACGGCGGGGCGAGACCCTGCTGCACGAGATGGCGCACATGTGGTTCGGCGACCTCGTCACCATGCGCTGGTGGGACGACCTCTGGCTCAACGAGTCCTTCGCCACCTACGCCGGCCTCCTCGCCCAGACCGAGGTCACCGAGTGGACCGGGGCCTGGACCACCTTCGCGAACCTCCGCAAGGCCGAGGCGTACCGCCAGGACCAGCTGCCCTCCACGCACCCGATCGCCGCGGACATCCCCGACATCGCCGCCACCGAGGTCAATTTCGACGGGATCACCTACCTCAAGGGCGCCGCCGTCCTGAAGCAGCTGGCCGCCTACGTCGGCCGCGAGAACTTCCTGGCCGCCGTCGCGCACTACGTACGCCGCCACGCGTGGGGCAACACCACTCTCCCCGACCTGCTGGCCGCTCTGGAGGAGACCTCGGGGCGCGATCTGGCCGCCTGGTCCAAGGAGTGGCTGGAGACCTCGGGGGTCAACACCCTGCGCGTCGACTGGCGGTTCGACGCCTCGGGCCGGGTGGCGGCCTGCGCCGTCGTGCAGGAGGGCACGGGGGAGCGCCCCGTGCTCCGCGCGCACCGGATGGCGATCGGCCTCTACGACCGCGGCCCGGCCGGTGTCGTCCGGCGCCGCCGCATCGAGCTCGACGTGACCGGAGAGCGTACCGAGGTACCGGAACTCGTCGGCGAAGCCCGCCCCGACCTGCTCCTGCTCAACGACGACGACCTGACGTACGCCAAGGTCCGGCTCGACGACCGCTCCCTGCGCACGGCGCTCGACGCCATCGGCGAGATCCGCGACCCGCTGGCCGCCGCCCAGGTGTGGACGATCGCCTGGGACATGACGCGCGACGCGGAGCTGCCCGCCCGCGACTACGTCCGGCTCGTCGCCGCCCACCTCGGGTCGGTGACCGACGCGACCCTGGCGCAGACCCTCGTGGACCAGGCCCGCAAGGCCCTCCACGACTTCGCCTCCCCGCGGTGGCGGGCCACCGGCCTGGAGGCGCTCGCGGACGCGGCCCACGCGGCGCTGACCGCGGCGGAGCCCGGGTCCGACCTCCAACTGGTGCACCTCCAGGCCCTGCTCGGGACGGCGGCCTCCGCCGCCCACCTCACCGCCCTCCGGGAGATCCTCGACGGCATCACGGCCGTCCCCGGTCTGGCCGTCGATGTGGACCTGCGCTGGGCGCTGCTGCGGCGGCTGGTGGTCTGCGGCGCGGCGGGCCCGGCCGAGATCGAAGCCGAACGGCTCCGTGACCCCTCGGCGGCGGGCGAACGCAGTGCGGCGGCCTGCCTGGCGGCCCTGCCGGAGGCCGGCGCCAAGTCCGCCGCCTGGCAGCGGATCCTCTCCGGCGAGCTCCCCAACAGCCTGCTGCGCGCCACGCTGGAGGGCTTCGCCGAGCCGGACCACCGCGGGCTCCTGGAGCCCTTCGCCGAGGCGTACTTCGCCGAGGTCGGGCGGATGTGGGCCGAGGCGCCCGGGGGCACGGCCCAGCGCTTCGCCCGCGAGGCCTTCCCCTCCGGGGCCGTCTCGGAGCGGACGGTGGCCGCCGCGGACGCCTTCCTGGCGGGCGCCGACGTACCCGCGGCCCTGCGCCGGCTGGTCTTGGAGGCGCGCGACGAGGTCGCGCGGGCGATACGGTCCCGGCGGTGCGACGAAGGCGGGGAGGGGTGACGCGGTGTACTCCGCCCCAACTGCAGCCTCCACGGCCGAAGCCACGCCCGGTCCCCCTGCCCAGGCCGCCCGTGTGACCGGCTGCCCGGCCCCGCCCGTCCTCCCCGAGCGCGGCGGCACCCACGTGTGGTTCGGCGACGACCGCGGAGCCGTACTGCGCCAGGACATGGAGCTGCTCTCCGAGGAGGAGCGGGGCCGATGTCTGCGCTTCTCCCGGCACGAGGACCGCCGCCGCTTCGCCGCCTCCTGGGCGGCGGTGCGCCGCACCCTCGCCGCCTACGCGGACACGGAGCCCGGGGAGATCCGGTTCGGGCGCACCGGCCCGGCGCACCGGGGAAGGCTGCGCCACCAGCATCTGGTCCTCATCGCGGCTTCCGTGCCCCTGGTCTACCTCAGCGTCGCCCGCTCCGAGGAGTTCTGGCTGCTCGGACTGTCCGTGGACGATCCGATCGGCGTCGACCTCGAACACGTACGGGATTTCGACACCGAGGGACTCATCGACCGCTGCCTGGCCCCCGAGGAGCAGCGGCAGGTGCGGGCCATGTCGCCGGAATCCCGCCGTACGGGCTTCGTCCGCGCCTGGACCCGCAAGGAAGCCGTGATGAAGGCTGCGGGACTGCCGCTGACCACCGCGCCCCACCGGGTGCTGGTGCACCCCGGCCGGTCCGGACCCGTACCCGTCGACCTCCAGGAGCAGGATGGCCGCTGGGTGGTGCACGACCTGCCGCGGCACGGACCGGTACTGGCGGCGTTCGCCAGGCCCCTGGCCGGCACGGGCCCCGTGCTGGTCCACGACACGATGACCGGAGAGAGCCGAGTATGACCACGACACATCAGTTCAGCGGCCGGAAGTTCCTGTTCCTGCTGGCGAGCACCCGCCTGGGCGGCAACACCGAGACCCTCGCCCGCGAGGCGGCCGCGGCCCTTCCCGACGACGTGGAGCAGCAGTGGCTCCGCCTGAAGGACCTCCCGGTCCCGGCGTTCGAGGACCGACGTCACGACGGGCCCGGCATCTACCCCGAGCCCGTCGGCAACTCCCGTGTCCTGCTGGACGCCACGCTGGACGCCACCGACCTCGTCGTCGCTTCGCCGCTCTACTGGTACAGCCTCTCGTCCAGCGCCCAGCTCTACCTCGACCACTGGTCGGGCTGGATGCGCGTGCCCGGCCTGGACTTCAAGCCGCGGATGGGCGGCAAGACCCTGTGGAGCATCACCGCGCTGTCCTCCGAGGACCGGTCGATGGCCGACCCGCTGGTCGGCACCCTGCGCAACTGCGCCCGCTACATGGGCATGCAGTGGGGCGGTTCCCTGCTCGGAGTCGGAAACGCACCCGGCACGGTCCTCGACGACACCGAGGCGCTGCGCGCTGCCGGCGGGTTCTTCGTCAAGGACCGTGCCTCGGTGACGGTGTAGGGCCTGTCAGCCGGCTGATGTTTCACGTGAAACAGCCGCTGTTTCACGTGAAACATCCCCGGCTACCGCTGGGAGGTGCCCCCTGATCGCAGCAGGGTCGCGGCCAGGGCGACCGCGCCCAGCAGGAGCGCGGCGCCGATGGCGAAGGCCAGGTGATAGCCGCTGGTGAGGGCCTCGGCCGGGGTGCTGCCCGCCCGGGCCGAGGACTCCGTACGGGAGGCCGCGAGGGTGGAGAGGACGGCCACACCGAGGGCCATGCCGATCTGCTGGGTGGTGTTGAACAGCCCGGAGGCCAGCCCGGCGTCACGGTCGTCGGCGCCGGACATGCCCAGCGTGGTGAGGGCCGGCAGGGCCAGGCCGAAGCCCGCGGCCAGCAGCATCACCGGCAGCAGGTCGGTGACGTAGTCGGCCCGCACGGGCAGCCGGGTCAGCAGGCCCAGGGCCAGGACGAGCAGGCCGAGACCGGCAAGCAGCACGTTCCGCTCGCCGAAGCGGGCGTTGAGCCGGGCGGAGACCCCGAGGGAGACCGCGCCGATGACCAGGGCGGCGGGAAGCATCGCGAGGCCGGTCGCGGCGGCCCCGTAGCCCAGGACCTTCTGGAGGTAGAGGGCGACCAGGATCTGGAAGGAGAAGAGCGCGGCGACCATCAGCATCTGCACGAGGTTGGCGCCGACCACGATCCGGGAGCGGAAGATCCGCAGCGGCACCAGCGGCGTGCGGGCCTTCGCCTGGCGCAGGGTGAAGGCGGCGAGCAGGACCGCGGAGAGCGCCCCGAGGCCGAGGGTGTGCGCGGAGACCCAGCCGTACCGCTCCACCTCGACCACGGTGTAGATGCCCAGCATCAGCCCGGCGGTGACCAAGACGGCGCCCAGTACGTCGGCACCCGCGCGCAGGCCCAGACCCCGGTCGGAGGGGAGCGCGGGCAGGGCCAGGAGCAGTGCGGCGAGCCCGATGGGCAGGTTGATGAAGAAGATCCAGTGCCAGTCGAGGGCGTCGGTCAGGACCCCGCCGAGCACCTGGCCCAGGGAGGCGCCGGCGGCTCCGGTGAAGGAGAACACCGCGATGGCCCTGGCGCGTTCACGTGGCTTGGTGAACAGGGTGATCAGGATGCCGAGACTGACGGCGGAGGCCATCGCGCTGCCGAGTCCTTGCAGGAAGCGGGCGGCTATCAGCACGGCGGGGGAGGCGGCGAAGCCCGCGAGTATCGAGGCTCCGGTGAAGACGGCCGTTCCGGCGAGGAACATCCGCTTGCGGCCCAGCAGGTCGCCGAGGCGTCCGGAGAGCAGCAGCAGGCTGCCGAAGGCGATCAGGTAGGCGTTCACCACCCAGCTGAGGCCCGCGGGGGAGAAGCCCAGGTCGTTCTGGATGGCGGGCATCGCCACGGTGACGATGCTGCCGTCGAGGATCGTCATCAGCATGCCGGTGGAGAGCACGCCGAGGGCGGTCCAGCGGGACCGGAGCCCTGTGTCCCCGACGGTGGCGGCGGGAGTGGATGCGGAGGGCGGAGCGGCGGGGGCAGAGGTGGAGGTGGAGGTGGAGGAAGCGGCAGGCATCGGTCTCTCCAGTCGGCGAGGCAGTCGGCAAGGCGGTTGGCGAGGCGGTCGGCGCCGGTCGATGCGGCAGGGCGGCGCCGGCGAACTGGTATGACCGTAGCAGATAGTTTCGTTGCAGACGGTTTTCTTCGGACCTAATTGTTAGAGTGAAGCCATGACTGCGATGGCGAGCACCCGGACCGAGCCCGACCTGTCCTTCCTCCTGGACCACACCAGCCACGTGCTCCGCACCCGCATGGCCGCCGCGCTCGGGGAGATCGGGCTCACCCCCCGCATGCACTGCGTCCTCGTCCACGCCCAGGAGGAGGAGCGCACCCAGATCCAGCTCGCCGAGATCGGCGACATGGACAAGACGACGATGGTCGTCACCGTCGACGCCCTGGAGAAGGCCGGACTGGCCGAGCGCCGCCCCTCCACCAAGGACCGCCGGGCCCGGATCGTCGCCGTCACCGAGGAGGGCGCGGCCCTCGCCGTCCGGAGCCAGCAGATCGTCGACCGGGTCCACGCCGACGCCCTCGCCTCCCTCTCGGACGCCGACCGCAGCACCCTGCTGCGCGTCCTCGGCCTCCTCGCCGAAGGCGACCTCGGGATCCCCGCCGACGGCCCCCGACCGGCCCGCCGCGCCCGGCAGTGACGGCCCGCCCTCCGCGGTGGTGTCCCCCGGACGGCCCAGTCACAGGGCCGCCGGGCGCCCGGTGTCCGACAGTGGGGGAAGGCACCGAGCCCAGGGGGGCAACACCACGCCGGAGGCGTACAGACATGGGACTCTTCGACTTCCTGAAGTCCGACAAGAAGAAGGCGCACGACGCCGCCGAGAAGGCGAAGGAACAGATCGAGCAGCAGGCGCCCGCCGCGGCCACCCCTCCGGCGAGCTCGGCGGCCGATGCCGCCTCGGCCACCCGTGCCGCAGCCGAGCGCATGGCGGCGGCCGCGCCGCCCAGGCCCGCGACCCCGACACCCTCCTCGGCCGCGCACAAGGCCGTTCCCGCCCCGCCCAAGCCCGCCCCGATGCCGAAGCCCGGTGCGGCCGCCTCCGCGGCGCCCGGCGCCGCGCACACCCCGACCCCCGCCTCGGCCGCGCACAAGGCCGTCCCGGCCGCCCCCAAGCCGGCGCCCGCCGCCAAGAGGCGTACGTACACGGTCAAGCCCGGCGACTCGCTCTCCGCGATCGCGCGCCGCGAGCTCGGCAACGAGGGCCGCTGGCGCGAGCTCTACGCCATGAACAAGGGCGTCGTCGGCTCCAACCCCGACCTCATCCGCCCGGGCATGGTCCTCACCCTCCCCTGAGCACCGCACGGAGCGCAGGGACAAGCCGAAGGGCCCGGATCCTGATGGATCCGGGCCCTTCGGCGATCCGGCGACAGCGACAGGCGACAGCAACGGCCGCCGGGGGGCGGTCAGAACTGCTTGTCGTCCGCAGCCGACCCCGCCTCGCGCTCCTTCGCGGCCAGCTCGTCGTCGAAGCTCGCCGGCGCGGCGTCCTGCGCCGACAGCTCGGTCGCCGCCGGCGGCTCGACGAGCCAGTCCGGGTTCGACTGCTGGTCCCACCACTTCCACGCCGCGAAGGCGACGCCCGCCAGGACACCGACCACGGCGACCCCGCGCAGCGCCCGGCCGCAGCGCGCCCGCCGCTCGTGGCGCCGCACCAGCCGGTCGATCTCCTTCGGGGTCACCTGCCCGCGCAGTGCGGCGACCGCCGCCGTCGAGCGCGACACGGCCTCCTCGGCCACCGGCGTGGCGGCCGCGAGCGCACTCTCGATCTTCGGCTGCGTGTACTCGGCCGCCCGGCGTGCCGCGCGCCGCGACTGCTCGACCGCGTTCGTCGCGGCCCGGTCGACATTCGGCGGCACATGCGCGCGGGCCGCCTTGATCCGGGGATGCAGATGGCTGTCGTATGTCATACGGGCCTGCCGTGCGGCCTCGTTGGCGGCGTGCGACACCTTCGGCGCCAGCAGTACGTTCGCCTCGTGCGCGTAGTGCACGGCCGCGTCCTTGGCGCTTCCTGCGTACGGCGCCACCACTTCCGACACGTGCATCACGGTTTCCCTGGCGCTCTCGGCGGCCAGGCGCACGCTGTCCTTGCGGGTCACGGGATCCTCCTCCTCGGTGGCGGACACAGTTCACCTTTCCACCCTTTGTCGGATCATGCCTGCCATACCACCGACTGGCATGCGTGACAGGGCATACGGGTGGAGGATTTCTGTGCCGCGGAGCGCTCCGTGCGACTATCTGGACCGACAGTGATGACTATGGAAGGCAGATCCGTGGCCGAGAAGCTCTACGCCACCTTGAAGACCACCAAGGGCGACATCGAGATCGAGCTGCTGCCGAATTTCGCCCCGAAGACCGTCCGGAACTTCGTGGAACTCGCCACGGGCGGCCGCGAGTGGACCCGTCCCACCGACGGCCAGAAGACGACGGACCCGCTCTACGACAACACCGTCTTCCACCGTGTCATCAGCGGCTTCATGATCCAGGGCGGCGACCCGCTGGGCAACGGCACCGGTGGCCCCGGCTACCAGTTCGCCGACGAGTTCCACCCCGACCTGGCCTTCACCAAGCCCTACCTGCTCGCCATGGCCAACGCGGGCCCGGGCACCAACGGCTCGCAGTTCTTCATCACCGTCGCGCCGACCGCCTGGCTGACCCGCAAGCACACCATCTTCGGCGAGGTCACCGACCCGGCCAGCCAGAAGATCGTGGACTCCATCGCCGGCCTGGCCACCAACCCGCGCACCGAGCGCCCGCTGGACGACGTGATCATCGAGTCGGTCGTCATCGAGAACCGCTGACGCGACCCCGACGCGACCCCGGACCCCCGGACCCCGGACCCCCTGGCACCCCGGACCCCGGGAACCTTTCCGCCCCGCCCGTCCGTCCTGCATGCATACCGGACCGGCGGGGCGTTCCCCTGCCTCGCCGCTGATCGAGGGAACCGATGGACACCGACCGTCTGCCGGGCTGCTACCGCCACCCGGACCGTGACACGGGGATCCGCTGCACCCGCTGCGAGCGCCCCATCTGCCCCGAGTGCATGATCAGCGCCTCGGTCGGCTTCCAGTGCCCCGAATGCGTCCGCGAGGGCTCCGGCACCGGGCACCGCCCGACCGCGAACGCCCCGCGCAACATCGCGGGCGGGGTGGTCGCCGCCGACCCCCAGCTGGTCACCAAGACCCTGATCGGCATCAACGCCGCCGTGTTCCTCGCGGGCCTCGCCGCCCCGGCGCTCGTGGTCCAGCTGGAGCTGCTCGGCCGGTACGTGGAATTCTTCGGCGCCCCCGTCGAAGGGGTCTCCACAGGCCAGTACTACCGCCTGCTGTCCTCGGTGTTCCTGCACGTCGAGTGGTGGCACATCATCGGCAACATGATCGGGCTGTGGGTGATCGGCGGCCCGCTGGAAGCGGCGCTGGGCCGGTCCCGCTACCTCGCCGTCTACCTGCTGTCGGCGCTGGGCGGCAGCGCCCTCGTCTATCTGCTGACCCCACCGAACACCCCGACCCTCGGCGCGTCCGGCGCCGTCTTCGGCCTGCTCGGCGCCACCGTCGTCCTGGTGCGCCGGCTGCGCTACGAGATGCGGCCGGTGATCGTCATGGTCGTGCTCATGCTGGTGCTGACCTTCGTACCGCTCGGCGGCAGCCTCAACGTGTCCTGGCAGGCCCATGTGGGCGGCCTGGTCACCGGCGCGCTGGTGGGCCTGGGCATGCTACGGCCCACCGCCGGCCGCCATCGCACACTCATCCAATGGGGGACTTGTGTGGCGGTATTCGTGCTGGTGGCAGGGGTGATTCTGCTCCGGACCGCGGAACTCACCTGATCACACCGGCGTCAACTCTCCACAGAGTTATCCACAGATCTTCTGTCTTTTCCTCAGGTGTGGATGACGCTGTGGATAACTCATGGGGAGAGCTTCCGTCAGAGGCGGATCGGTGCTACTTCCACTGCGTGGATACGCCGAATCCCGCCGCGATAAATCCAAAACCGACCACAATGTTCCAATTGCCCAGTGCCTCGATCGGCAGCTGGGTCTCGGTCACGTAGAAGACGACGATCCACGCGAGTCCGATCAGGAAGAGGGCCAGCATGACCGGGGCGACCCAGCTGCGGTTCGTCAGCCTGATGCTCTGCGGCTGCCGCGTGGGCGGCGGCGTGTAGTCGTCCTTCTTGCGGATACGTGACTTCGGCACGAGGGGCTCTCCTGTCGATGCGCTGGGGACCTTGCCTCCCCCGGGCGTCCGTTAGCGTAGTGGACCTGTGGCGTTGAAGGAGAAGGGTACGTTGAGCAATTCCGACGACTCCTCCGCGGGTCCCCGTCGCCGGGCCAGACCGGTCCGGCTGCTGACGGCCGCCGTTTTCGCCCTCGCCGGGCTGCTCTTCGTCACCAGTTTCAACACCTCCAAGGGTACGAACATCCGGACCGACGCTTCACTCCTCAAGCTGTCGGACCTCATCGAAGAGCGCAGCCAGAACAACGCGGAGCTGGAGGCGAGCACCGCCGCGGTGCGCCACCGGGTGGACACCCTCGCCGAGCGCGACGACGGCAGCACCAAGGCCGAGGACGCCCGGCTGGCCGCCCTGCGCGCGGCGTCCGGCACCGAGGAGCTGACCGGCAAGGGCCTGACCGTCACCCTCAACGACGCCCCGCCCAACGCCACCGCCCGCATCCCCAACGTGCCCGAGCCCCAGCCCAACGACCTGGTGATCCACCAGCAGGACCTCCAGGCCGTCGTGAACGCCCTCTGGCAGGGCGGGGCCCAGGGCATCCAGGTCATGGACCAGCGCCTCATCTCCACCAGCGCGGTGCGCTGCGTGGGCAACACCCTGATCCTCCAGGGCCGGGTCTACTCGCCGCCGTACAAGATCTCCGCGGTCGGCGACCCGGGCGCGCTGCGCAAGGCGATGGCGGCCTCCCCGGCCCTCCAGAACTACCAGCTGTACGTCAACGCGTACGGGCTCGGCTGGAAAGTGGACGAGCACAAGGCGCTGACACTTCCCGGCTACTCCGGCACAGTGGACCTCCACTATGCGAAGCCGGTGGCACCCACCCCGTGAACGGGTCCGTCCTGACGTCGTACTGCGCCTGGTGGTACGGACGTTCAGCGAGGTGTGCCTGACGGCGGGCACGCTGATCGTGCTCTTCGTCGCCTACGTACTGCTGTGGACCGGGGTCAAGGCCGACCGGGCCATGGACGCCGAGATGACCCGGATGCGCGACACCTGGGCGGCGGCGGCCCCGGCGGCCGCCCCGCAGGCCGCCGCACCGGCCACCCCGAAAGCCCCGGAAGCCCCGAAGGCCCCGGAGACACCGCCCCCCTACCCCGCCGGCCAGGCCTTCGCCGAGATGTACATCCCGCGCTTCGGCCCGGACTGGATCAAGCCCGTCCTGGAGGGCACCGGCACCGAGCTGCTGAAGAAGGGCCTGGGCCACTACGCGGGCACCGCCCGCCTCGGCGCCACCGGAAACTTCTCGGTGGCGGGCCACCGCCGCACGTACGGAGACCCCTTCAAGGACTTCCCGGAGCTCCGTCCGGGGGACGCCGTGATCCTCAAGGACGCGACCACCTGGTACACGTACACGGTCCGCGGCGGGCCGCTGCGCACCCTGCCCACCGACGTCCGGGTGGTCGATCCGGTCCCGGCGAGGTCGCCCTTCACGGCGCCCGGCCGGTACCTGACGCTGACGACCTGCGACCCCGAGTGGGGCCACAGCCACCGGCTGGTCGTCTGGGCGGAGCTGACCGGGACGCGCGCCGTGGGGCAGGGCAGGCCGGAGGGATTGCCGAGGTGACCCACCCGTTCGGGCCGCTGCCTTTAGTCTGTTCGCGTACCGCCCCTGCGGTGCGTTGAACGAATGAGGACGAAAAGGAAACAGAAGCCATGTACGGCTGGATCTGGCGGCATCTGCCGGGCAATGCGTGGGTGCGCGCGCTGATCTCGCTCGTACTGGTCCTCGCGGTGGTGTTCGTGCTGTTCCAGTACGTCTTCCCGTGGGCCGAACCGCTCCTGCCGTTCAACGATGTGACTGTGGACGAGGGATCGGGAGCCACTCCGTGAGCGCGCGCATTCTGGTTGTCGACAACTACGACAGCTTTGTCTTCAACCTGGTCCAGTACCTCTACCAGCTCGGCGCCGAATGCGAGGTGCTGCGCAACGACGAGGTCGAGCTCTCGCACGCGCAGGACGGCTTCGACGGCGTGCTGCTCTCCCCGGGGCCGGGCACGCCGGAGGAGGCGGGCGTCTGCGTCGACATGGTCCGCCACTGTGCGGACACGGGCGTTCCGGTCTTCGGCGTCTGCCTCGGCATGCAGTCGATGGCGGTCGCGTACGGAGGGGTCGTGGACCGGGCTCCGGAGCTGCTGCACGGCAAGACCTCGCCGGTGGTGCACGAGGGTCTCGGCGTCTTCGCCGGCCTGCCGTCGCCGTTCACCGCGACCCGCTACCACTCGCTCGCGGCCGAGCCCCTGACCCTGCCCGACGTGCTGGAGGTCACGGCACGCACCGAGGACGGGATCATCATGGGCCTGCGCCACCGGGAGCACGACGTCGAGGGCGTGCAGTTCCACCCCGAGTCGGTGCTGACCGAGTGGGGCCACCGGATGCTCGCGAACTGGCTGGTGCGGTGCGGTGACGCGGGTGCCGTGGAGCGCTCGGTGGGGCTGGCCCCGGTGGTGGGCAAGGCCGTCGCGTGACGGCGGTCGCGCCGTCCGCGCCCACGGAGGGCCGGGCCGCGCGACGCAGGGCAGCACAGGAGGCCGCGAAGCGGGCCGCCCGGCACACCCGCAGGCGGGCGCGCGGGCGGCGGCGCAGGCGGCCGGCGTCGGGCGGCCCGGTGGTCATCGCGAGCCGGCTGGGCGGGGAGCTGTTCATCACACTGGGCCTGGTGATGCTGCTGTTCGTCGCCTACCAGCTCTGGTACACGAACCTCCTGGCCGAGCGGACGGCGAACGGGGCCGCGGGCTCGCTCCAGCAGAAGTGGCAGCAGGACCCGGGCCCCGCAGCCGGCGCCGCCGCCGCACCGCCGGTGTCCGCCTTCGAGCCCGGGCAGGGCTTCGCGATCCTGTACATCCCGAAGCTGGACGTGAAGGTTCCGGTGGCGGAGGGCATCAGCAAGCCGAAGGTGCTCGACAAGGGGATGGTCGGGCACTACGGCGAGGGCGCGCTGAAGACGGCCATGCCGGCGGACCCGCAGGGGAACTTCGCGGTGGCGGGCCACCGCAACACCCACGGCGAGCCGTTCCGCTACATCAACCGGCTCGTGCCGGGGGATCCCGTCGTGGTCGAGACCCGCGACGCGTACTACACGTACGAGATGACCTCGGCGCTGCCGCAGACGCCGCCGACGAACGTCTCGGTGATCAAGCCGGTGCCGGAGGGCTCCGGATTCACCGCCCCGGGCCGGTACATCACGCTGACGACCTGCACCCCGGAGTTCACCAGCACCTACCGGATGATCGTATGGGGCAGGATGATCGACGAACGCCCCCGCAGCCAGGGCCCTCCGCCCGCGCTGACCGGTCCGTAGCCGCCATCCCGCAGCCGCCCTAAGGACGAATCAGCAGTGTCTCCCGCCCACCGCAGCCGCCCTGCCGCCGCCGCGCCGCCCCCGCACCGCAGTGTGCTCGCCGGGTTCCTGAGCCTGCTGGGCGAGCTCCTGATCACGGTCGGCCTGGTGCTGGCCCTGTTCGTGGCCTACTCGCTGTGGTGGACGAACGTGCTCGCGGACCGGCAGGCGTCGGCGCGCGGCGACGAGGTCCGCCGGCAGTGGCAGGCGCAGGCCCCGGCCCAGCCGGCGGCCCCGGGCGCGCTGGACACCAAGGACGGCATCGGGTTCCTGCACGTGCCCGCGATGAAGAACGGCGAGGTGCTGGTCAAGCCGGGCACGGACCCGGACGTCCTCGACGACGGCGTCGCGGGCTACTACACGGAGCCGGTGAAGTCGGCCCTGCCGTGGGACGAGAAGGGGAACTTCTCGCTGGCCGCGCACCGCGACGGCCACGGGGCGAAGTTCCACAGCATCGACAAGGTGAAGAACGGCGACGCGATCGTCTTCGAGACCAAGGACACCTGGTACGTCTACAAGGTCTTCGCGGAGCTGCGCCAGACGTCGAAGTACAACGTGGACGTGATTAACCCGGTCCCGAAGGAGTCGGGCAGGACCGCCCCGGGCCGGTACATCACGCTGACGACCTGCACGCCGGTGTACACGTCGAAGTACCGGTACGTCGTGTGGGGCGAGCTGGTCAGGACGGAGAAGGTGGACGCGCGGCGGACGCCTCCGGCGGAGCTGCGCCAGGGGTGAGCCGGACTCCGGCGTTCCGGGCCTCCAGGGGCCCCTGTGGACGGCTGTGACGCCCCCTGGGCGTGACGGGGCCGGGGCGGCACGGGCGAGGGCCCAGGCGGCCGCGTGGGGACGCGCCGGAACGGCGCGGGTTCCCGTACGAAAGAAGGTCCGGTCCCCCTCCGAGGGGGACCGGACCTTCTCCGTGTGCGGGCGCGGCCCCGCGGCTAGCGGCGGGTGCCGCCCGTCAGGCCCCCGAAGAAGCCGTTGCCGCCGTTGTTGCCGCCGCCGTCCTGCTGGCCGGCCGTCGTGTACACGTTGACGGCCGTGCCCGTGTTGACCGTGCTGTTGGCGATCGGGTCGGAGAGCATCACGATCGCGTTGTCGTCCGTCGGGCCGGAGATGACCCGGCCGAAGGTCAGGCCCTTGGCGGCCAGTTCGGTCTTCGCCTGGGCCACCGTCTTCTGGGCCAGGTTCGGGACCTGCGTCTGCTGCGCGGCCTTGGCGATGGTGATGCCGACGGCCTTGCCGACCTCGAGCTGCTCGCCCGGCTGGTACTGCTGCGAGACGACCTTCTTCGGCTCGGCGCCCGGGGACTCCGTCTCCGTCACGCTGCCCAGCTTGAGGTTGACGGCCTTGAGGGCCTTCTCCGCGTCTTCCTTGTTCTTGCCCTTGAGGTCCGGGACGACCGCCTTGGACTGCTCCTTGGCGACGGTCAGCACGATCACGGAGTTCTTCGGCGCCTCGCTGCCGGCCTTCGGGTCCTGCTCCAGGACGACCCCGGCGGTCCGCTCGGACTCCTGGAGCTTGCGCTCGACCTGGAAGCCCTTGTCCTTGAGGGTCTTCTCCGCCTGCTCGTACTGGCCGCCGAGCACGTCGGGGACGGACACCGCGGCCGCGCCCGAGGAGACGGTCACCTTGACGGTGAAGCCCTTCTCGACCTTGGTGTCGGCCGCCGGATCCTGCTTGCAGATCTTGCCCTTGGGCTGCTCGTCGCAGGCGGCGTCGGCTTCCTTCGCCACCTTGAGGCCGACGTTGTCGGCGCTCCGCTGCGCCTCCTCCAGGGTCACGCCGATGAACTTCGGCACGGCGGGCCGGTTGTCGGCCTTCCCGTTGAAGAGGGACCGGCCGATGAGGATCGCGCCGACCAGGACGAGGATGCCCGCCGTCACGAGCAGGATCGTGGACGCCTTGCTCTTCTTCTGGCGGCGGTGCGGACCCTGGTCGTAGCCGCCGTGGCCCTGGTCGCCGTACCCGTATCCGCCGTCGCCCGGGGGCATGGGCGGCATCATCGAGGTCTGAGGGTCGGCGGTGCGCAGGGCGGTGGTGGGCTGGTCGTAGCCCTGGTGGCCGTGCCCCTGGTCGTGCGGGTAGCCGTATCCGGCCGCGCCCATGGAGGCGGCCGCGACGACGGGCCGGCCGTCGAGGCAGGCCTCGATGTCCGCGCGCATCTCGTCGGCGGACTGGTAGCGGTAGTCGGGGTCCTTGACCAGCGCCTTCAGCACGATCGCGTCCATCTCGGGCGTGATCTCGGGGTCGAAGTTCGACGGCGGCTGGGGCTCTTCCCGTACGTGCTGGTAGGCGACGGCCACGGGGGAGTCGCCGACGAACGGGGGCCGCACGCTGAGCAGCTCGTACAGCAGGCAGCCCGCGGAGTAGAGGTCGGAGCGCGCGTCGACCTGCTCGCCCTTGGCCTGCTCCGGGGAGAGGTACTGGGCGGTGCCGATGACGGCGGCCGTCTGCGTCATGGTCATGCCGGAGTCGCCCATGGCGCGGGCGATGCCGAAGTCCATGACCTTGACCTGGCCGGTGCGGGTCAGCATCACGTTGGCGGGCTTGATGTCGCGGTGCACGATGCCGGCCCGGTGCGAGTACTCCAGGGCCTGGAGGATGCCGATGCACATCTCCAGCGTGCGCTCGGGCAGCAGTTTGCGGCCGGAGTGCAGCAGCTCGCGCAGGGTGGACCCGTCGACGTACTCCATCACGATGTACGGGATGGAGATGTTGTCTACGTAGTCCTCGCCGGTGTCGTAGACGGCGACGATCGCCGGGTGGTTCAGCGACGCGGCCGACTGGGCCTCGCGACGGAACCGGGCCTGGAAGGACGGGTCGCGGGCGAGATCGGCGCGCAGGGTCTTGACGGCGACGGTACGGCCGAGCCGGGTGTCGTGGGCGAGGTAGACCTCGGCCATGCCACCACGGCCGAGCACGTGGCTCAGCTCGTACCGGCCGCCGAGGCGACGCGGCTCTTCCATAACGTTGCAGCCCTCTCCGTCAGTCCCGACCGCACCTGTGTGTGGTCCGGCGGTGTGCTGTTCGCGCAAAGGCTACCGGCCGATCGTCCGTGATCGGTTCGTGGCCACAGGCTGATACTGGACCGGTACCGTACGCTCGGATCCGGCCGGTATCAGTGACGTGGATCACTCCGCTCCGGTCCGTCATGCACGACTCACGCTCGGCTCACCCCCGGCTCGTCCCCGGCTCACTTCTGGTTCTTGAGAACGGCCTGCATGACGGCCTGGGCGACGGGGGCGGCGAGGCCGCCACCGCTGATGTCCTCGCGGTCCGCGGCGCTGTCCTCGATGACGACGGCGACGGCGACGGGCGAGGAGCCGTCCGGGTTCTCGGCGTAGGAGATGAACCAGGCGTACGGGCGCTTCTTGTTGCCCTCACCGTGCTGGGCGGTACCGGTCTTGCCGCCGACCTTGACGTCCTTGATCTTGGCCTTCTCGCCGGTGCCCTTCTCGACGACGTTGACCATCATCTCCTGGACCTTCTGAGCGTTGGCCGCGGACAGCGGCCGGCTCATCTCCTCCGGAGAGTGCTTCTCGATGACGTCGAGGTTGGGCGCGGTGAGCTGGTCGACCATGTACGGCTTCATCAGCTTGCCGTCGTTGGCGATCGCGGCGGTGACCATCGCCATCTGGAGCGGGGTGGCGGCGGTGTTGAACTGTCCGATGGAGCTCTGGGCGTTGCCGTCCCTGCCCATCTTCTTGTCGTAGACGCTGGCGAAGGCGCGGACCGGGATGTCGATCTTGTCGTTGTTGAAGCCGAACTTCTCCGAGGTCTTCACCATGTTGTCCCGCCCGACCTTGTCGCCGAGGTTGGCGAAGACCGAGTTGCAGGAGACTTCCAGGGCCTTGTTCAGGCTGGCCTTCTCGCACCCCGAGGCGTGGTTGACCATCGGCGTCTGGGTGCCCGGCAGGATGTACGGCTCCGGCGTGTCCGTCGGGTCGTTGATCTCCTTGACCACGCCGTTCTCCAGCGCGGCGGCCGCGGTGACCACCTTGAAGGTGGAGCCCGGCGGGTAGGTCTCGCGCAGGGCGCGGTTGACGAGGTTCTTGTCCTCGCTGTCCTTGAGCTCGACCCAGGCCTTCTCGTCCGCCTTGGAGTTGCCGGCGAAGCGCGAGGGGTCGTACGAGGGGGTGGAGACGAGCGCGAGGATGGCGCCGGTGCGCGGGTCGATGGCGGCGACCGCGCCCTTCTTCGAGCCGAGCTTCTCGAAGGCGGCCTTCTGGGCGGCCGGGTTGAGCGTGGTGACGACGTTGCCGCCCTGCTTCTTCTCCCCGGTGAACATCCCGATGGTGCGGTCGAAGAAGAGCCGGTCGTCGTTGCCGGTGAGGATGCCGTCTTCGAGGGATTCCAGCTGCGTCGAGCCGAAGGCCTGCGAGGCGTACCCGGTGACGGGGGCCCACAGCTCGCCCGCCGTGTAGGTCCGCTTGAACTTGTAGTCGCTGCCGTCGGTGACCGCGGAGCCGGTGATCGGCTCGCCCGCGACGATGATGTTGCCGCGCTCGGTGGCGTACTGGGCGATCTGGACCCGGCGGTTCTCCTTGCGCGTGCTGAGTTCCTCGGCCTGGACGTACTGCAGCCAGTTGGTCCGGATCAGCAGCGCGAGGACGAGCAGCCCGCAGAACAGCGAGATGCGACGCAGGGGCTTGTTCATGACGGTCGGACCACCTGGGTCATCTCGGAGTCGGGGGACGGGGCGGGGGCCGGGGCAGGTCGGCGTGCGGTGTCGCTGATCCGGATGAGGATGGCGATGAGGATCCAGTTCGCGAGGACGGAGGAGCCGCCGGACGCGAGGAAGGGCATCGTCATGCCGGTGAGGGGGATGAGGCCCATGACTCCGCCGGCGACGACGAAGATCTGGAGGGCGAACGCGCCGGAGAGGCCGATGGCGAAGAGCTTGCCGAAGGGGTCGCGGGCGGCGAGGGCGGTGCGGACGCCCCGCTCGATGATGAGGCCGTAGAGCAGGAGGAAGGCCATGACGCCGGTCAGGCCGAGCTCCTCGCCGACGGTGGAGAAGATGAAGTCGGAGTTGGCGGCGAAGCCGATGAGGTCCGAGTTGCCCTGGCCCCAACCGGTGCCGAGGACCCCGCCGGAGCCGAAGCTCATGATCGACTGGCCGACCTGCTCACAGGCGCCGGACGTGCGGTAGCACTCGAAGGGGTCGAGCCAGGCGGTGACGCGGGCCTTGACGTGGCTGGCGGTGGCGCCGACCACGGCGGCACCGGCCACCGACATCAGCAGGCCGATCACGATCCAGCTGGTCCGCTCGGTGGCCACGTACAGCATGATCACGAACATGCCGAAGAAGAGCAGCGAGGTGCCGAGGTCGTTCTCGAAGACGAGGACGAGCAGGCTCATCGCCCAGATCATCAGGATCGGGCCGAGGTCGCGGCCGCGCGGCAGGTAGAGGCCCATGAAGCGGCGGCTGGCCAGGGCCAGGGCGTCGCGCTTGACCATCAGGTAGCCGGCGAAGAAGACCGCGATGACGATCTTCGCGAACTCTCCGGGCTGGATGGAGAAACCGCCGACGCTGATCCAGATCTTGGCACCGAAGACGTCCGCGCCCAGGCCCGGGATGACCGGCAAAATCAGCAGGACGAGCGCGCCGGCCATCGAGATGTACGTGAACCGCTGGAGCACGCGGTGGTCCTTGAGGACCAGCAGGACGACGGAGAACAGGGCGATGGCGAGCCCCGTGTACATCATCTGGCGCGGCGCGGACTCCGTGAACGCGCCGAAGCTGTTCTTGGCGAGGTTCTGCAGCCGCTCGGACTGGTCCAGCCGCCAGATCAGGACGACGCCGAGCCCGTTGAGCAGGGTGGCGATCGGCAGCAGCAGCGGGTCGGCGTACTTGGCGTAGCGGCGTACGACGAGGTGGGCGATCCCCGAGAGCACGGCGAAGCCGAGCCCGTAGAGGAACATGCCCGGGGGCAGCTTGCCGTGGATCGACAGGCCCACGTTGGCGTAGGCGAAGATCGGGATGACCACGGCGAAGCCGAGCAGCAGGAGCTCGGTGTTCCGCCGGCTCGGCAGCTCGATGGCGCCGATGGTGGTCGTGTTGGTGACAACGCTCATGGTGTGGCAGGCCCCCTGCGCCCGCGTGTGTCTACTGCTTGACGCAATGGCCGACCACTTGCTGCTCCGCGGCAGTCAGAGTGGAGGCGGGTGTCTGGTTCTGCGCCTCGGCGTTGCGGCGCTCTTCGTCCTTCTTGCAGGCGGAGACCTGGACGCCGAGCTCGTCGATCTTCTCGCGGGCCGCTTCGAGGCTGCTTTCGCTGATGGTGGCCTCGACCAGCTTCCGCTTGAAGGGCGGCAGGTACTTCAGTTCGATGTCGGGGCGGTCGGTCTCCACCTTGGAGAGCTCCAGCGGGCCGAGCTTCTGGCTGATGCCGCGGAAGAGCGCGACGTGCTCGCCCTTGACGCCGACGTAGAACTGGGTCTGGGTCCAGCGCCAGCCGGCGTAGAGGCCGCCGCCGATGACGCCGGCGACGAGGAGCAGGGTCAGCGTACGCGTGGTCCACTTGCGCCCTTTGCTGCGGCGCCTGCGGGGGTGGTCGTACGTGTCCTCGTAGCCGGAGTCGTTGTCGTAGCCGTCGGCTTCGCCGAAGCTGCCGTAGCCGCCGCCGGCACCGCCCTGGCCCGGGTCGGAGTAGCCGTAGCCGCCCTGCTCGCCGCTGCCGGGGGGGCCGAAGGCGCCGGCGGGCGGGCCGGCCTGGCGGCCGAGGCCCGAGGCGCGGCCGGCCGGGGTCTGCATGGCGTTGCCGCCGTCGAAGAGCTGGTGCTGGTTCTCGGCGACCGCACCGACGACGACCGGGGTGTCGCTGACCTGGGCGGCGAGGGTGTCCCCGCTGTCCGTGTCGAGGACGTCGGCGACGATGCAGGTGATGTTGTCGGGTCCGCCGCCGCGCAGGGCGAGCTGGATGAGCGACTGAACCGTCTCGCGGGGGCCGTGGTAGTCGGCGAGGGTCTCCTCCAGGGTCTGGTGGGAGACCACGCCGGAGAGCCCGTCGGAGCAGATGAGGTAGCGGTCGCCGGCGCGGACCTCGCGGATGGAGAGGTCGGGCTCGACGATGTCGCCGCTGCCGAGCGCTCTCATCAGCAGCGAGCGCTGCGGGTGGGTGGTGGCTTCCTCTTCCGTGATGCGGCCCTCGTCGACGAGGCGCTGCACCCAGGTGTGGTCCTGGGTGATCTGGGTGAGGACGCCGTCGCGCAGCAGGTAGGCGCGGGAGTCGCCGACGTGGACCAGGCCGAGGCGCTGACCCGTCCACAGCAGCGCGGTCAGGGTGGTGCCCATGCCCTCGAGCTGGGGGTCCTCCTCGACCATGACGCGCAGCTGGTCGTTGGCGCGCTGCACGGCCGTGGCGAGGGAGGTGAGGATGTCGGAGCCCGGGACGTCGTCGTCGAGCTGCACGAGGGTGGAGATCACCTCGGAGCTGGCGACCTCGCCGGCGGCCTGGCCTCCCATGCCGTCGGCGATCGCGAGGAGGCGCGGGCCGGCGTAGCCGGAGTCCTCGTTCCCCTCGCGGATCATGCCCTTGTGCGAACCGGCGGCGAACCGCAGGGACAGACTCATGCGCACCTGCCCAGTCGACGCTTCCTCCGGGTACAACCGGTCTCGAGCCACACTGCCCACCCTCCGGTCGGGAGCGTGCTCGGGTCCGTGTCCTCGGTGGGACGGATCGCCGACGCGCGCTCGCTCCGCTCGCTCATTCTCGTACTACTTCCGCAGCTCGATGACGGTCTTGCCGATGCGGATCGGGGCGCCCGGCGGAATGGGCGTCGGGGTGGTCAGCCGGGTCCGGTCGAGATACGTGCCGTTGGTGGACCCGAGATCCTCGACGATCCACTGGCCGTCCCGGTCGGGGTAGATCCTGGCATGGCGGCTGGACGCGTAGTCGTCGTCCAGCACGATCGTGGAGTCGTGTGCCCGGCCGAGCGTGATCGTCTGTCCCGCGAGGGCGACCGTGGTGCCCGTGAGGGTGCCCTCGGAGACGACGAGCTTGGTGGGCGCACCGCGGCGCTGGCGCTGCTGCGGCGGCGCGGCCTGGCGGCCGGCCTGCTGCGGGGCGCTGGTGGCGCCGCCGCGGCGGGAGCCGCGCTGGGTCACTCTCGTTCCGAAGAGGTCGCTGCGGATGACCTGGACGGCCACGATGACGAACAGCCACAGAACGGCTAGGAAACCCAACCGCATGACCGTCAGGGTCAGCTCTGACATTGCCCCCGCTTCACCCTTCGGCTTGCCGGTAAATGATGGTCGTGCTGCCCACGACGATCCGCGAGCCGTCGCGGAGCGTAGCGCGGGTGGTGTGCTGCCCGTCCACCACGATGCCGTTGGTGGACCCGAGATCCTGGATCGTCGAGGGCGTTCCGGTCCGGATCTCACAGTGCCGGCGCGAGACGCCGGGGTCGTCGATCCGCACGTCGGCTTCGGTGCTTCGGCCGAGTACGAGCGTGGGGCGCGAGATCTGGTGGCGGGTGCCGTTGATCTCGATCCAGTGGCGCCGCGGGGCGCCTGCGGACGGTACGGGTGCGACCGGGCCGGGCCCGGCCGCGACCGGCCTGCGCGCGCCGGATCCGCCGGGTCCGCCCGGGGGCGGGCCGGCGGGCATGGGCGGGGCGGCGACCGGGGGGTACCCGTATCCGCCCTGCTGCTGGTTCTGGGGTGCCTGACCCTGTCCCGCCTGCGGCTGGGAGGTGCTGGAGGCGAGGGTGCGGCTGCGGACCCGGTAGAGCCCGGTGTCGAGGTCGTCGGCCTTCTCCAGGTGGACCTTGATGGGGCCCATGAAGGAGTAGCGCTGCTGCTTGGCGTAGTCGCGGACGAGGCCCGCGAGCTCGTCGCCCAGCTGCCCGGAGTAGGGGCTGAGGCGATCGTAGTCGCCGGCGCTGAGCTCGACGATGAAGTCGTTGGGGACGACGGTCCGCTCGCGGTTCCAGATGGTGGCGTTGTTGTCGCACTCCCGCTGGAGGGCTCCGGCGATCTCCACCGGCTGGACCTCGGACTTGAACACCTTGGCGAAGGTGCCGTTCACCAGACCTTCGAGTCGCTGCTCGAACCGCTTCAGAACTCCCATGGGGCACCTCCTCCGTCGTTGTCGCCCTGTACTGCTTACTGATCGTATCCACGCGTGGCGGATTCGGGTGGTTCCCCATCGGTCCTGCGTGGACGAGTGTTGGTCCTCACAAGGATCGTAGGGGCGCTCCAGGGACAGTGTCCCGCACCGGGCGGGGAGTACGGGAGGGGCCGGTGCTCAGAGGGGTGCGGGGGTGCCGGGAAAGCGATGTGAAACCACCCCGCCCGCCGTGCTAATGTTTCGACGTCGCCAGGGGAACGGCCCGAAAGGGAAGAACCACTGGGACGCTGCTCGGGCGAGTGGCGGAACGGCAGACGCGCTGGCTTCAGGTGCCAGTGTCCTTCGGGACGTGGGGGTTCAAATCCCCCCTCGCCCACATCGACGAATCGGTCGTCATCGCGCAAGCGGTGGCGGCCGATTCGTGTTTTCCCGGCCCATCTGCCGTTGTGCGGTGGGTGATCCAGGACACGTGGCCGGCGGTCGGCCGTCCGACTTTCGTCGTGGGAGGCGCGACGAAAGAGGGCGGTCGGGGGCGGGGGCGGGTGTCTAGGGTCGGTCGCGTGGATGCGAAGGCGATGGCGCGGGACGGGTGGGACTGGCTGAGGGGGCCCGAGCCCTGGACCCGGCGGATGCTCGTGGGGGACCTGGCGCTCGGCGGGATATTCGCCGTGCTCGGGCTGGGGGTGGAGGAGCTCGGCAACGGGTCCGGGCGGCGGATGGTGCTGGGCGCCGTGGTCGCCGTCGCGCTGACGCTGCTGCGCCGTCGGCTGCCGGCGGCCACGTTGGTGCTCGGGTCGGCCGCGGGGGCCGTGATGCCCGGGGTGTTCCTCGTCACCGGGCTGCTGGGCTGGTCGGCGGGGCGCAGGATCGTCGGGGTGGGCCGGGCGCTGGCCGCCTTCACGCTGGCCTTCGTCGCGGCGGTGGGCTTCAGCGTGTGGGACCAGTGGTCGCTCCAGCGGACCCTGCTGGTGATCGTGTTCTCCACGCTGATGTACCTGGCGATGACGGTCATGCCGGGTCTGGCCAGCCGGTACTGGTCGCAGCGCCGGACGCTGCTGCGCGCGCTCCAGGAGCGCAACGGGCAGCTGCTGCGCGAGCGGACCATGGTCGAGGGGCAGGCGAGGCTGCGCGAGCGGCAGCGGATCGCCCAGGACATGCACGACAGCCTCGGACACCAGCTGGCGTTGATCGCCGTGCACACCGGTGCGCTGGAGGTGGATCCGGAGCTCACCGACCGCCAGCGCGAGGCGGTGGGCGTGCTGCGGCAGGCCTCGGTGTCGGCGATGCACGAACTGCGCGAGGTCGTCGGCATCCTGCGCGACGGCGTGGAGGCGCCGGACCCGGTGGAGGAGGCGCAGCCCGCGGCGCGCGGGGTGGCCGGCATCGCGGGGGTCGTGGAGGCGGCGCGGGGCTCGGGGACCGATGTGCGGATGACCACCGCGGGGCAGCCGAGGCCGCTGGTCGCGGCCTGCGACCACGCGGCGTACAGGATCGTCCAGGAGGCGCTGACCAACGCCTACAAACACGCTCCGGGGGCGCCGATCACGGTGGAGCTGCGGTACGAGGACGACTCGCTGGTGGTGGAGATCGCCAACGGGCCCGCGGCCGCTCCGCCCGCCGGTGAGGTGGTGTCGGGCGGGCAGGGACTGACGGGGCTGCGCGAGCGGGCGCGGCTGGTCGGCGGGATGGTCTACGCGGGCACGGCGGAGGGCGGCGGCTTCCGGGTGGCGGGCGTGCTCCCGTACGGGGCGGAGCCGGCCGGGCTGGTGGAGGACGTGGCCGACGACTTCGGGCAGCAGGCGCGTCCCCATGCGCTGGGTCTGCAGGGTGCGCCGCCGATGGACTGGGCGGCGGTGGACCGGGAGCTGGCCGGGCGGGCGCGCAGCCGGACCGGGGGGATCGCGCTGGGCTGCGGGATCGCCTTCGCGGCGGTGGTGCTGCTGGTGATCGTGATCGGCGCCGGGGTGGCGCTGTTGGTGGGCTCGGTGAACAACGCGATGATCGACCGGGCCGAGTTCGACGAGGTGCAGCTGGGCGAGTCCGAGACGGCGGTGCGCGAGCGGCTGCCGGACGGGGACAGCATCCTGACGGCGGGGGTGGACCGCAAGGGCCCCGAGCGGCCGGCGGGCACGACGTGTCTGGCGCTGCTGTCGTCCGAGGACTCGCCGGATCTGGCCACGGATACGGTTTTCCGGTTCTGCTTCAAGGACGGCAAGCTCGTGGACAAGCAGGCATACGAGGTCAAGCAGTAGGAGCGCGGGTGACAGCCAAGGTGATCCGAGTGGTGATCGCTGATGACGAGCCGCTGATCCGGGCCGGGATCAGGATGATCCTGACCTCGGCGCAGGACATCGAGGTCGTCGCGGAGGCGACGAACGGCAGGGAGGCCGTGGACCTGGCCCGCGCGCACGCGCCCGACGTGGTGCTGCTGGACATCCAGATGCCGGTGATGGACGGGCTGACCGCGCTGGGGGAGCTGGGGCGGGCCGCGCCGGAGGTGCGGACGCTGATCCTGACCACCTTCGGCGAGAAGGAGAACGTTCTGCGGGCGCTGGGTCAGGGCGGTGCGGGCTTCCTGCTGAAGGACACGGCGCCCGGCGAGCTGATCGGCGCCGTCCGGGCCGCCGCGGCCGGGGACGCGTACCTCTCGCCGGCGGCGACCCGGCACGTGGTGGACCAACTGGCCTCGGGCAAGGCCGTCGGACGGGGCGAGGAGGCCCGGCGCCAGGTCGCGGAGCTGAGCGAGCGGGAGCGCGGGGTGCTGGCGCTGCTGGGAGAGGGGCTGTCCAACGCGGACGCGGGCCGGCGGCTGCACATGAGCGAGGCGACTGTGAAGACGTATGTGAGCCGCATCCTTGCGAAGTTGGGGTGCGAGAACCGGGTCCAGGCGGCGCTGCTGGCCAGGGACGCCGGGCTGTAGATACGGTCAGCCCGTTCCACAGGCGATCACGTACGGGCAGGGGCGGGGCGGATGACGGCGGTAGCGGTGGCGGGGCAGCGGATACCGGTGGTGGCGGGGTTCGTGCCCCGGGTGGCGGCGGGTTCCGCGGCGAGGTCCGCGGTGGGTTCCGCGCAGGGATCGCCCAAGGGCTCTCCGAGGGAGGCGGGCAAGGCGCTGCGCGGCCGCGTGCCGCGGTCGGCACACGCCGCCTTCGAGGCGCCGGCCGGACGCCCGGACGCCGTGCGGGCGGTGGAGGAGTCCAATGCCGGACGGGTTCCCGAGCTGGCGCCGATACGGGTGGGCCGGATGGCCGCGAACCCCTTCGCCTTCCTGCGCGGGGCGGCCGGGCTGATGGCCCACGACCTGTCCGGCGGCCCGGTGACCGGGGTCGGCGCGCAGATCTGCGGCGACGCGCACGCGGCGAACTTCGGGCTGTACGGGGATGCGCGCGGCCGCCTCGTCATCGACCTGAACGACTTCGACGAGACCGTGTTCGGTCCGTGGGAGTGGGACGTGAAGCGGCTGACGACCTCGCTGGTGCTGGCCGGGCGGGTGGTCGGCGCGGACGAGGACACCTGCCGGGCGGCCGCGCTGGACGCCGTGGGCGCGTACCGGCGGACCATGCGGCTGCTGGCCAAGCTGCCCGCGCTCGACGCGTGGAACGCCATCGCGGACGAGGAGCTCGTCTCGCACACCGATGCCCGCGATCTGCTGGGCACCCTGGAGCGGGTCTCGGAGAAGGCCCGCAACAACACCTCCGCCCGGTTCGCGGCCAAGTCCACCGAGGCCGGGCCGGACGGCGGCCGCCGCTTCGTCGACGCGCTGCCCGTGCTGCGGCGGGTCGGGGACGGGGAGGCGGCGGCCGTGGCGGCCGCGCTGGGCCCGTACCTGGAGACCCTCCCGGGCGACCGGCTGCCGCTGCTGGCCCGGTACGCGATCCACGACGTGGCCTTCCGCGTGGTGGGCACCGGGAGCGTCGGAACCCGTTCGTACGTGGTGCTGCTGCTGGACCACCGGGGCGAGCCGCTGGTGCTCCAGGTGAAGGAGGCGCGGCCCTCGGTGCTGCTGCCGCACCTGCCCGCGCTGGGCTTCACCTCTCCGGCGGAGGAGCACGAGGGCCGGCGGGTGGTGGCCGGGCAGAAGCGGATGCAGGTGGTCTCGGACATCCTGCTGGGCTGGACCACGGTGGAGGGCCGGCCCTTCCAGGTGCGGCAGTTCCGCAACCGCAAGGGCAGCGTGGACCCGGCGGCGCTGGCCGTCGACCAGCTCGACGACTACGGCCGGATGACCGGGGCCCTGCTGGCCCGGGCGCACGCGCACAGTGCCGATCCGCGGCTGCTGGCCGGGTACTGCGGGAAGAACGAGGAGCTGGACGAGGCGATGGCCGCCTTCGCGGTGGCCTATGCCGACCGGACCGAGGCCGATCACGCCGATCTGGTGGCGGCGGTGCGGGGCGGCAGGATCGCCGCGGAGTTCGGGGTCTGACCGGTCGCCTGCGGCGGGCTCGGAGGGTTCGGAGGGTTTGGTGGGTTCGGCGGGGTCGGTGGGTTCGGTGGGGTTCCGCCCGGGCGATGTTTCACGTGAAACAGGGCCCGGGCGGGTGGGCCGTAGGCTGGCCGGGTGAGCGAGCAGACCGAGCAGCCTGACAAGACCGAGCAGCCTGAGACGGCTGAGCGTCCCGAAGCACGTCTGGAGCGGGCCGTACGGGCCGCCGAGCAGGCGCTGATCGAGTTCGAGATCGCGGTGGAGACCTTCCGGGTCGAGGTGGAGAACTTCTCCCGCCTGCACCACCAGAAGCTCGGGCCGATGTACTCGCGGCTCGACGAACTGGACGCGCTGATCGCCGAGGCGAGGGCGGCGCGCACCGGGGATCCCGAGGACCTGCGGCGGGCGCGGGACGCGCGCTCGCTGGTCATGCCGATGCCCGGGGTCGACGAGCTGTTCCACGACTGGATGGACTCGGACGGGATCGCCGACGACGCGGCCTCGATGCTCACCGAGCGGCCCGTGCGGCCGCCGGAGCGGGTGCGGCCCACGGAGGAGGTCCGCCGCCTGTACCGCGAGCTGGTCCGCCAGGCCCATCCGGACCTGGCCCAGGACGAGGCGGAGCGGGGGCGGCGGGACGCCTTCATCGCGCGGGTGAACGCCGCGTACGGGCGGGGCGAGGAGCAACTGCTGCGCGACCTGGCCGAGGAGTGGGCGGCCGGTCCGGCTCCCGAGGAGGCGGCGCCGAGCGAGGGCGAGGAGCTCTATGCCCGGCTGGAGTGGCTGGCGCGGCGCAAGGAGCTGTTGGCGCTGGTCGCGCGGGAGCTGGAGGACAGTGCGATCGGGTCGATGCTGAGGATGGCGCCGGAGGATCCGGATCGGCTGCTGGAGGAGATCGCGGAGCAGTTGCTTGCGCAGGTCTCCGAGCGGGAGGCCGAGCTGGCCGCGGAGCGGGCCGCTGCCGCGGGGTGAGGTCGGGCTGCGCCCGGGCTCCTGGGGCTCCGCCCCAGACCCCGCGCCTCAAACGCCGGCGGGGCTGGATCTGGCCCCGGCCGAGGGCACGGGTGCGGGCACAAGATTCGGGGCTCCGCCCCGGACCCCACGCCTCAAACGCCGGCGAGGCTGGATTTGCCGGTGTAGGGCTGGATTCGGGGTCGGATAGGTTGGCAAGAGATCTGTTACGAGAGAAGGCGACCACACTATGAACTTCGGACCGCTTCCCTCGGTGGACGCCGCCGCGGTGCCCTCCGAAGGCTTTGTCCTTGACGTCCGGGAGGACGACGAATGGGCTGCCGGGCATGTCGAGGGGGCTCTGCACATTCCGATGAGCGACTTCGTCGCCCGGTTCGGTGAGCTGACCGAGGCCGTCGAGGACGGTCGGCGGGTGCACGTGATGTGCCGGGTGGGCGGGCGTTCCGCGCAGGTCACCCAGTACCTGGTGCGCCAGGGCGTCGACGCCGTGAACATCGACGGCGGGATGCAGGCGTGGGACGGTGCCGGGCGCCCGATGGTGGCGGACAGCGGGAACCCGGCCTTCGTGCTGTAGGTCCCCGTCAGGCGAGGGGGTGGGCGGCCAGCAGGTCGCCCAGGGCCTCCTCGTGGGCGGCGGCCGGGCCGAGCTGGAGTTCCAGTTGCTTGGCCCAGGCGTGGTAGCGGTGCAACGGGTAGTCGGTGTCGGCGCCGAAGCCGCCGTGCAGGTGCTGGGCGGTCTGTACGACCCGGCGTACGCCCTCCGAGGCCCAGATCTTGGCGACCGCCACGTCGCCGGCGCTCGGGAGCGGGCCGCCGGCGCCGTCGGTGGCCGCGTCGAGCCGCCAGGCGGCCTGCCAGAGGGTGACCTCCATGGCGCGCAGGTCGATGTAGCGGTCGGCGGCCTGCACGGCGACGGCCTGGAACGTGGCCACCGGGAAGCCGAACTGCTCGCGCTTGCCGGTGTACTGGCTGGTCATGGTGAGCACGCTTTCGCCGAGGCCGAGCGCGAGCGCGCAGGTCCCGGTGGCCAGGAGCTGGCGCAGGTGCTCCCATGCGCCGGGGGCCTCGATCAGGTGCGTGTCCGGCACCCGTACGCCGGCCAGGGTCAGTTCGGCGAGGCGTTCCCCGCTGGTGGAGTACTGGTCGGCGAGTGCCAGGCCCTCGGTGGTGCGCGGGACGAGGGCGAGGACGGCCTCGCCTTCGCCGGTGTGGGCCGGGACGGCGATCCAGTCGGTGTTGTGCGCCCAGGGGACCGCGGTCTGTGCCCCGTCGAGGATCCATCCGGTCCCGTCGCGGCGGGCGGTGACGGCGAGTTCGGCCGGGTCGTGGCCGGTGCGGCCGTGGGCGGCGGCGGTCAGGACGAGGCTGCCGCGTCCGGCGCCGGGCAGCAGGGCGGCGGCCAGTTCGGGGCTGCCGTGGGCCTGGACGGCCATGGCGGTGGCGCAGTGCTCCAGCAGCGGTACCCGGGCGAGCACCTTGGCGGCCTCGCGCAGCACCAGGCACAGGGCGATGGCGTCCAGGCCGGCGCCGCCGTGCTCCTCGGCGAGGACCAGGCTCAGCAGGTCGGAGGCGGCGAGCTTGGCCCACAGCGGGCGGTCGAACTCGTCGGCGACGGCCCCGGGGGTGAGCGCGGGGCTGGGCACGCCGTCGGGCGCGACGTCCGCGAACACGGCCCGGGCCGCCTCGACGGCCGCCTGCTGCTCCTCGGTGAAGGTGAAGTCCACTGCCTGTCCTCCCGCGCGCATTCAGGTCTGACGGTGCGTCAAGATAGAACACGTTCCTGAAATTGGACAGGGGGGAGGAGGGAGGGAGCGGGCTCGGGGCACTCAGCGGTCGAAGTCGATCTCCACTTCCTCCGTCACCGGGTGCGACTGGCAGGCCAGCACGAACCCGGCCTCCGTCTCCTCCGCCTCCAGCGCGAAGTTCCGGTCCATCCGGACCTCGCCCGTCACCAGGAACGCCCGGCAGGTGCCGCACACGCCGCCCTTGCAGGCGTACGGGGCGTCCGCGCGGTTGCGGAGCACCGCGTCCAGCAGGGATTCCCCGTCCCGGACGGGCCAGGTGCCGGAGCGCCCGTCGAGGCGGGCGGTGACCCGCCCGTGCGAGGGGGCCGTGGCAGCCGCGGGGGCCTTCACCGTGGTGTCCTCGACGTGGAAGATCTCCTCGTGCACCCGGGTCCGTACGACGCCGAGCGCGGCCAGCGCCCGCTCCGCGCCCTGCACCAGGCCGTAGGGGCCGCACAGGAACCAGCCCGTCACCTCGGCGACCGGCAGCAGCGCCGGCAGCAGGGCGGTCAGCCGCTCCTGGTCCAGGCGTCCGGACGGCAGGCCGGCCTCCTGCTCCTCCCGGGAGAGGACCGTCACCAGCTGGAACCGGTCCGGATGGCGGTCCTTGAGGTCGGCGACCTCCTCCAGGAACATCGTCGACGCCGCCGTACGGTCGCTGCGGACGAGGCAGAACCGGGCGTCGGGCCGCGCCGCCAGCAGCGAGGCGGCGATCGACAGCACGGGGGTGATCCCGCTGCCGCCGACGATGGCCGCGTAGTGCCCGGCTGCCGGGGCGGCGGCCGGCTCCAGCACGAACCGGCCGGCCGGGACCATGACGTCCAGCACGTCGCCGGCGGTGATCTCCTTGTGCGCGAAGGTGGAGAACTCGCCGCCCTCCACCAGCCGTACGCCGACCCGCAGCTCCGCCGGGCCCGGGCCGTCCTGGGCCGGGGCGGGGGAGCAGATCGAGTAGGTGCGCCGGACCTCCTCGCCCTCGGGGGCGGTGCGGCGCAGGGTCAGGTGCTGGCCGGGGGCGTGCCGGTAGTCCTCGCGCAGTTCCTCGGGGACCCGGAGCGTCAGGGCGACCGAGTCGTCGGTGAGCCGGTCGACTGCCGCCACCGTCAGCGGGTGGAACGCGCCGTGGCGGGGTGCGGCCATCTACAGCTCCTTGAAGTGGTCGAACGGTTCGCGGCAGGCGGTGCAGCGGCGCAGCGCCTTGCAGGCGGTGGAGGAGAACCGGCTGAGCAGTTCGGTGTCGGTCGATCCGCAGTGGGGACAGCGGACCGACAGGGTGACGGGGACCGGCCCGCCGGCCGCGTGCGGGCGCGGCGGGGCGATGCCGAACTCGGCGAGCTTGCGGCGGCCTTCGGCGCTGATGTCGTCGGTGGACCAGGCGGGGGCCAGCACGGTGGTGACCCGCACGTCCGCTATGCCGTGCCCGGTCAGGACCCGCTCGATGTCGGCGGACATGGCCTCGATGGCGGGGCAGCCGGTGTAGGTGGGGGTGAGGGTGACCTCGACGTGCCCGTCCTCGTGCATCCGCACCCCGCGCATGACGCCGAGCTCGGCGAGGCTGAGCACGGGCAGCTCGGGGTCCGGGACGGATCCGGCGAGCTCGGCCAGCTCCGTCTCCAGGCGGGTCATCGCGGCGCCGGCGGTCACCATGACGCCCCCGGGTGGCTGCGGTGCAGGTGCTGCATCTCGGCGAGCAGCCGGCCGAACGGCTCGGTGTGCAGGCCCTGGCGACCGGCTCCGGCCGCCCAGGCGCCGGTGCGCGGCCCCTCGGGCAGTGCGAGACCGGCCCGCTCCAGTACGTCGGTCAGCGCGGCCAGCCAACGCCCTTCCAGGGCGGCCCAGTCCACGCCGTCGATGCCTTCCACCGGCTCGAACATCTCGCCGGTGTACTTCCACAGCGCGTCCAGGGCGGCCCGCATGCGGCGCGTGCTCTCCTCGGTTCCGTCGCCGAGGCGCAGGGTCCACTGCTCGGCGTGGTCGCGGTGGTACGCGGTCTCCTTGACGGCCTTGGCCGCCAGCGGCGCGAACGGGCCGTCCCCGCGGGACAGTTCCCCGTAGAGCTCGTGCTGGTAGAAGGAGAAGTAGAGCTGGCGGGCGATGGTGTGGGCGAAGTCGCCGTTCGGCTGCTCCACCAGCTGGAGGTTGCGGAAGGAGCGCTCCTCGCGCAGGAACGCCAGCTCGTCCTCGTCGCCGGCCATGGACAGCAGGAGGCGGGCCTGGCCGAGGAGGTCGAGGGCGATGTTGGCGAGGGCGACCTCCTCCTCCAGGACGGGGGCGTGACCCGCCCACTCGCCGAGGCGGTGGGAGAGGATCAGCGCGTCGTCGCCGAGGGCCAGCGCCGCCGACTGGGCGACATCGGTGCTGGTCACAGGTGGCTCACCCCCTCCGGGATGTCATAGAAGGTGGGGTGCCGGTACGGCTTGTCGGCGGACGGGGCGAAGAAGGGGTCCCGCTCGTCGGGCGAGGAGGCGGTGATCTCGGTGGAGGGCACCACCCAGATCGAGATGCCTTCGCCGCGCCGGGTGTAGAGATCGCGGGCGTTGCGCAGGGCCATCTCCGCGTCGGGGGCGTGCAGGCTTCCCGCGTGCGTGTGCGAGAGGCCGCGCCGCGAGCGCACGAACACCTCCCACAGTGGCCAGTTCTGCGTCATGCCCGTGCCTCCTCGTTCTGTCCGGCGGTCTCGCCGGCGTGCTGTGCCGCGTGCTTCGCAGCCCGCTTCTCGGCCTGCTTGGCGTCCTGCTTCTCCGCATACGCCGCGGCTGCGTCGCGCACCCAGGCGCCTTCCTCGTGGGCCGTGCGCCGCTGGCCGATCCGCTGCTCGTTGCAGGGACCGTTGCCCTTGAGCACGTTCCAGAACTCCGTCCAGTCGATGGCGCCGAAGTCGTGGTGCCCGCGCTCCTCGTTCCACTTCAGGTCCGGGTCGGGCAGGGTCAGGCCCAGCGCCTCCGCCTGCGGGACGGCGATGTCCACGAACCGCTGGCGCAGCTCGTCGTTCGAGTGCCGCTTGATCCGCCAGGCCATCGACTGCGCCGAGTGCGCCGACTCGTCGTCCGGCGGGCCGAACATCATCAGCGAGGGCCACCACCACCGGTCGACCGCGTCCTGCGCCATGGCGTGCTGGGCCTCGGTGCCCTGGGAGAGGGCCATGAGGAGCTCGAAACCCTGGCGCTGGTGGAAGGACTCCTCCTTGCAGATCCGGACCATGGCACGCGCGTACGGCCCGTAGGAGCAGCGGCAGATCGGCACCTGGTTGGTGATCGCCGCGCCGTCCACGAGCCAGCCGATGGCGCCGACGTCCGCCCAGGTCAGGGTCGGGTAGTTGAAGATCGAGGAGTACTTCTGCTTGCCCGCGTGGAGCTTGTCGAGCAGCTCGTCGCGGCTGGTGCCCAGGGTCTCGGCGGCGCTGTACAGGTACAGGCCGTGGCCCGCCTCGTCCTGCACCTTGGCCATCAGGATCGCCTTGCGGCGCAGCGAGGGCGCGCGGGTGATCCAGTTGGCCTCGGGCTGCATGCCGATGATCTCGGAGTGGGCGTGCTGGGCCATCTGGCGGACCAGGGACGCGCGGTATTCGTCCGGCATCCAGTCGCGCGGCTCCACGCGCTCCTCCGCCGCGACGGCCGCGTCGAAGGCCGCCGCGAGCTGTGCTCCCAGGTCAGCCGTCATCCCTGTCCCATCCGTCCTGTCTGTCCCGAGGGCCGTGTCCGGCCCCGTTTCCGGGGTCACTGCCACCATCCCGGCCCCCTGTCAGAGTCCGCTGTCCGCCCGACCGACCGATCGTTCGGTTCATCCTCTTCAATGGTGAGACGACGGCCCGTAGGGTGTCAACCTCTGTGGTCAACCCTGTGGACGCCGGACGATCGGGGCGGGATGGATTCGAACGCGCACGAGCCCGCCGAAGGGGGCGCCGCAGCACCCCCTCGGGCGCCCGGGATCGCCGGTCTGTCCACCCCGTACCGGGTGGTCGCCGCGCTGGCCCTCGGAGCCGTCGCCGTGGCGGCCTTCGGGCACCTCGCCCTCGTGTTCCTGCACGTCGCCCCGTCCAACACGGTGAGCAAGCGGCACGCGCAGACGATCGACGGGTGGATCTACCCCGAGTTCGAACAGAACTGGAAGCTCTTCGCGCCCAACCCGCTCCAGCAGAACATCGCGGTGGAGGTGCGCGCCGAGGTGCGCACGGCGGCCGGCGAGCGCATCACCACCGACTGGCGGGACCTGAGCGCCGAGGACGGCGCGGCCATCCGGCACAGCCTGCTGCCGAGCCACACGGAGCAGAACGAGCTCCGCCGGGCCTGGGACTTCTTCACCGGCTCCCACGACGAGGACAACAACGCGAACGGGGAGCGCGGCGAGCTGTCCGAGCAGTACCTGCGGCGGATCGCGCTGGACCGGCTGCGACCGGACCACCGGGGCGGGTACATCCTGCGGATCCAGCTGCGCTCGGCGACGACGGCGGTGGCCGCGCCGAAGTGGACCGACGAGACGACCGACACCGAGACGTACTACCGGGAGCTGCCGTGGTGGACGGTGTGAGGGCCTCGGCGGCGCGGGCGCTGGCGAAGGTCACCGGGCAGGCGCTGGGCCCGTACCAGAGCGCCGTGGTGCGGATCGGCTTCGCCGGGACCTGGCTGTTCTTCCTGCTGCGGGAGTTCCCGCACCGGGCCGAGCTGTACGGGCCGGACGGGCCGTGGAGCTGGGCGCTGGCGGAGCGGCTGATCGCCTCGAACGGGGCCTTCTCGGTGCTGATGTGGTCGGACTCGACGCTGTGGTTCGAGATCGTCTACGGCGTCTCCGTGCTGGCGAGCGCGGGGCTGCTGCTGGGGTGGCGGACGCGGGCCACGTCGGTGGTGTTCATGATCGGGGTGCTGGCGCTGCAGAACCGCAGCGTGTTCATGGGGGACGGCGGGGACAACGTCATCCACCTGATGGCGATCTACCTGGTGCTGACGCGGTGCGCCCAGGTGTGGTCCCTGGACGCGCGGCGGGCCCGGCTGCGGGGCTCCGCGTCGGCGGGGGCGGCCGGGCCGGTGCTGTGGGCGGTGCTGGGCGCGGTCTTCGCGTACGGGGCGGCCACGGGGCGGTTCGGCGCCGGGTGGCTGGCGGTCTTCGCGGGGCTGTGGGTGGTCTGCGGGCTGTGGTGGCTGGTGGACCGCTACGAGGCCGAGGGCGAGGGGCGGGCGGTCCTGGACGTCCTGGCGAACCTGCTGCACAACGCGGGGATGCTGGTGATCATGGCGGAGGTCTGCCTGATCTACGCGACGGCGGGCTGGTACAAGATCCAGGGCTCGCGGTGGCAGGACGGGACGGCGCTGTACTACCCGCTGGGGCTGGACTACTTCACGCCGTGGCCGGGGCTGTCGGCGCTGGTGGCGGGCAGCGGGACGGTGGTGATGCTGCTGTCGTACGGGACGGTGGCGGTGCAGGTGGCGTTTCCGTTCACGCTGTTCAACCGGCGGATCAAGAACGTGCTGCTGGCGGTGATGATGCTGGAGCATGCCGGGATCGCGGTGCTGCTGGGCCTGCCGTTCTTCTCGCTGGCGATGATCGCCGCTGACGCGGTGTTCCTGCCGACGGGGTTCCTGGTGTGGCTGGGCGTCCGCGTCGCCGTCCTCCGGCCGGGGCGGCGGGCCGCTGCCGATCCTGTGGCGGTGGATGCGGAGCCGGTGCCGGTGGTGCGCTGAGCGGCGCCGCCGCTCCCGGGGCTCCGCCCCGTACCCCGCGCCTCAAACGCCGGCGAGGCTGAAAGATCCGGGGCTCCGCCCCGGACCCGCTCCTCAAACGCCGGAGGGGCTGAATCTGCCCTCCGGCGCAATCCCGCCGCACCTGCAGGTGGCGGGGGCCAAATCCAGCCTCGCCGGCGTTTGAGGCGCGGGGTACGGGGCGGAGCCCGGGGAACGGGGGAAGGGCGGGGCGGGGAGAAAAGCCCCGCGCAGCGGCGCAGGCGACGGACCGTAGGGTCGGGGTATGAGTGACTACGGCAGTGCGGATGAGACGGTGCGGCGGTGGCGGGAGGCCGTCGGGCGGGAGGATCTCGTGCTGCTCGACGGGTTTCACGCGCTGAAGCACGCCCTGCGCTTCGGGGCCCGGATCCAGATGGCCGTCGCCGACGATCCGGACGGCGTACGGGCGCTCGCCCGCGGGCTGGCTCCGGATGTCGAGGCCGATGTGGCCCGGCTGGTGCGGGCGGCTCCGCTCAAGGGGCTGCTGCCCCGCGTGCACCCCACCGGGGTGGCCGCGCTCGCCGTGCGGCCCGATCGGGACGCCGGGCGGGCCGCGCTGGCCGCGGCGCCCCGGGTCGCGCCCGTCGTCGTGCTCGACAACCCCCGCAACCTCGGCAACGTCGGGGCCGTCGTCCGGCTCGCCGCCGGCTTCGGTGCCACCGGCGTGGTGACCCGCGGCGACCTCGACCCCTGGCACCCGAACGTGGTCCGGGCCGGGGCCGGGCTGCACTACGCCACCGTCGTGGACACGGTGACCCTGGAGACGCTGCCGCCCGGGCCGCTCTACGCGCTCGACCCGGAGGGCGAGGACATCCGCACCCTCACCCTCCCGGACGACGCCCTGCTCGCCTTCGGCTCGGAGAGACACGGGATCTCACCCGAGCTGCGCGCACGGGCCGACCACCTGGTATCCCTGCCGATGCGGCCGCAGGTCTCCAGCTACAACCTCGCCACCAGTGTCGCGATGGCACTGTTCCACTGGGGCGGGCCCAAGGCGTAGCCGCTACGCCTGACGGCGGACCTCCACCACGCGGAAGCGGTTCGACACGAAGGCGCCGTCGCACAGCGCCGCGTTGGCCGCCGGGTTGCCGCCCGAGCCGTGGAAGTCCGAGAACGCCGCGGTCTGGTTGACGTACACCCCGCCGGTCAGGTTCAGCGAGAGCTGCGCCGACTCCTCCAGGCAGACCTCCTCGATCGCCCGCTCGGTGTCCGCGGAGGTGGTGTACGCGCCCACCGTCATCGCGCCCTTGTCGCGGACCGTGCGGCGCAGGAGGTCCAGCGCGTCCGCCGTGGAGTCCACGGCCACGGCGAAGGAGACCGGGCCGAAGCACTCCGAGAGGTAGGGCGCCTCCGGGTCCGGCTTGGATGCGTCCAGCTTCACCATCACCGGGGTGCGGACCACCGCGTCCGGGAACTCGGGGTTCGCGACCTCACGGGAGGGCAGCGCGACCTCGCCCAGGGCGGCCGCCGCCTCCAGCCGGGCCTTGACCTCCGGGTTGACCAGCGCGCCCAGCAGGGCGTTGGCCCGGGCGTCGTCGCCCAGCAGGCCGCCGACCGAGGCCGCGAGGTCGGCGACGACCTCGTCGTACGACTTGTGGCCGGCGTCCGTCTCGATGCCGTCCCGCGGGATCAGCAGGTTCTGCGGGGTCGTGCACATCTGGCCGCTGTAGAGGGAGAGGGAGAACGCCAGGTTGGACAGCATTCCCTTGTAGTTGTCCGTCGAGTCGACGACCACCGTGTTGACGCCGGCCTTCTCCGTGTAGACCTGCGCCTGGCGGGCGTGGGTCTCCAGCCAGTCGCCGAACTCCGTGGAGCCGGTGTAGTCGATGAGCTTGATCTCGGGGCGGACCGCGAGGGTCTTGGCGATGCCCTCGCCCGGACGCTCGACGGCCAGCGCCACCAGGTTCGGGTCGAAGCCGGCCTCGGCGAGGACCTCGCGGGCCACCTGGACGGTGAGCGCCAGCGGCAGGACGGCCCGCGGGTGCGGCTTGACCAGGACCGGGTTGCCGGTGGCGAGGGACGCGAACAGGCCCGGGTAGCCGTTCCAGGTCGGGAAGGTGTTGCAGCCGATCATGAGCGCGATGCCGCGCGGGACCGCGGTGAAGGTCTTGCCGAGCTCCAGCGGGTCCTTCTTGCCCTGCGGCTTCGACCAGTCGGCCTGCCCCGGGACCCGCGTCTGCTCCTCGTACGCGTAGGCCACCGCCTCCAGGCCGCGGTCCTGCGCGTGCGGTCCGCCCGCCTGGAACGCCATCATGAAGGCCTGACCGCTGGTGTGCATGACCGCGTGCGCGAACTCGTGCGTACGGGCGGAGATGCGGGCCAGGATCTCGATGCAGACCATGGCGCGCGCCTCGGGGCCCGCGTCGCGCCAGGCGCCCATGCCGGCCTTCATCGCGGGCAGCAGTACGTCCGGGTCCACATGCGGGTACTCGACGCCCAGCTCAGGGCCGTACGGGGACACCTCGCCGCCCGTCCAGCCGTCGGTGCCGGGCTGCCCCAGCTCCAGCCGGGTGCCGTTCAGGGCCTGGAAGGCGGCGAGGCCGTCGGCGGGGGCGGTCTCGCCGTACGCCTTGGGGTGCTCGGGATGCGGCGACCAGTAGGCGCGGCTGCGGATCGCCGACAAGGCCTGGTCCAGGGTGGGCCGGTGCTTGGCGGACAGCTGGGGGACGGTGAGCTCGGCGGCCATCACAGACCAACTCCTCGTTGAGCCGGGCGAAGAAGAGCAGACTGGAGTTAGAGTAACCGAACGATCGGTCGGGACAAGAGGGCCCGGCAGACCTGTGGATAAGTCGGTGCGGGAGGATCAGGACATGACAGCAATCGAGCGGTCCCGCACTGTGGCGGTCGTCGGCGCGGGCACCATGGGACAGGGCATCGCCCAGGTCGCCCTTCTCGCAGGTCACCGCGTGCTGATCCACGACATCGACGCCGCGCTCGCCGCCGCCGCGGTCGCTTCCGTGTGCGACCGCGTCGAACGGATGGCCGCCAAGGGCCGGCTGGACCGGGCCGAGGCCGACGACGCGATCGGCCGAATCGGTTCGGCCGCCGCCCTGGAGGGCCTGGCCACCGCCGCCCTCGTCGTCGAGGCGGTCGTCGAGGACGCCGGCGTCAAGCGCGCGCTCTTCGCCGCACTCGAAGAGGTGGTTTCGCCGGACGCGCTGCTGGCCACCAACACCTCCTCCCTCTCGGTCACCGAGCTCGCCGCCGGCCTCGCGCACCCCGGCCGCTTCCTCGGCCTGCACTTCTTCAACCCGGCCCCGCTGCTCCCGCTCGTCGAGGTGGTCAGCGGTTTCGCGACCGACCCGGCCGCCGCCGAGCGCGCGTACCGCACCGTCCTCGGCTGGGGGAAGACGCCGGTCCGCTGCGCCGACACCCCCGGTTTCATCGTCAACCGGATCGCCCGCCCCTTCTACGCCGAGGCCTTCGCGGTGTACGAGGAGCAGGGCGCCGACCCGGCCACCATCGATGCCGTGCTCCGCGAGAGCGGCGGCTTCAAGATGGGCCCGTTCCAGCTGACCGACCTGATCGGCCAGGACGTCAACGAAGCGGTGACCCGCTCGGTGTGGGAGTCCTTCTTCCGCAGCCCCAAGTTCACCCCCTCCCTCGCGCAGCGCCGCCTGGTCCAGTCGGGCCGGCTCGGCCGCAAGTCGGGCCACGGCTGGTTCCCGTACGGCCCGGACGTGACGGTTCCGGCCCCGCACACCGCCCCCCGCGAGGAGGCCCCGGCCAAGGTCACCGTGGTCGGCGACCTCGGGCCCGCGGCGGAGCTGGCCGAGCTGATGGAGGAGGTCGGGATCGCGGTCACCGCCACCGAGCACGGGGGCCCGTACATCCAGCTCCCCGGCGAGGGCCAGCTGGTGCTCGCGGACGGGAAGACCTCCGTCGAGTTCGCGGACGTCGTCTACTTCGACCTCGCGCTCGACTACCGCGAGGCCACCCGGATCGCGCTCTCCGTCAGCGAGGACACGAGCGAGCGGACCCTCGCCGAGGCGGTGGGCCTCTTCCAGGCGCTCGGCAAGCAGGTCTCCGTCATCGGCGACGTCCCCGGCATGATCGTCGCCCGGACCGTCGCGATGCTGATCGACCTCACGGCCGACGCGGTCGCGCGCGGCGCGGCCACCGCCGAGGACATCGACACGGCCATGCGGCTCGGGGTCAACTACCCGCTCGGACCGGCCGAATGGCACGACCGGCTCGGCCGGGACTGGGCCTACGACCTGCTGCACCACCTCGACGAGCGCTGTCCCGGCGGCCGGTACGCGCCCTCGCTCGCGCTGTTCAAGCTGGGCTACGCGGCGGGCGACGAGGACGAGGCGGAGTTCGAGGACGAGGCGGCGGGCAGCGCGGAGGGGACCGAATGACCACGGCCAAGCGGGACACCTACACCCCCGAGACGCTGCTCTCCGTCGCCGTCCAGGTCTTCAACGAGCGCGGCTACGACGGCACCTCCATGGAGCACCTCTCCAAGGCGGCGGGCATCTCGAAGTCCTCGATCTACCACCACGTCGCCGGCAAGGAGGAGCTGCTCCGCCGTGCCGTGAGCCGCGCCCTCGACGGGCTCTTCGCCGTCCTGGAGGAGCCGGGCGCGGTACGGGGCCGGGCGGTCGAGCGCGTCGAGTACGTCACGCGCCGCACGGTGGAGGTGCTCGTCTCCGAGCTCCCGTACGTGACGCTGCTGCTGCGCGTACGGGGCAACACCCGGACCGAGCGCTGGGCCCTTGAGCGCCGCCGCGAGTTCGACCACCAGGTCGCCGACCTGCTCAAGGCGGCCGCGGCCGAGGGCGACCTGCGGGCCGACGTGGACATCCGGCTCGCCACCCGGCTGCTCTTCGGCATGGTGAACTCGCTGGTCGAGTGGTACCGGCCGCACCCGGGCACGGGCCACGACCAGCTCGCGGACGCGGTGGTCCACATGGCCTTCGACGGCCTGCGGACGGTCCGCGTCTGAGCGGCCCCTCAGTATTCCCCGGTATTCCCTGATCGAACCGGCAACCGCATGTGTACTCTGAGCGCGCGCTCCTTCCTGAGCGCGTTCAAAACCTACATGGGGGGGCCGGTGCGCAATCGCCGACTCGTAGTTTCGGCTGCCATGATCGTTGCGGGCAGCCTTGGTTTCATCCCGGGAACGGCCCAGGCGGCCGATCCCGTCGCGCCGAAGAGCCAGGGGGCGGCGCTGCCCGCCGTTGACCTGGGCAAGGCCGCGGCCAACAGCGTCACCACCTTCACCAGCCCCGCCGACCGCTCGGTCCGGCGGGCCCTGCCGCAGGCCAAGGGCAAGGCTGCCGCCGCTCCGCAGGCCGAGGCGCAGGCCGCTGCCGGCAACCCGGAGCTGGCGATCCTGCTCGACGCCAAGGGCACGACCGCGCACGGACTCGACCTGACGACCACCATCACGAGCGCGCAGAGCTCGCTGAGTGTCAAGGTCGAATGGGGCGACGGCACCTCGGACACGGTCGGGGCCTACGGCTCGACCGTGCTGAAGCACCAGCACAGCTACGCCGAACTCGGTGAGTACAAGATCACGGTCACCGTGACGGACGCCGCGAACCAGGCCGAGGTCGCCAACACCTTCGAGATCACGACCTCGGGCTCGGACTTCACCCCGTACGCGCCCACCCGCGTCCTGGACACCCGCGAGGGCATCGGCGCGAAGAAGGGCACGGTGGCCCCCTACGGGATCACCCGCCTCAAGATCGGCGGCAACGGCGGGATCCCCGAGGGCGTCACCGCGGTGGCCCTCAACGTCACCGTCACCAACACGGCGGGCGACGGGTTCGTCACGGTCTACCCGGACGGCCGGGACCGGCCGACCACCTCGAACCTGAACTTCAAGGCGGGCCAGACCGTCCCGAACCTGGTGATCGTGCCGGTCGGCAAGAACGGCTACGTCGACCTGTACAACCACTACTCGTCGGTGGACCTGGTCGCCGACGTCACCGGCTACTTCACCCGTTCGGAGTCCAGCGGCTACACCCCGCTGACCCCGGGCCGCATCGTCGACACCCGTGAGGGCCTCGGCACGCGGCGCGGCCAGGTTCCCTCGAAGGGGTCGTTCAACCTCCCCGTGGGCCCCGCCGGCCGCTACACGGCCGTCGCGCTCAACGTGACGGTCACCAACCCGCAGAACTCGGGTTACCTGACCCTGTCCCCGAACGGGCAGCAGGCGCCGGCCACCTCGAACCTGAACTTCACCACCGGTCAGACCATCGCCAACTCGGTGATCGTGCCGGTCGGCCCCGACGGTTCGATCAACGTCCTCAACGGCGGCTGGGGCGGCGCCGACGTCGTCATCGACTTCGTCGGCTTCTACAGCAAGGACAGCAAGGCCTCCTACATCCCGATCGGCCCCTTCCGGACGCTCGACACCCGTGAGCCCGAGTGGAAGTACGGACCGCTGGAGGGCGGCAGCTACGCCTCCATCGGCTACTCGCCGGGCGAGCCCCACATCGCGGGCTACGTGCTGAACACCACGGTCACCAACACGCAGGCCGACGGCTACCTCTCCGTCGCCCCGAACCCGAACACGTGGGAAGACGTCAAGAACCACACCGGGATGCCCGTGCAGCCGCCCGGCTCCTCCACCCTGAACTGGACGAAGGGCAAGACGGTCCCGAACCTCGTCCAGGCCAGCTCGGGCAACCACGGAGTCGTCGACTTCTGGAACCAGAGCTGGGGCAACATCGACCTCGTCGTCGACATCTTCGGGTACTACGAGACCAACTGATCTCCGGCTGATCTCCGATCGATCCGATGATCGGGCAGCGCCCCGGGAACGGCCGTCCAGGCCGCCCGGGGCGTTCGCGCGTTCGGGCCCCGGCGCACCGGAGCTACGGGGATACGGGGCTACGGAGCCACGGGGCTACGGGGTCTCCTCCGAGATCGTCGGGCCGCCGGCCGGGCCCGGGCCCGGGGCCAGCAGGTCCGTTTCCTCGAAGACCAGCAGGGTGCGCGTGGAGAGCACCTCCGGGATGGACTGGAGGCGGGTCAGGACCAGCTCGCGCAGCGTGCGGTTGTCCGGCGTGTGCACCAGCAGCAGGACGTCGAAGTCCCCGCTGACCAGCGCGATGTGCGCGGCGCCCGGGAGCTCGCGCAGCTGCTCGCGGACCGTGCGCCAGGAGTTCTGGACGATCTTCAGGGTGATGTAGGCGGAGGCGCCCTGGCCGGCCCGTTCGTGGTTGACGCGGGCCGTGAACCCGCGGATCACCCCGTCGTCGATGAGCCGGTTGATCCGGGCGTAGGCGTTCGCCCGCGAGACGTGCACCTGCTCCGCCACCGACCGTATGGACGCGCGGCCGTCCGCCTGGAGCAGCCGCATGATCGCCCGGTCGATCGGGTCCAGGGGGCGGGGCGGAACGGAAGGTACCGGTGGGGTACCGGGGGTAGCCCCCGGTGACGCCGGTGCGGAACCCGCTCCGGCCATTTGTTCATCCGGCATTGCCCCATGCCTCCCTCTCCTGGACGTCCTGCACCCATCCCAGGGCCCCGGCGCCAGTTTGTCCACAGCCTGGAGCCGCCTGTAGCCAAATTGCGCGAACAACCGAACAATCGGTAGGTGAGGCGCCTCACACTCCCCCAGCTACCGCTGGGGGGACCCCCAGAGCGTCCAATCGACTTCCCACGAGGAGGTGTACGCCGCCATGACGGTCCAAGAGCTGCCCGGTGCCGGTGCATCCCACCGCCCCACCCCGCCGCCCGCCTGGAGGCCCCGTACGGATGCCGCCCCGCTGCTCCCGGACCCCGAGCCCTACCGGGTGCTGGGCACTCCGGGGGCAGACCGGCTCGACCCGGCGCTGATGCGCCGTTGCTACGCCGAGCTGGTCCGCGGCCGCCGCTACAACGCGCAGGCCACCGCGCTGACCAAGCAGGGCCGGCTCGCCGTCTACCCCTCCACCGTGGGCCAGGAGGCCTGCGAGATCGCCGCCGCGATGGTCCTGGAGGACCAGGACTGGCTCTTCCCGAGCTACCGCGACACCCTGGCGGCCGTGGCCCGCGGGCTCGACCCCGTACAGGCGCTGACCCTGCTGCGCGGCGACTGGCACACCGGCTACGACCCCCGTGAGCACCGGATAGCCCCCCTGTCCACCCCGCTCGCCACCCAGCTGCCGCACGCGGTGGGCCTGGCGCACGCGGCCCGGCTGCGCGGCGACGACGTCGTGGCCCTGGCCATGGTCGGCGACGGCGGCACCAGCGAGGGCGACTTCCACGAGGCGCTGAACTTCGCCGCCGTCTGGCAGGCCCCGGTGGTCTTCCTCGTCCAGAACAACGGCTTCGCGATATCCGTCCCGCTCGCCAAGCAGACCGCGGCCCCGACGCTGGCCCACAAGGCCGTCGGCTACGGAATGCCCGGCCGGCTGGTCGACGGCAACGACATCGCCGCCATGCACGAGGTGCTGACCGAGGCGGTCCGGCGGGCCCGGGCCGGCGGCGGTCCGACCCTGATCGAGGCCGTCACGTACCGGATGGAAGCCCACACGAACGCCGACGACGCGACCCGCTACCGCGGCGACGCCGAGGTCGAGGCCTGGAAGGCGCACGACCCGGTGGAACTGCTGGAGCGCGAGCTGACGGCGCGCGGGATCCTGGACGAGGCGGGCATCCAGGAGGCGCGCGACGCGGCCGAGACGATGGCGGCGGCGCTCCGCGAGGGCATGAACGCGGATCCGGTGCTGGACCCGATGGACCTCTTCGCGCACGTCTACGCGGAGCAGACCGACCGGCTGCGCGAGCAGGCGGCCATGCTGCGCGCCGAGCTGGAAGCCGAGGAGCAGCAGTGACGACGGTGGCGGCGAAGTCCGCGAAGCAGGCGGCCAAGCCGGCGACGATGGCGCAGGCCCTGACCCGGGCGATGCGCGACGCGATGGCGGAGGACCCGACGGTCCACGTCATGGGCGAGGACGTCGGGACGCTGGGCGGGGTCTTCCGGATCACGGACGGGCTCGCGAAGGAGTTCGGCGAGGACCGGTGCACGGACACCCCGCTCGCGGAGGCCGGCATCCTCGGCGCCGCGGTCGGCATGGCCATGTACGGGCTGCGGCCGGTGGTCGAGATGCAGTTCGACGCGTTCGCCTACCCGGCCTTCGAGCAGCTGATCTCGCACGTGGCGAAGATGCGCAACCGCACGCGGGGCGCGATGCCGCTGCCGATCACCATCCGGGTGCCGTACGGCGGCGGGATCGGCGGGGTGGAGCACCACTGCGACTCCTCCGAGGCGTACTACGTGGCGACGCCCGGCCTGCACGTGGTGACCCCGGCGACGGTCGAGGACGCGTACGGACTGCTGCGCGCGTCGATCGCCAGCGACGACCCGGTGGTCTTCCTGGAGCCGAAGCGGCTCTACTGGTCGAAGGCGGACTGGAACCCGGCGGCCCCCGCCGCCGTCCCCGGCATCGGCAAGGCCCTGGTGCGCCGTGCGGGCACGAGCGCGACGCTGATCACCTACGGGCCTTCGCTGCCGGTGTGCCTGGAGGCGGCCGAGGCTGCGCGCGAGGAGGGCTGGGAGCTGGAGGTCGTGGACCTGCGCTCGCTGGTCCCCTTCGACGAGGACACGGTCGTGGAGTCCGTACGGCGGACCGGGCGCGCGGTGGTCGTCCACGAGGCGAACGGCTTCGGCGGGCCGGGCGCGGAGATCGCCGCCCGCGTCACGGAGCGGTGCTTCCACCACCTGGAGGCGCCGGTGCTCCGGGTGACGGGCTTCGACATCCCGTATCCGCCGCCGATGCTGGAGAAGCACCACCTGCCCGGTGTGGACCGGATCCTGGACACCGTGGCCCGCCTGCAGTGGGAGAACTGATGCCGCAGGTAATGGAGTTCAAGCTCCCCGACCTCGGGGAGGGCCTGACCGAGGCCGAGATCGTGCGCTGGCTGGTGGCGGTGGGCGATGTCGTCGCCGTCGACCAGCCGGTCGTCGAGGTCGAGACGGCCAAGGCGATGGTGGAGGTGCCCTGCCCGTACGGCGGCGTGGTCACCGCCCGCTTCGGCGAGGAGGGGCAGGAGCTGCCGGTCGGGGCTCCGCTGATCACCGTGGCGGTGGGCGCGCAGACGCTCCCGGAGGCTCCGGCGGCCGAAGCCGAGGGCTCCGGCAACGTGCCGCGGCCCCTGATCGGGTACGGCACGGACCACTCGCGCCCGGCGCGTCGGCGACGGGTGCGACCCGTCACCGCCGAGGTCACGGCGCCGGTCGTCCCTGCCGTCCCGGCCGTGCCTGCCATCCCTGCCGTGCCGGTTGCGGTCGGGCCCGTCGCGGTGATCTCGCCGCTGGTGCGGAAGCTGGCCAAGGACAACGGGGTCGATCTGCGGGCGCTGCGGGGGTCGGGGCCCGAGGGGCTGATCCTGCGGGCGGACGTGGAGGCGGCGCTGCGGGCGCCGGTGGCGGTGCCGGCGTCGGCTCCGGCACCGGTGTCGGCTGCCCCGGCTCCGCAGGGGGAGCGGATTCCGCTCAAGGGCGTGCGGGGCGCGGTCGCCGAGAAGCTGTCGCGCAGCCGCCGGGAGATCCCGGACGCCACCTGCTGGGTCGACGCGGACGCCACCGAGCTGATGGCGGCCCGCGCCGCGATGAACGCGGTGGGCGGCCCCAAGATCTCGGTGCTGGCGCTGCTGGCCCGGATCTGCACGGCGGCGCTGGCCCGCTACCCGGAGCTCAACTCCACGGTGGACCTGGCGGCGGGCGAGATCGTCCGGCTCCCGGCCGTCCACCTCGGCTTCGCCGCGCAGACCGAGCGGGGCCTGATGGTCCCGGTGGTCCGCGATGCCCAGAGCCGGAACCCGGAGTCCCTGTCGGCGGAATTCGCCCGCCTGACGGAGCTGGCGAGGGCCGGGAAGCTGTCCCCGGCCGACCTCACGGGCGGGACCTTCACCCTCAACAACTACGGGGTGTTCGGGGTCGACGGCTCCACGCCGATCATCAACCACCCGGAGGCGGCGATGCTCGGGGTGGGCCGGATCATGCCGAAGCCGTGGGTGCACGGAGGGGAGCTGGCGGTCCGCCAGGTCGTGCAGCTGTCGCTGACGTTCGACCACCGGGTCTGCGACGGGGGCACGGCGGGTGGCTTCCTCCGCTACGTCGCGGACTGCGTGGAATCCCCGGCGGTGCTGTTGCGCACGCTGTAGCCGTGCGGGGTACCGCTGCGCGGAGCGGGTCCCCTACCCGCCCTTCCACCGTTCCCTGGGGCTCCGCCCCAGACCCATACGTGCGCTGCGCGCCCGCAAACGCCGGGCGGGCTGAATTCAGCCCCTCCGGCGTTTGAGGAGCGGGGTCTGGGGCGGAGCCCCAGGGGCCCGTCAGGGCCCTGTTGTGAGGAGGAGTTTGCCCACGTGGCTGCTCGACTCCATGACCCGGTGTGCCTCGGCGGCGTCCGCCATCGGGAACGTCGCGTGGACCACCGGCCGGACGCGGCCCGAGGCGACCAGCGGCCACACGTGCTCCCGTACGGCCGCGACGATGGCCGCCTTCTCCTCCAGCGGCCGGGCCCGCAGCGTGGTGGCGGTGATCGCCGCACGCTTGGCGAGCAGCGCGCCGAGGTTCAGCTCGGCCTTCACCCCGCCCTGGAGTCCGATGATCGCCAGCCTGCCGTTCACGGCGAGGGCGTCGACGTTCCGGGAGAGGTACTTGGCGCCCATGATGTCCAGGATCACGTCCGCCCCGGCCCCGCCCGTCGCCGCCTTCAGCTCGGCCACGAAGTCCTGTTCGCGGTAGTCGATCAGGATGTCGGCGCCCAGCTCCTTGCAGCGCGCGAGCTTCTCCGGGCCCCCGGCCGTCACCGCGACCGTCGCGCCCACGGCCTTCGCCAGCTGGATCGCCATCGTCCCGATGCCGCTGGATCCGCCGTGGACGAGAAGGGTCTCGCCGGGGCGCAGGCCCGCCACCATGAACACGTTGGACCACACCGTCGCGACGACCTCGGGCAGGGCGGCCGCCGTCACCAGGTCCACGCCCGCAGGAACCGGCAGCAGCTGGCCCACGGGAACGGCCACCTTCTGCGCGTACCCGCCGCCGCTCAGCAGGGCGCACACCTCGTCGCCCACCGACCAGCCGGACACGCCCGGCCCGATCGCGACGATGCGCCCGGAGCACTCCAGGCCGGGGTGGCGCGAGGCGCCGGGCGGGGGCTCGTAGAACCCCTGCCGCTGCAGGATGTCGGCGCGGTTCACGGCGCTCGCCGCGACCTCGACGAGGACCTCGCCGTCGCCCGCCACCGGATCGGGTACGTCGGTCCAGACGAGGGCCTCGGGCCCGCCGGGCTGCTCGATGGTGATCGCATGCATGGCCCGGAGGCTACGCCAACGGGCCCGGCCGGAACAGCATCTACTCGGCGGGGCCCAGCGTCACCGGCGGTGAGGACGGCGGCGCCGCGCGCACGATGGTGATGAGACGGTCCGTCAGCTGGAGCGGGCTCGCGTGCGGATCGTCGTACGGCAGCAGCCGGTGCCCGCGCAACACGCTCACCACCAGGTCGCCCGTGTCCCGCACCGACTTGCCCACCTCGGAGCGGTTGACGGGGCGTTCGATGAGGTCGAGGCCGCTGCCCTGCTGGATCAGGTCCTCCATCACGGTGCCCGCGCTCGGGCTCAGGACCGACAGGCCCAGCAGCCGGCCGGCCGCGCTCGCGCTCGTGATGACCGCGTCCGCGCCGGACTGGCGCAGCAGCGGCGCGTTCTCCTCCTCGCGCACCGCAGCGACGATCTTCGCGCCCCGGTTGAGCTGTCGGGCCGTCAGCGTGACCAGCACCGCCGTGTCGTCCCGCTGGGTGGCGATGACGATCTGACGGGCCTTCTGCAGCTCGGCGCGGAGCAGCACGTCGGAGCGGGTCGCATCGCCGACCACGCCCGTCAGGCCCTCCGCGTTCGCCATGTCGATGACCTTGGCGCTGGGGTCGACGACGACGACCTGCTCCCTGGAGAGGCCGGTGGCCAGCAGCGTCTGCAGGGCCGAGCGGCCCTTGGTGCCGAAGCCCACGATGACCGTGTGCTCACGCAAGTTCTTCCTCCAGCGGTTCAGCCGCCACTCTTCCCGGGTCCGTTCCGTCAGGACCTCCAGGGTGGTGCCGACCAGGATGATCAGGAACAGCACGCGCAGCGGGGTGATCAGCAGGATGTTGATCAGCCGCGCGCTGTCGCTGTACGGGACGATGTCGCCGTAGCCCGTCGTCGACAGGGTCACGGTGGCGTAGTAGACGCAGTCGAGGAAGTCGACCTTGCCGTTGGCGTTGTCGTGATAGCCGCCGCGGTCCACCCAGACGAGCAGCACCGTCAGGCCCATCACGAACAGGGCCATCAGCAGGCGTCTGGTCACCTGCCGCAGCGGCTTCTCCACGATCCGCTTGGGCAGTTTGATGCGCCGGGAGACGAGCTTCTCGTCCGCACCCCGGGCCATGGCGTCCTGGCCGTGAAGTTTCACGTGAAACATCCTCCGGACGCCCACGGCAGATCGAGGATCTCCAGGTCCTGCCCGGACCGCGCCCCGTGCGGCGGTACGACGGCCAGCGCATCGGCGGCGGCCACGCCGCGCAGCATCGCGGGACCGTTGTAGCGCAGGGGCACCGCGTGCTCGCCGCTCAGCTGCACCGGGACCAGCCGGGTGTCGTGCGGGTGCCCGGGAACGTCGTCCTGGACCGTGGCGGTGTAGCGGGGGCGCCGGCGGCGGCCGGCGAGGGCGCGCAGCAGCGGTTCGGCGAGGGTCAGCAGGCCGGACACGGCGGCGAGCGGGTTCCCCGGCAGCCCGACCAGGTGCCGTCCCTCGGCGCGGTCGCCGATCCGGGCCAGCAGCATCGGATGCCCGGGCCGTACGGCCACCCCGTCGACGAGGAGTTCGGCGCCGGCCCGCGCCAGCACGGGATGGACGTGGTCGACGGGGCCGGAGGCGGTGCCGCCGGTGGTGACGACCACATCGGCGGCGGAGGTGGTGACGGCCTGGAAGAGGGCCTCTGCCCCGGCCGGGTCGTCGCCGAGCCGCCGGGTGCCGATGACCTCGGCGCCGAGCCGGGTCAGCCAGGGGCCGAGCATGGGGCTCAGCGCGTCGCGGATCAGGCCGTCGTGCGGGCGGCCCTCGGTGAGCAGTTCGTCGCCGAGGACCAGGATCTCCACGCGGGGCCGGGGCCGGGTGGTCAGTTCGTCGTACCCGGCGGCCGCGGCGAGGCCGAGTACCGCCGGGGTGACCAGCGAGCCGGCGGGCAGCAGCAGGTCGCCGGAGCGGCACTCCTGGCCGCGCGGGCGGATGTCCTGCCCGGTGAGGACGGGCCGGTCGGCGAAGAGCTGGGTGCCGCTCTCGCGGCAGTGCTCGCTGCGGACGACGGCGGTGGTGTCGGCGGGGATCCGGGCGCCGGTGGCGATCCGTACGGCCTCGCCGTCCGCGAGGGGCGCGGGCCGGTCGGAGCCGGCCAGCACCCCGCCGCCCGCCCGGACGTTCCACGGACCGGGACCGGCGACGGCCCAGCCGTCCATGGCGGAGGTGTCGAAGGACGGCAGGTCGGTCAGGGCGTCCAGGGGCGCGGCCAGCACCTCGCCGAGGGCGTCCGCGAGGGGGACCCGATGGGTGCGGGGCCGCACCCCGGCCCCGGCCTGGACGGCCGCGTCCCGGGCCCGCGGCCAGGCGCAGGCGCGGTGGCCGCCGGCCCCGCCGCCCTCGGGGGAGCGGCTGACCAGGGCCAGGGCCTGCTCCAGGGCCTCCTCGGCCGTGCCTTTCGGCGGTGCGGCGGAGGCGGGTGTGGGGGCGGAGGCGGGTGAGGCAGGCGTGGGGGCGGAGGCGGGTGAGGCGTCCAGGGCGTGTTCGGCGTCGGTGGGGGTCATCCGGAGCCGTTCTGTTGGGGGTCGGCGGCATCGGCCTCCGCCTCGGCGGCCCAGCGCAGCGCCAGGTCGGCGGCTTTGCGGGAGGCTTCGGCCACGGCCTGGGCGGGGTCGGCCCCGGCGGCCTCGGCCCGGGCGGCCGCGTAGCCGACCAGGAAGGTGGTCAGGGGGGCGGCGGGCCGGTCGACGCCGTGGGCGGCGTCACGGGCGAGGTCGAGCAGGGACTTGACGTCGACGGGGAGGTCGATGCCCAGCTCGTTCTTGACGGCGGTGATCCATTGGTCCAGCACGGTTCCATGCTCCCTGATCCGGGCGCGGGCGGCGGCGAGATCGTCCCAGGTGTCGCAGTCGAAGGAGGCCAGTGGCTGCGCCTCGATGCGCCTGAGGTCCAGTTCGGCGGTGAGGCTGCGCAGCGGGAGCCCGGTCAGCCGGCCGTGTTCGGTGGCGAGCAGGGCGATCTCGCGGCGCAGGGGCTCGGCCCGGTAGGCGGCGACCAGCGGCTGGTCCTTGCCGTCGGGGTCCCGCAGCAGGGCCCCGTCCGGGGCCGAGGGGGCCAAGGGGGCCGCGACGCCGTCGAGCAGCGCCCGTACGGTGTCCCGGTCCAGGAACGGCAGGTCGGCGGAGAGTACGAGGACCAGCTCGGCCGTGGTCTGCCGCAGCCCGGCGTCCAGCGCGGCCACCGGGCCGCCGCCGGGCGGCTCCTCGCGGGCCCAGCGCACCGGGCGCGCGGTCGCCCGGCGGCCGCCGACCACGACGGTGGTCCCGGCGTCCGCGCAGGCGTCGAGGACCCGGTCGAGGAGGGCGCGGCCGCCGACGCTCAGCGCGGGCTTGTCGGCCCCGCCGAGACGCCGCGCGGCGCCGCCGGCCAGCACGATCGCGTCGTAGCTCATGCCCCAGAGTATGCGGCGGCCATGTCCCCTCCGGGGAGCCCCACTTACCCGCTGTTTATCCGCCGGACCGGGAGTCCGCCGGCCGGGCGGAGGGTTCCGGGGGCCCCTCCGGCACGGGCAGGCGGGCGACGAAGGGGCCCGCCGCCAGCGCGGCCCCGGCCGCTGCCAGGGAGATCAGGCCGCCCCCGTAGAGCACCCAGCGGACGCCCCAGTGCTCGGCGAGCCGCCCGGCGAGGAGCGCGCTCAGCGGGGTCGTGCCCTGGAAGACCAGCGTGTAGAGGGCCATCACCCGGCCCCGGTAGCGCGGGTCCGAGCCGAGCTGGACGCGGTGGTTCGAGGCCTGCGCGAAGTACATCATCGCGAAGCCGGTCAGCCCGAGGAGCACGCAGGCCGTGGGCAGGTTCGGGGCGAGGCCCGTGACGGCCTCCAGGGCGCCGAAGGCCAGCGCCGAGCCCGCCACGACGAGGGCCGTCGGCCGCCCGCGCCGGGCGGTGGTCACGAAGGCGGCCAGCAGCGAGCCCGCCGCGAGTGCGCTGCTCAGCAGCCCGAAGGCGGTCGAGTCCGTGTGGAACTCCGTCTTGGCCAGCAGCGGCAGGGTGAGCTGGAAGGTGTAGCCGACCAGGCCGAGCACGCCCACCAGGGCCATCGGCAGCATGATGTCGGGGCGCCGGCGGATGTAGCGCAGCCCGTCGACCACCCGGGCCCGGCGCGGCCGCGCGGCCGCCCGGTGGAGTTCCGCCGGCCGCATCATCACCACGCTGACCACGGTCGCCAGGTAGCTGACGGCGTTGACCAGCACCACCGGGCCGACGTCGAAGCGGGCGATGAGCAGGCCCGCGAGGGCCGGCCCCACCACCCGCGCGACATTGAAGTACGCGGCGCTCATCGCGGACGCGTTGGGCAGCAGTTCGGCGCCCACCATCTCGCTCACGAAGGAGATGCGGGTGGGCGCCTCCACGGAGTTCACGGTGCCGAGGGCGAGCGCGAACAGCCAGATGTGCCACAGCTGCACCTCCCCGATCAGCACCCACACCCCCAGCGCCAGCGCGAGGACGGCCGCCGCCAGGTTCGCGAGGATCAGCAGGTACCGCTTGTCGTACCGGTCCGCCAGCCGTCCCCCGTACAGCGTCAGCAGCAGGACGGGCGTGAACTGCATCGCCGTCACCACGCCCAGCGCCGTGCCCGAGTCCCCCGAAAGGTCCAGCACCAGCCAGTCCTGGGCGATGACCATCATCCAGGTGCAGGTGGCGGACAGGACCTGCCCGAGGACGAACAGCCTGAAGTTGCGCACCGCCAGCGATTGGAAGGTGCGCTGCAAGGTCTTCACGTTCCGTCGGTTCCCCTTCAAGAGCCGTGGCCGCGCCCGCACGACGAAGGCGGGCCCGGATCACGCTGGGCGTGATCCGGGCCCGCCTTCATCCTGCCGAAACGGCCGGCTACAAGTAGGGACCCGAGCGGACGGCGCCGTGTCCGCCGTCCTCGTCGTCGTGCGGGGCGCCGGGCGGGAGTGCGCGGCGCATCTGCTCCAGCTGGGCCCGCGCCGCCATCTGCTGCGCGAACAGGGCCGTCTGGATGCCGTGGAAGAGGCCTTCCAGCCATCCCACCAACTGCGCCTGGGCGATGCGCAGTTCCGCTTCGGAGGGGATGGCCTCCTCCGTGAACGGCAGGGACAGGCGCTCCAGTTCCTCCACGAGCTCCGGGGCCAGGCCGTCCTCGAGCTCCTTCACCGAGGCGGCATGGATGTCCTTGAGCCGGACCCGGCTCGCCTCGTCGAGAGGCGCGGCACGTACCTCTTCCAGGAGTTGCTTGATCATGCTTCCGATCCGCATGACCTTGGCGGGCTGTTCGACCATTTCCGTCACCGGGACCTCGCGCGACTCGTCATCGGCGCCGCCGACCGGCATCCCGTCCTGTCCCACGATCAGGCCGTGCGGGGGGCTGTCCTGCGACCGTTCACTCCTCGGCATCTCCATGCCGTCATTCTCTCGCACACCGTCGTACTCACACGGTGTGCCCCCGTACAGGCGTGATCCACCCTGTACGGGGGCACCGGGATCGACCCGTGCGGAGCAATCGGCGCTTTAGCCGGCCGCCCGCCGTGCCAGCGCCCCGCTGGACCGGGTGACCAGGGCCGCCAGCAGTGCCGCGCCCAGCGGGACCAGGATCAGCAGCCCGCCGAGGGTCTCCCAGGGCACCGCGATCGGCACGTAGCGCTCGGCGCCCGCGGACTCGTACCCCATCGCGACGGCCCGATCGAGGAACCGGTCCATCTCGCGGGCCTGGACGAGCCGCAGTCCGACCGCGGGCAGGATGCCGGCCGCCGAGCCCAGGACCACGCCCATCAGGGCGATCACCCCGCACTGGAAGCCGCTCAGCGTCCGCCGGACCCGCGGGGGAGCGCCGACCGCCGCCAGCGTCTTCAGGTCGGCCTCGGCGTCGGCCTGGGCGAGCCCGGTGGCGATGCCGGCCGCGCCGATGGTGACCAGGCCGGCGAAGAGGGTCAGGGCGAGCACCTCGATGCTGTTCTCCTGCTGGTAGCCCTGCTCGATCTTGACCGAGGCGTCCACGCCCATCGTGTCGAAGACGCCGTCCAGCCGCTGGCGCTGCTCACTGCTCGGCAGACCGTCGAGCGCGAAGTACGAGCCGTAGGGGGCCGTCGTCAGCCCGGCGGCCTTGGCCGTCGCGGCGGGCAGGACGAGCTTGAAGCCCCAGCCGTTGACGCCCTCCGGCACCTGGTAGACGGGCAGGACCTTGTCCTCGCCCGGCGTCTCCCCGCCCTCGCCGCGCGCGCTCTCGGCCGCGTTCGGGTCGGTGATGATCCGGATGGTGATCTTGCCGTCCTTCACGTTCTGCTTGTTGAAGGAGACGGGCTTGCCCGACTGCAGCGCGGCCACCGCCCCGGGGTCGGTCACGGCCAGCGCGGTCAGCAGCTTCTCGTCGGCGACGACCGCGTCGTTCTCCACGAAGTTCCCCCACCGGCTCTCCGCACAGCGCCAGTCCTTGCGCAGTTCCCTGGCCTGGTCGGGCGTGAAGTCGGCGGGCCCGTGCTTGGATTCGTAGAGCGGGCAGCGCTGGTCCTTGGGCACGATGATCTCGGCGCGCCCGCAGCCCTTGGCGTTCGAGTACGGGTCGCAGCCCGGCTTGCCGACCACCAGGCGGTCCACGTCGGCCCGTACGGACAGCGAGAACTCCTTGGCCAGGGCCTCGCGCACGGCGGGCACGTCCTTGTAGGAGCTGTTGTCGGCGACGGCGATCATCCCGGCGTGGTGCGGCAGGTCGGCGACGTACTCGTGACGGGCCTGGATGTCCTTGCTGTGCTGGTACGTCGCCACCGCGACGGTACCGGCCACGGCGGCCAGGACCGCGGCCACGGCGGGAGCCGTACGCCCCCGGTTGCGCACGGCGTCGCGCAGCGCGAGCCGCGGCGACAGCGGCATCCAGCGCCCGATCCGCCCGAAGAGGCCGACCAGGACCGGGGTGAGGGCGACGATGCCGAGCTCGGCGATGGCGCTGCCGCCCGCGACGACCAGGGAGCCGGTCTCGGACAGCGTCCCGTACAGGGCGATGGCGGCGCCGCCCGCGACGGCGAGCAGGCCGATGACGGGCAGCACCCGGTTGGCCCGGCGGATGCCGCGGCGCCCGGTGAGCGAGGCGAGCACGGTCTGCCGCGAGGCGGTGACCGCGGGGACGATGGCGGCCAGCAGGCCGGTCACCACGGCGAGCAGGGCGATCGCGGCCAGCTCCAGCGGGCGCAGTTCGAAGCCGCCCCAGCGCAGGCCGAGCTTCTGCTCCAGCAGCGGCCGCAGCCCGAGGGTGAGGGCGATGCCGAGGACGGTGCCGACGACCGCGGCGGCGGCGCCGATGACCAGGCCGCCGGAGAGCACGATGGCCCGGATGTGGCGCCGGTCGCCGCCGTTGGCGCCGACGAGCCCGAGCTGGCGGCGCGAGCGCCGGGCGCCGACCGCGAAGGCGGGTCCGGCGAGCAGGCAGATCTCCAGCATGGCCAGACCGACGACGGTGGCCAGGACGGCCATCTCGACGGCGCGGGTGGAGTCGCCGGACTCGAACCGCTCCTTGGGCTCCTCCGCGTACAGCGGCACTTCGGAGTCGGCGGGCTTGTGGAGGATGACGGCGCGCGAGATGGCCACCACGCCCTTGGCGTTGGCCTCCTTGACCATGTTCCACGTGAAACCATCGCCGCCGGCGACCTTCACGAGGTACTTGTCTTCGGCCCGCACCCCGGGCACCCCGGCGGCCTGCAGGGCCTTGTCGAGCGGCGTGAGCAGGGTGCCCGGCTGGGCGATGAGCTGTGCGTTCCCGAGCGAGCTGGGCAGTTCGTACGCGCCCACGATCTTGTACTCGAGGTCCGTGCCGCGCGCGTTGACGCTGGAGCCGACGTAGTAGCCGGACTCCTTCAGGAAGGCGTTCGTGGCGATGACCTCGCCGGCCGCCTCGGGCAGCCGGCCGCGGTCGAGCGTGAACCGGCCCTTCACCAGCGGGCTGTGCGTGTCGATCTCGCGCAGGTTGGTGTCGAGGAGCCCGTGCGTGGTGCGCAGTTTGGTGTGCCCGGTGCTGTCCTTGAGGACCTGGGCGCCGGCCGGGAGCGACTGCTCAAGCAGTTCCGGGTTCTCCTCCTGGGGCGGCACGTACGAGTCGTAGCCGCCCACCGGCGCGAAGCGGTCGCCTTCGGGGTTCTGCAGGATCGGGACGTTCATGCGGGAGAGGCTGAGCTCGGCGTCGGAGGCGCCGATGCGGCGCTGGAGGTCCTGCTCGGCGGAGAGCTGGGCGCTGCGCATCGTCAGGTCGGCGGCGCTCACGCCGACGATCGGCAGGGCGATCATCGCGAGGACGAGGATGCTGCGGCCCTTGGAGCGCCAGGCGTCGCGGCGGGCTATGCGGATGGCCGCGACCCAGGAGTGGTACCAGGAGATCACTGGCCGGCCGCCTGCCCCGAGAGGAGGGAGTCGGCCTGGCTGCGCAGGGTCTCGTCGACCACGCTGCCGTCGCGCAGGAAGACGACGCGGTCGGCCCAGGCGGCGAAGCGCGGCTCGTGCGTGACGAGGACCCCGGCCGCGCCGGCGTCGCAGCGGGAGCGCAGCAGGGCGAGGACGGATTCGCCGGTCTCGGAGTCGAGGGCGCCGGTGGGTTCGTCGGCGAGGACCAGGCGGCGGTCGCCGACGAGGGCGCGGGCGATGGCCACGCGCTGCTGCTGGCCGCCGGACATCTCGTCGGGGAACCGGTCGGCGAGCTGCCTCAGGCCCATCTCCTCCAGCGCGGCGAGGGCGGCGGCGCGGCCCTTGCGGGCGGAGGTGCCGTCGAGCTCCATGGGCAGGGCCACGTTCTCGGCGGCGGTGAGGGCCGGGATCAGGTTGTAGTCCTGGAAGACGTACCCGATGCTGCGGCGGCGCAGGGCGGCCAGTTCCTTGCGGCTCGCCGTGGTGATGTCGGTGCCCTCGACGACGACGCGGCCGCTGGTGGGGGTGTCGAGGCCGCCGGCGAGGGTGAGCAGCGTGGACTTGCCGGAGCCGGACGGGCCCATGACGGCGACGAGTTCGCCGGGGAAGACGGAGAGGTTGATGCCGCGCAGGGCGTGCACCTCGGTGGCTCCGCTGCCGTGGGTGCGGACGAGCTGGTCCAACTGGAGTACGGGTTGCTGGGCGTGGCGCTGGTCAGGCATGGATGTTTCCCCCCTGAAGGGTGGTTCAGCCCCGCCGCGTGCGGGCGGTACGGGCTCGGGCGGTGGTGGCCGGGGCGGTGGTCGGGACGGGGTCGGCGGTCTCGCCTCCGGCTCCGGTGTCGGTGTCTGCGGCCTGGGGCGGTGCGGGCGCTGCGGCTCTCCGGTCGGCCGGCAGGGAGAGCCGTACGAGCCGGGCCTCGCAGTGGTCGAGCCAGCGGGCCTCGGCTTCGGTCTGGAAGATCAGCTGTTCCAGAACCAGCAGCCAGGCCACGTCGTCGCGTTCGCGGGACTGCCCGCTCTCGACCGCGGCGAGCGCGGTGGCCTTGAGCCGGGTGTAGTCCTGCATCGCCTTGATCGTGGCGTGCCGCTGGGCCTGGATGACGGCGCGGATGTCCACGCCGGGGGCGCCGACGGCCATGGCGAGCTTGATGGACAGCTCGTCGCGGGGCGGGTTCGCGCGGTCGACGGGGCGCTCGTACCACTCGCGCAGTTCGGCGCGCCCCTCGTCGGTGATGGCGTAGAGGGTGTGCCCGGCGGCGTCCTCACCGTCGGGGGCGACGAGGCCGTCGCGTTCCAGGCGGGCGAGGGTCGTGTACACCTGCCCGACGTTGAGCGGCCAGGTGGAGCCGGTACGGGATTCGAACTCGGTGCGCAGCTGTGAGCCGTACCGAGGACCCCGTTCCAGCAGGGCGAGTAGCCCGTGACGGATCGACATACTGAGTATGTATACCCAGTATGCTCACGCTCGGCAACCATCCACGGGCGTAGGCCGCAAGGAGGAGGCGCCGGACCGGAGGGGGATCACAGGCCCCGGCGCAGCCGCATGCCCAGGTAGCCCAGCCCCAGTCCCATCAGGGCGAATCCGGTGCCCAGCGGCAGTATGTGCGCGGCCAGGTCGGCGGCCCGCTCGTTGGGCTCGGTGCCGAGTGCGGTGACCACCTCGGGCGGGGTGGGCGTGACCGGGAGCGGGGCCGGGGGCTCGGTGTGCGGGCGTACGGGCAGGGGGCGCGAGGCCACCAGCATCTCCGGGTTCGCGGCCTCGCCGGCTGGCCTCCCCGGCCGTTCCCGCCCGACCCCGGCGGCACTGCCGGCCAGGTCCAGCTCGGGATCGTCCACTACGACGGCACGTGGCGCGGCGGCGGCGGGCGGGGCGGCGCCGGGGGCCGGGGCGAGGGGCACGGCGCACGCGGAAGCGGCGGGGGCGAGCGCGGCGGCGGCCAGCGCGGCACAGGCCAGCCAGCGCGGCGGGCGGAAGCCATGGGTCACGGGGCGCCCCTCCGTCCCTGGGAGTCCCCCCGGACGAGTCCGGGGGAAGCCACGATGTTCCGCTCAGATTTACACAAAGGGACAAAAGCGGCATCCCGGGCGCCCCAACGGGGTGCCCGGGATGCCGGTGTGGCGCAGTGCGGAGGCTCCGGCCCCTACTCGGGGTTGCCGGTGGACACGGTCAGCGTGTACTCCGTGCCTTCCTTCGCGATCTTGTCGCCGGCCCTCGGGATCTGCTCCAGCACGGTGTCCTTGCCCCACACGGCTTCGTCCTTCTCGACGACCGTGTACTTGCCGCCGGAGGCCTGGATGCAGGCCTTCACGGAGATCACGTCCTTGTACTTCAGGTCCGGCGCCGTGTACTTGCCGGCCTCGCTGAAGTGCTTCGACGGCTCCTTGCACTTGGCCGCGTCGATCGTGCGGGACCGGTCGGGGCCCTTGGAGCCGGCCTTGGCGGTGCCGGTCGCCGCCGTCGACGCACCCGGGCTCGCGTTGTTCGCTTCGGGGGTGCCCTTGTCGTCGTCCATGTTGAGCGCCGCGATCAGCCCGCCCACGGCCAGCAGGGCCACCACGATGGCGCCCACGATCACCGGCGTGTTCTTCTTGCCGCCGCCCCCGGCCGGACCGCCCTGGCCCGCCTGGGCCGCCGGGGAGATCGTGTACGGCGGCGGGGTCTGCGGCGCGTACTGCTGCTGCGGTACCGGCGCGGGCGTGTGCGCGGAAAAGGGCGCGGGCGTCTGCGGGTAGGCGTAGCCGCCCTGCGCGTGCTGCTGGGGCTGCGGGGCCGGGGTCGGCGCGTACGGGGACTGGTACGGCTGCTGCACCGACTGCGGCGGCGCCTGGAAGCCGGAGTCGACCGGCGGGAACACGGCCGAGGACACCCCCGCGCCGCTGCCGCCCGTCGGGGCGCCCTGGACGATGACCGGAGCCCCGGTCTGCCCGGAGGACATCACGCGCGCGACCTCGTCGGCCATCGCCGCGGCCGTGGGGAAGCGCTCGTTCGGGTTCTTCTTCAGGGCCCGCGCCACCAGCGCGTCCATCGCCGGGGTCAGCGACCGGTTGACGGAGGAGGGGGCCACCGGCTCCTCCTGCACGTGCGCGTACGCGATGGCCAGCGGCGAGTCGGCGTCGAAGGGGATCCGCCCGGTCAGCAGCTGGAAGAGCATGATGCCGACGGAGTACAGGTCGGAGCGGGCGTCGACCCCGCGGCCCAGCGCCTGCTCGGGCGACAGGTACTGCGGGGTGCCGACGACCATGCCGGTCTGCGTCATCGAGGTGACGCCGGACTGCATGGCGCGGGCGATGCCGAAGTCCATGACCTTGACCACGCCGCGCTTGGTCATCATCACGTTGCCGGGCTTGATGTCGCGGTGGACGAGCCCCATCTCGTGGCTGGTCTCCAGCGCGGCGAGCACATCGGCCGTGACCTTCAGCGCCCTGTCCGCCGGCATCGCGCCGTACTGCGCGATGTCCGCCTGGAGCACGGAGCCGAGCGGCTGCCCCTCCACGTACTCCATCACGATGTACGGCATGACGGCGCCGTCGAACTCGTCCTCGCCCGTATCGAACACGGAGACGATGTTGGTGTGCGACAGTTTGGCTACAGCCTGGGCTTCGCGCCGGAAGCGCTCGCGGAAGGACTGTTCGCGGCCCAGCTCGGTGTGCAGGGTTTTGATCGCGACCTGGCGGTCGAGCGCCGTGTCGTACGCGAGGTACACCGCGGCCATGCCGCCCTCGCCGAGCAAATCCCTTAGCTGGTAACGGCCGCGGGCCAGGGAACCGCCTGCGTACCGGCCCTGAGTGCCGTCCTGGCTCATGACTGTTGCTTCCCCTCGAGCTGCGTATGTCGCGCCCAGTCTGCCGGAGGGCAAGCACACGTCAAGCCAGGTGCCCGTTCCGTGACCACACGTGCACGGGGCGCCCATGTCCGAACGGCGACCTGTTCCGAGGCTGTAGCGTTCGTCGGAGCACCAAGCAGAAGACCTACCGCTGAGCGGCGGCCAAGAGAGACGACGGCGAGGACTGATGGCACCCGAACCCGAGGCAGGCGGCGCCGGGATGGCCGAGGACCCTTCGCACTGGGGGGCCGGCGGCCTGGTCGGAGACGGCCGTTACCGGCTGACCCACCGGCTGGGCCGAGGCGGCATGGCCGAGGTCTTCGCCGCCGAGGACGTACGGCTGGGCCGCACCGTGGCCGTGAAGCTGCTGCGCGCGGACCTGGCCGAGGACCCGGTGTCCAAGGCCCGCTTCACGCGTGAGGCGCAGTCGGTCGCGGGCCTCAACCACCATGCGGTCGTCGCCGTGTACGACTCCGGCGAGGACAAGGTCGGCCCGAACACCGTCCCCTACATCGTGATGGAGCTCGTCGAGGGCCGCACCATCCGGGACCTGCTGATCAGCGCCGAGGCCCCCGGGCCCGAGCAGGCGCTCATCATCACCTCGGGCGTCCTCGAAGCGCTCGCGTACTCGCACCAGCACGGCATCGTGCACCGCGACATCAAGCCGGCGAACGTCATCATCACCGACACCGGTGCGGTGAAGGTGATGGACTTCGGCATCGCCCGCGCCCTGCACGGCGCGCAGTCGACGATGACTCAGACCGGCATGGTCATGGGCACCCCGCAGTACCTGTCGCCCGAACAGGCCCTCGGCAAGGCCGTGGACCACCGCTCCGACCTGTACGCGACCGGCTGCCTGCTGTACGAACTGCTCGCGCTGCGGCCCCCGTTCACGGGTGAGACCCCGCTGTCGGTGGTCTACCAGCACGTCCAGGACGCCCCGGTGCCGCCCTCGCAGCTGCCGGAGGGCCACCACATCCCGCAGGAGCTCGACGGCCTGGTCATGCGGTCGCTCGCCAAGGACCCGGACGACCGGTTCCAGAGCGCCGAGGAGATGCGCGGGCTGGTCCAGTACGCGCTCCAGATGCTGCACGACCAGGGGCCGAACACCGGCACCTGGAACACAGGCCCGGTCACCATGGCCCTGCCGCACGGCCGCGGCGGTGCGGCCGCCACGACGGCCATGCCCATCGGCGGGACCGGCGGGCAGCGGCAGCACCCCGTGCACGCGACGACCTCCCAGTTCCAGCAGCCGATGGTGCCGCCGCTGAACCCGGACGACGGCTCGGCCTTCCCCGGCGGGGGCGGCCAGGGCCCGGGCGGGCGCGGCGGCGGTTACGACGGCTACGAGGACCGGGGCGGGAGCCGCTGGAAGGTGTGGCTGTTCGCGATGCTCGCGATCGTCGCGGTCGCGGTGGGCGTGGCCTACGCGGCGGTCAACGGCGTGGGCGGCAAGGAGAAGAAGGAGGGCCCGGCGGCCCCCATCACCAGCTCCAGCGGCCAGCCGAGCGCTTCGGCCTCCCCGCAGCCCTCGTCTTCCCCGTCGACCCATGACGAGAGCCCCACCTTCACCCCGCCGACGGCGACCCGCAGCAGGTCGCAGAGCTTCAGCCCGTCGGCCTCCGCCTCGGAGTCCGAGTCGACCTCGCCTTCCGCTTCCGCCTCGGCGTCCGCGTCGAAGTCCACGTCGCCGACGCCGACAAAGTCCCTCCCGCCGTCGCCGCCTGCGACGAAGACCGGGGAGCCGGGCGCCGGAGACATCGTCGTCGGACGGTGACTTACGGAGAGTGACCTACGGGAAGGGGCCCGGCGGAATTGATTCCGCCGGGCCCCTTCCCGTATACGCAGGCGGGTAATGCCTGGTCAGAGCGCGTGCTGGTACTGCCGGTCGGGATTTCCCGCGAGGGAATGCACGGTGATGAACTGGGGTTCGATCCGCATGTAGACGGGGTCGAAGACCGCGCCGTCCACGAAATGCGGACCGGGGCCGAAGAGTTCCAGTTCGGCGGTGGTCGGTTCGACGATCTGTGCGGTTCCGGTGAACTGGACGGACCAGATCCGGGCGTCCCGGGAATTGAAGTTGTCGGCCCCGTAGGCCACCACGCTGCCGTTGCAGGCCTGGTGGTAGCCGAAGCCGGCGTGCATTCTCAGCACGACCTTGCCGTCCACCACGATGTGGCGGGCGAGGGCGAGGAAGGGCAGCGCGCGCATGCTCGTGGCCACCCGGCCGTACGGCACCCGGCGGAGCAGTTCGATGGCGTCGAGTTCCTCTGGGGACATGTCGTCCACTGTCCGGTAGCGACACGCTGCCGGGAAAGAGGAGCCCGCCCCGATGATCGGGGACGTTGGTCCCGAATGAAACACCGCGCCCCGTGGAATCGTTCGGCCACGGGGCGTCACGGTGTGTCACCGGCGTCATCGGTGTCATCGGTTCATCGGCCGGTGGGTCAGGCGCGCTTCTCCGCCTGGAGGCGGGCCACGTAGGCGGCCGCCTGGGAGCGCCGCTCCATGCCCAGCTTCGAGAGCAGGCTGGAGACGTAGTTCTTGATCGTCTTCTCGGCCAGGTGCAGCCGCTCGCCGATGACCCGGTTGGTCAGGCCCTCGCCGATCAGGTCGAGGATCTTCCGCTCCTGGTCGGTCAGGTTGGACAGGCGGTCGTCGCCCTTGCCGCCCTTGCCGTCGCGCAGCCGCTCCAGGACCCGCGCGGTGGCCACCGGGTCCAGCAGCGACTTGCCGGCCGCCACGTCCCGTACCGCGTTGAGCAGCTCATTGCCGCGGATCGCCTTGAGCACGTACCCCGAGGCGCCGGCCATGATCGCGTCGAACAGCGCCTCGTCGTCGGCGAACGAGGTCAGCATCAGGCACTTGATGTCCTCGTTCTGGGAGCGGACCTCGCGGCAGACCTCCACTCCGCTGCCGTCCGGCAGGCGGACGTCGAGGACGGCGACGTCGGGGCGGGTGGCGGGGATGCGGACCAGTGCGTCGGCGGCCGTACCGGCTTCGCCGACGATCTCGATGTCCTCCTCGACCGACAGCAGCTCGTAGACGCCCCGGCGTACCACTTCGTGGTCGTCCAGGAGGAATACCTTGATTTTTCCGTTTTCGCGCACGGTGTCAGTTTCACACACTCACCCCTTCCCTGCCGGAGTTACCCGGGATAACGTGCCGGTGTTCCGGCCCCCTGCAAGGCTGTGACCAGTGGTTGTTCCCGCTTCCGCGGATTTACTTGGATATCCAAGCAAAATCGCAGGTCAAACGGGGTTTCGCAGTAATGCGGCGCACTGGGTAACGTGCATTGCGCAGGGCACTCGCCGGGGCACCTGTCACGCCTGAATCCGTACGCAGCGCGCACCCACCCCGTGCGCGGGTACAGAGTCAGGTGAGCCGCACTGGACCCCGGAGAACCCGGGTGCCGGACCGACGGAGGAGCACACGTGACCGTGGAGAGCACTGCCGCGCGCAAGCCGCGACGCAGCAGCGGCACCAAGCGGGCGGCAGGCGCGGCAAACGCCGCCAAGCCCACCGCTGCCACCGCGCAGACGCAGAACGCAGAACCTCAGCTCGTACAGCTGCTGACGCCCGAAGGGGTCCGGGTAGACAACGCGGACAACGCGGAATTCGCCCCCTTCGTCGCCGACATCACCACCGAGGACCTGCGCGGGCTGTACCGCGACATGGTCATGACCCGCCGCTTCGACGGCGAGGCGACCGCCCTCCAGCGCCAGGGCGAGCTGGGCCTGTGGGCCTCGCTCCTCGGCCAGGAGGCCGCGCAGATCGGCTCCGGCCGGGCCCTCAACGACGACGACTACGTCTTCCCGACCTACCGTGAGCACGGTGTGGCCTGGTGTCGTGGCGTCGACCCGACCAACCTGCTCGGGATGTTCCGCGGTGTGAACCACGGCGGCTGGGACCCGAACACCAACAACTTCCACCTGTACACGATCGTCATCGGCTCGCAGACGCTCCACGCGACCGGCTACGCGATGGGTGTGGCCAAGGACGGCGCCGACTCCGCGGTCATCGCCTACTTCGGCGACGGCGCGTCCAGCCAGGGCGACGTGGCCGAGGCCTTCACCTTCTCGGCCGTCTACAACTCCCCCGTGGTGTTCTTCTGCCAGAACAACCAGTGGGCGATCTCCGAGCCGACCGAGCGCCAGATGCGCGTGCCGCTCTACCAGCGCGCGCAGGGCTTCGGCTTCCCGGGCGTCCGCGTCGACGGCAACGACGTCCTGGCCTGCCTGGCCGTGACCCGCTGGGCCCTGGACCGGGCCCGCCGCGGCGAGGGCCCGACCCTGGTCGAGGCGTTCACGTACCGGATGGGCGCGCACACCACCTCCGACGACCCGACGAAGTACCGGCGGGACGAGGAGACGGCGGCCTGGGAGGCCAAGGACCCGATCCTGCGCCTGAAGGCCCACCTGCTCGCCACCGGCGGCGCCGACGAGGCCTTCTTCGCCGAGCTGGAGGCCGAGAGCGAGGCCATGGGCAAGCGGGTCCGCGAGGCCGTGCGCTCCATGCCCGACCCGGACACCATGGCGATCTTCGAGAACGTCTACGCGGACGGGCACGCGCTCGTCGACGAGGAGCGCGCGCAGTTCGCCGCCTACCTCGCGTCCTTCGAGGGTGGGGAGTGACCACCATGGCCATCGAGAAGATGTCTATCGCGAAGGCGCTCAACGAGTCGCTGCGCAAGGCCCTGGAGACGGACCCCAAGGTCCTGATCATGGGCGAGGACGTGGGCAAGCTGGGCGGTGTCTTCCGGATCACCGACGGCCTGCAGAAGGACTTCGGCGAGGAGCGGGTCATCGACACCCCGCTCGCCGAGTCGGGCATCGTCGGCACGGCCATCGGCCTCGCGCTGCGCGGCTACCGGCCGGTCGTGGAGATCCAGTTCGACGGGTTCGTCTTCCCCGCGTACGACCAGATCGTCACGCAGCTCGCGAAGATGCACGCGCGCGCCCTGGGCAAGGTCAAGATGCCGGTCGTCGTGCGCATCCCGTACGCGGGCGGCATCGGCGCGGTCGAGCACCACAGCGAGTCCCCGGAGGCGCTCTTCGCGCACGTGCCGGGCCTCAAGGTGGTCTCCCCGTCCAACGCGAGCGACGCGTACTGGATGCTCCAGCAGGCGATCCTCAGCGACGACCCGGTGATCTTCTTCGAGCCGAAGCGGCGCTACTGGGACAAGGGCGAGGTCGACGTCGAGGCCATCCCCTACGAGCTGCACAAGGCGCGCGTGGCGCGCGAGGGCTCCGACATCACCCTGGCGGCCTACGGCCCGATGGTGAAGGTCTGCCTGGAGGCGGCGGCCGCGGCGGCCGAGGAGGGCAAGTCGGTGGAGGTCGTCGACCTGCGCTCGATGTCCCCGGTCGACTTCGACGGGCTGCAGGTCTCCGTGGAGAAGACCCGCCGGCTCGTGGTCGTCCACGAGGCCCCGGTGTTCCTCGGCATGGGCTCCGAGATCGCCGCTCGCATCACGGAGCGGTGCTTCTACCACCTGGAGGCGCCGGTGCTGCGCGTGGGCGGTTTCCACGCCCCGTATCCGCCGGCCCGCCTGGAGGACGAGTACCTGCCGGGCCTGGACAGGGTGCTCGACGCCGTCGACCGCTCGCTGGCGTACTGAGGAGCCACGTTCATGACGATCCGCGAATTCAAGATGCCCGACGTGGGCGAGGGCCTCACCGAGGCCGAGATCCTCAAGTGGTACGTCCAGCCGGGTGACACGGTCACCGACGGCCAGGTCGTCTGCGAGGTCGAGACGGCCAAGGCCGCCGTCGAGCTGCCGATCCCCTTCGACGGGGTCGTGCACGCGCTCCTCTTCGAGGAGGGCACCACGGTCGACGTCGGCCAGGTGATCATCTCGGTGCAGACGGAGGCCGGCGCCGCGGCCGAGGCCCCGGTGCAGGAGGCGGCCCCGGCCGCCGAGGCGGAGGAGGCGGCGCCCGCGGCCCGCCAGCCCGTGCTCGTCGGCTACGGCGTCTCCACCGCCTCCACCAAGCGCCGCCCGCGCAAGGCGGCGGCGGGCCAGCCCGCGCAGAACGGCAGCGCTCCGGCGGCCGCCCCGGTGGCCCCGGCTGCTCCGGCCGCCCCGGCGGCTCCTGCCGCGGCTCCCGCCCCGGCCGCCGTCCCGGCGCAGCCGGCCGGCGAGCGGCCCCTGGCCAAGCCGCCGGTGCGCAAGCTGGCCAAGGACCTCGGGATCGACCTGTCCTCGGTGGTGCCCACCGGCGACGGCGGCGTCGTGACCCGCGAGGACGTCCACGCGGCGGCCGCCGCGGCCATCGCCCCGCAGGCCGTCGCCGGCACCACGGCCCCGGCCCCGGCTCCGGCCCCGGCCGTCCAGGCCGTGGCCCCGGCGGTGTCCGTACCCGCGTCCGCGCGGGAGACCCGTATCCCGGTCAAGGGCGTCCGCAAGGTCACCGCCCAGGCCATGGTCGGCTCCGCCTTCACCGCTCCGCACGTCACCGAGTTCATCACGCTCGACGTGACCCGGACGATGAAGCTGGTCCAGGAGCTCAAGGAAGACCCGGACCTCGCGGGCCTGCGGATCAACCCGCTGCTCCTCATCGCCAAGGCCGTCCTGGTCGCGATCCGCCGCAACCCGGACGTCAACGCGTCCTGGGACGAGGCGGCCCAGGAGATCGTGCTCAAGCACTACGTCAACCTGGGCATCGCGGCGGCCACCCCCCGCGGCCTGATCGTCCCGAACATCAAGGACGCCCACGCCAAGACGCTCGGCGAGCTGTCGACGGCCCTGTCCGACCTGGTCGCCACGGCCCGCGACGGCAAGACCTCCCCGGCCGACATGCAGAACGGCACCATCACCATCACCAACGTCGGCGTCTTCGGCGTCGACACCGGTACGCCCATCCTGAACCCCGGCGAGTCCGCGATCCTCGCGGTCGGCGCGATCAAGCTCCAGCCGTGGGTCCACAAGGGCAAGGTGAAGCCGCGTCAGGTCACCACCCTGGCCCTGTCGTTCGACCACCGGCTCATCGACGGCGAGCTCGGCTCCCGCTTCCTGGCCGACATCGCGGCGGTCCTGGAACACCCGCGCCGCCTCGTCACCTGGTCGTAGCGTTACGCGGGTCCGTACGGCACGTCCCCGATGGCCGGTCTCCCCCGAGGAGGCCGGCCATCGGTCGTGGATCGGGTGTACGGGGTCTGCACGCCGGCCCCTTCCCTTAGTAACGTGTGCGAATCGGGGGCTGCCGAGTGCTCCCGGAAACGGGGGCACGTGATGGGACTGGCCGAGGAAATCACCGCCATGCGCGGCGGATCGGGGCATTCGGGCCGTTTGCTGGGTGAATTCCGCCGAGCGGTGCTGCTCGTACCGCTTCCCGACGGGGCCGAGGGCGGCCTGATGTCGGGCCGGCAGGGCGGAGTCCGCTGGATCTACGCGTTCACGGACGAGGCGGCCCTGGCCCGCTTCGCGCAGGTGCGCGGCGCGGCCCACCGGGAGTGGGAGTTCCTCGCGATCCTCGGGGCCCGGCTCCTCGACGAGGTGATCCCCGAGACCGAGGACCCGACCGGGGTGGCCGTGGACGTCGCGGACGAGGACGGCTCGATGCTCTTCCCGCCGGTCGTGGGCATCGTCCCCGACGCCAGTGCCGTGGACGCCGCCTGATGGCCGGCAACGGGGACCTGGAGGTCTCCCCGACAGCGGTCAAGAACATCCAGGACGGTCTGCGCAAGGCCATCGCCGAGCTCCGCGAAGCGGGTGGGGACGCGGGCGGCGCCTCGATGGGCTCCGGGTTCGAGGAGCTGTCCATGACCGGCATGGAGGCCGGGCACATGGGTCTGGCCACCGACTTCGAGGACTTCTGCGAGCGCTGGGAGTGGGGCGTGCGCAGCCTGGTGCAGAACGCCAGCACGCTGGCCGGGTCCCTCGGGATCGCGGCGGGCACGGTGTGGGAGGAGGACCAGTACCTCCAGGGCGCCTTCAAGGTCGCGGTCAACTCCGCGTACGGCAACCCGCACGCGAGCGAGGACGACATCGAGAAGAAGGACTGGGACGACATCTTCCGGGCCGACGTCTACAAGCCGGACTACAGCGCGGAGTCCTTCGAGAAGGGCCGGCAGGACATCAAGCAGACCTGGTCCGACACGGGCGACAAGCTGACCTCCAGCGGGAAGATCGGCTCGCTGAAGGACCTCCTGGACCAGGCGAACGGGGACGGTCACTGATGGGCTGGCGGGATTTCGTACCGGACTCGGTGGAGGATCTGGCCGAGGACGCGACCGAGAAGGTCGGCGACGCGATCGAGTGGGCCGGCGACAAGACGGCCGACCTGGCGGAGGAGGTCGGCCTCGACGACGCGGGCGACTGGATCCGCGACAAGAGCCGCTCGGCCGCCAACCAGCTCGGCGCGGACGTGGCGGAGCTGGAGCTCGGCCAGACCGAGGACCCGAACAGGCTGGTCTACGGCAGCGTTTCCAAGATCCGTGCGCAGGTGTCGCACCTGAACGACTTCAAGTCCTCCTTCGAGACGGTCGGCAAGGGCCTCAAGGGGCTGGAGGGCGACGGCCTGAAGGGCAAGTCGGCGGACGCCTTCCGCGAGGCCATAGCGAAGGAGCCGCCGCGCTGGTTCAACGCCGCCGAGGCCTTCGGCAAGGCCGCCGACGCGATGGGCCGCTTCGCGGAGACCGTGGAGTGGGCGCAGGGCCAGGCCAAGGAGGCCCTGGAGGAGTACAACAAGGCCAAGAAGGTCTCGACGGACGCCCGCAACGCCCACAACAAGCTGGTCAACGAGTACAACGACGCGGCGAAGGCGCACAAGGACCCGCTGCCGCCCCGCCCGTCCGAGGACTTCTCCGACCCCGGCGTCCCGCTGGCCAAGGCCGCCCAGGACAAGCTGGAAACCGCCCGCAAGCAGCGCAACGAGGTCGCGGAGACCGCCCGTACGGCGGTCCGCGCGGCCCGCGACGCGGCCCCGCCGAAGCCCTCGTACGCCGAGCAGCTCTCCGACGGCATGGACTACCTGGAGATCGCCAAGACGCACCTGGCGGGCGGTGTCATCAAGGGCACCGCGGGCCTGGCGAACTTCGTCCGCTCGGTCAACCCGATGGACCCGTACAACCTCACGCACCCGGCCGAGTACCTCACCAGCCTCAACTCGACGGTCGCGGGCCTGGCGGTGGCGGTCAACGACCCCATGGGCGCGGGCAAGCAGATGCTGGGCGAGTTCATGAAGGACCCGTCCGAGGGCATCGGCAAGCTCATCCCGGAGCTGATCGGCACGAAGGGCCTGGGCGCCCTGAAGAAGGGCGCCTCGGTCGCGAAGCTCGCGGACGACATCCCGACCGGCCCGGGCCGCAGGGGCCTGGACGCGGACGGCCCGCACCAGTCCGGGCGCCCGGACCCCGAGAAGCCCAGCAAGCACACGGACCCCGTGGACCTGGCCACCGGCCGGATGTACCTGCCGCAGACGGACGTGGCCCTCCCGGGCGTCCTTCCGCTCGTCTTCACACGCCGTGCGGACTCCGGTTACACGGCCGGCCGCTGGTTCGGTCCGTCCTGGTCCTCCACCATCGACCAGCACCTGGAGATCGACGCCGAAGGCGTCGTCCTGGTCACGGAGGACGGCCTGCTCGTCGGCTACCCGCACCCCGCACCCGGTGTTCCCGTCCTCCCCTCCTCCCGCTCCGGGCCGCGCCTCCCACTGGAGCGCACACCGGACGGCGACTGGACGCTGACCGACCCGGCGACCGGCCACGTGCGTCGTTTCGCGCCGGCGCCGGAGTGGGACGGCGAGGGCGACGGCGTCGCGCCGATCGCCCGGCTGGACGACCGGAACGGCAACTTCATCACCTTCGAGTACGACCCCGCGGGGATCCCGCTGGGCATCGCCCACTCGGGCGGGTACCACCTGCGCTTCGAGACCGCCGAAGGCCGCGTCACGGGCCTCCACCTGACCGGCGGCCCGCGCGTCCTGGCGTACGGCTACACCGACGGAAACCTGACGAAGATCACCAACTCCTCAGGGCTGCCACTGCGGCTGACCTACGACGACCGGGCCCGGATCACCTCCTGGACCGACACCAACGGCAGCCGCTACGACTACGCGTACGACGAGCAGAACCGTTGTGTCGCCGAGGCCGGCGAGGCGGGGCACATCGGCCTCACCTTCCGCTACGACGAGGTCGATCCGGCAACGCGCCACCGCGTGACCCGCATGACCACCGCCGCCGGGCACACCCGCCGCTACCTGATCGACGAGCGGTACCGGGTCGCGGCCGAGACGGACCCGCTGGGCGCGGTCACCCACTACGCCTACGACGGCCACGGCCGGCAGATCGCGCGTACCGACCCGCTGGGCCACACCACCCGCACCGCTTACGACGACGAGGGCCGGCTCGTTTCGGTGATCCGGCCGGACGGCCGGGAGGCCAGGGCGGAGTACAACGAGCTGGGCCGCCCCGTGAAGGTGGTCACCCCGGACGGCGCGGTCGTGCGGCAGACCTTCGACGAGCGCGGAAACCGCACCTCGCTCACCGGGGCCGACCGGTCCGTCACCCGCTTCACCTACGACGCGCGCGGCCACCTCACCTCCGTCACCGACCCGCTGGGCGGGGTGACCCGGCTCCGCACGGACGCGGCCGGGCTGCCCGTCGCGGTCACCGACCCGCTGGGCGCCACGACCGCCTACGAGCACGACGCCTTCGGTCGGACCACCGCGGTCACCGACCCACTCGGCGCCGTCACCCGCGCCCACTGGTCCACGGAGGGAAGGCTGCTCCGCCGCATCGGGCCGGACGGCTCCGAGCAGGCCTGGACTTACGACGGCGAAGGCAACCGCCTGACCCAGACCGACGGTTCCGGCACCGTGACCGCTCGCTTCGAGTACACGCACTTCGACCTGCTCGCCGCGCAGACGGACGCCTGCGGGGCACGGTACGAGTACACGTACGACGCGCAACTTCAGGTGACCGGGATCCGGAATCCGCAGGGAATGCGCTGGTCCTACCAATACGATCCGGCGGGCCGGCTCGTCGAGGAGACCGATTTCGACGGCCGCACGCTCGTCTACGGGTACGACGACGCGGGGCGGGTCGTGACGCGTGAGGACGCCCTCGGCCGGCGGACCACGTACGAGCACAATCCGCTGGGGCAGGTGATCCGCAAGGACACGGCGGGCGTGGTCGTCACCTACGAGTACGACGTCTTCGACGAGCTGGCCAGGGCGGAGCGAGAGGGCTCGGTCCTGACCCGGCTGCGCGACCGGACGGGCCGGCTCCTTTCGGAGACCGTCGACGGACGCACGCTCGCGTACACGTACGACGGGGCGGGCCGGCGCGACGGCCGGCGCACACCGACCGGCGTGGTGTCCACATGGACCTACGACGCCGCGGGCCGGGGCGCGGCCCTGATGACGGCCGGCCACACGATCGACTTCACGCACGACGCCGCGGGCCGCGAGCTGACCCGCGTCGTCGGCGACATGGTGACCCTGACGAGCACCTGGGACGTCGCGGGCCGGTTCACGGGCCAGCACGTGGCCGGCCTCGACCGGCGCACCCTGCAGAACCGCAGCTACACCTACCGTGCGGACGGCTCCCTGGCCGACGTCAGCGACCTGTTCTCCGGCAGGCGGGAGTTCAGCCTCGACCCGTCGGGACGAGTGACGGCGGTCCACGGTGAGCGCTGGAGCGAGGACTACTCCTACGACGCCGCGGGGAACCAGACGTCCGCGTCCTGGCCCGCCGAGCATCCGGGCGGCCGGGAAGCCGCCGGCCCGCGCGCGTACATGGGCACGCGGCTGCTCACGGCGGGCAGGATGCGCTACGAGTACGACGGCCTCGGCCGCGTCGTGCTGCGACAGCGGGCCCGGCTCTCGCGCAAGCCCGACACCTGGCGCTACGAGTGGGACGCGGAGGACCGGCTGACCGCGGTGACCACGCCCGACGGGACGCGCTGGCGCTACACGTACGACGCCCTGGGCCGTCGGACGGCCAAGGAACGGCTGGGCGGCGATGGCGAGGCCGTCGTCGAACGGACCCTGTTCGCGTGGGACGGCACCGTCCTGTGCGAGCAGGTCACCCGGACGGCCGGGGAAGGCGCTCCGCACGGCGTGGCGACCACCTGGGACCACCTGGGTCTGCGGCCCCTCACCCAGACCGAGCGGGTCCTCACCGACGCCCAGGACGTGGTCGACGAGCGGTTCTTCGCGATCGTCACGGACCTGATCGGCACCCCCACGGAGCTCGTCGACGAGCAGGGCGGGATCGCGTGGCGGACCCGGTCCACGCTCTGGGGCAGCACCACCTGGAACCGGGACGCATCGGCCTACACGCCCCTCCGCTTCCCGGGGCAGTACTACGACCCCGAATCGGGCCTGCACCACAACGTGTTTCGTGCCTACGATCCGGAAACGGCCCGCTACATCTCCCCGGACCCCCTGGGTCTGGAGCCCGCGCCGAACCCGGTCACCTACGTCGCCAACCCTCATCAGTGGGCGGATCCACTGGGGCTGGCGCCGTATCCGCCGCAGGAAACGGTCGTCAACACCCCTGAGGTCAAGGCGCCCAAGCCGCTGAAGCCGCACGAGGCGATGGACGCCTGGGAGGACTTCCTGGGCGAGGGACCGTACACGAACGTCCATCCGCGGACCGGGCTCCCGGACCCCGACCGGCTCGTCTCCGCCGACGGGACCCGCAGCATTAGGCTGGGCCCCCACGAGATGGGAGGAAAGCCCACGAGGTTCCACTTCCACATGGAGACCTGGACCTTCATCTCGCCGTCGAACACGTGGGTCGTGGACAACACCATGGTTCGCGTCCCGCTCGGATTGAAGTGAGGCCCGTGCACATCGTCGACATCCGCGAGATTCCGGGTAGTCCCGGCAGCGTGACCTTCACCGGATCCGCGGGGCGGGCGTGGGGCCTGTGGCACGGGGAGCTGCCCCCCGACGGCTCCTCGCACGTGGAGATCGACATCCCGGAGCCGGTGACGGCCTGGCAGCCCGCGGATTCACCGGACGTCCTGGCGGGTGATCCGCCGGCCGACACGACGGTGTGCGCCGTGGTGGACTCGGTGGACGAGGACGGTGTCGTGGCGCTCCGGCTGGCGTCGGACATCGTCCTGGTCGACTGGGAGGCCGATGGGGTTCCGTCGGCGGGGGAGCGGATCACGTTCGTGACACCGGGCATCGAGCTGTATCCGTACACGCTCTAGGCGGCGGATGGGCCGTCTGCGGCCGCAGCGGAAACGGCTGACCGAAGCCTTGGAGGGCCCCATGAGGTTCCGCGATCACCACGAACTCGACGTGACGGTCGTCGCGGTCGCCACCGTGGGCGCGAAGGTGGAAGTCGACGGATCCGGCGGCGCGTTCGGATTCGTCGACCAGGCGAAGCACCCGTCCTGGTGGGACGAGGACGTGGCGCCGCCGCGCGCCGGCGACAAGCTCCACGTCTGCGTGCTGGACGCCACCCGCGAGCCGTTTCCCCGTCTCAGCGCGCTCCGGAACGACATCGACATCGCCCGGCGGCTGAGAGGCGACCGGCCATCAGAGGGGCAGGGCGAATGAGCGGGACCGCAGGCGCGGCGGAGGCCGGGCACCTGGCGCCGAGGTGATCCGTCGGCCGTGGGAAAAGGCCTGGTCGGTGCGGGGCGGGCGTGTGATCATCGCCGGATGCTCTTTCGCGCTGCCACCGCAGACCCCGCCGACACCGACCGTGCCGTCGCCTACCCGGCCGACGGCCCCGTCCCCGCCCTGACCGCCGAGAAGATCCGGGAGGAGCTCGCCGGGAACCGGTTCCGGCCCGAGTGGATCTGGTTCGCCGAGGACGAGGACGGGGAGGTGCTGGCCCGCGCCCTGTGGTGGGGTCGCGCCGACAGCGAGCGGCCCATCGCGCTCGACTGCCTCCAAGTGCGGTCCACCGTGGCCGACCCGGCCGCCCTGGCCGCCGGGCTCCTCGCCGCCGGACACGCCGCCTTCGGGGCGCTCCCGCTCTACAACCTCTCCCTGCCCCGCGGATGGCAGGCCGACGCGGAGCTGGCCGCGGCCGTCGGCTGGCGCCGGCAGGCGGCGTACGGGACCGGGCTGACCCGGGAGATCGAGCGCCTGCGCTACGAGTGGACCCCGGCCGCCGGGAACCCGGAGCCCACCGGGCGCCTCGTCTTCCGGGACGGCACGGACGAGGAGTTCCTCGACGCCTTCGTCCGGCTGTCCCACGGCAGCCTCGACCTGACCACCATCGGCGAACTGCGCACGATGGACGCCGAGCAGCTGGCCCGCGAGGACTTCGAGTTCTACAACGACTGCCCCGGCGAGCGCTCCTGGTGGCGCCTGGCCCACCTCCCCGACGGCACCCTCGCCGGCATGGCCATCCCCTCCGCGACCCCGTACCACCGCAACGTCGGCTACCTGGGCGTCGTACCGGAGCAGCGCGGCAAGGGCCTGATCGACGCGATCCTCGGCGAGATCACCCGCTTCCAGGCGGCCGCGGGCGCCGAGCGCATCACCGCGACCACGGACACCGTCAACGTCCCGATGGCGGCCGCCTTCGACCGCGCCGGCTACGAAGTGACGGAGATCCGCCTCGTCCTGGAGCCCGGGGAGGAATGATGACCCGGCCCTGGGAGGAGTTCATCGCCAACGGGCCGGCCCTCGCGCCCCACTACGACGAGGTGCCCGAGCTGACGGGCGTACGGCTGCGGTCGGTGCACCTGGACGGCTGGGGATCGGCGGTCACGCTGAGGCTCGATCTGCCGGGGTTCCCCGACCGGTGGGAGGGCGGGCCGGGGGACACGATGCAGTGCCAGGTCGCGTTCTCGCACGTGGCCGACTTCGTGATGGAGGGCTGGCGGCCGCCGGTGACGGCGGACGTCGTGCTGACCGAGCTGCCCGCACACCGGCTGGCCGTCCGCGTCGAAGCGCCGGGGACCGGGGTCTCGTTCACGGCGAACGCGTCGGTGCTGGTGGGCAAGTTCAGCGTGTTCACGCGGGACCCGGACGGCGGTGACGGCGGCCCGCACCACTTCGCCGGCCGGCTGGACGGCAGGCTGTACCCGACCGTGCCGCCGACGTACGCCAACCCCTTCTACGAGCGGCTGTGAGATGAGCCCGTCCTCCTGGCCGGAAATCGCCGCCCTCTACGACGTCCCGCCCGACCTGTCCTCCTGCCCGCTGTACTCCGTCCACGTGGACGAGCGGGACACCTCGGTCACCCTCGGCTTCGAGACCTCGCACCTCCCCGACCACCCGGATCCGCAGTGGGCCGCGAGCCGCTACAACACCTTCGTCTTCTTCGTCCTGTTCACCGGGGTGGAGGAGCTGAGGATGGCGGGCATCGCCGCCGAGCATCCGGACTCCGCGGAGCGTGTGGTGCGCGTCGGCGAGGCAAGTGAGGCCGGTGTGCGGTGGGTTTCGGCGAACAGTGAGACCCGCTCGATCTCGTTCTCGGCCGCTGCTTCCGCGGTCGTCCGGACCCGTGTCTACCTCCAGGGCTCGCTGTGAGCGCGGCCGCGGGGCGGTAGCCTCCCGCCCGAGGCCGGGGACAAGGGGAACAGCGGAACAGGGGGGCGCGGGTGTCCATCGCCGAATTGCAGGTGTACTCCGTAGAGGAGGCCGACGGCACGGGCGGCGTGTGCGTGGTGCGGTGCATCGGCGGGGTGGCGCGGGCCGGGCAGGTCTACGCGGCCGGGGAGCTGCGGCTCTGGCTGCGCCGCATCGAGCGCTACGGGCGCAGCGTCGGCTTCTTCGACGCCGGGCACGTGGCGAAGGTCCACCTCTCGGGCGCCGTGGTCGCCCTGCTCTCCCGCGGCCAGGTGCTGACCTCCGTACCGCCCGACGGGCACTCCCTGCAGGAGCTGGAGGACTGGCTGGCCACCGATCCGCCGCTGGCGGACGAGCCGCATCCGCGGACCCTGCGCGTCCTGGCCGTCGGACGGATGCAGGACGACGGGCTGCCGGACGCGATCCGCCTGCGCTGGGGCCGGGTGGCGGTGGCCGCGACCCACCGCTGCGCGGCGGCGGAGGGCACCTCCGAGCCGGCCTGGTGGGCCGAGCTGGCCCACGCCCGCAGCTACCTGATCCGGACCTTCGGCCCCGAGCGGGGCGGCGACCCGGCCGCCTTGTGCCGGGAGGTGCTGGGCGTGATCGACCTGACCCCGTCCCGGGCCGCGGCGGAGGCCCGTACCTGGCGCGAGCTCCCGCATCCCCGGATCCTGCACCTGCGCCGGATCAAGAGCCTGATCGGCGCCATCGCCTCCGTACGGCCCTACCTCGCGGACGCCGACCCGCTGGCGGGGGCGGTCGACGCCTGGACGGCGGTCCGGCCCGGACTCCCGTAGGCCCCGGGGGATCCCATAGGTCCGGTAGGCCCCGTAGGTCCCGTAGGTCCCGTGGGTAAACAGGGGTGACATCGACTTTCGGCCAGTGGATGATAAAAAGAGTGCGCGGGGGGTCGCGTGCGCCCGACTGTCGCTGGGGGAACAGGACGTTTACCAGTCGTGCGGCGCCGCTGTGTCCTTCGTGACTTCACGTCCTCTCTTCACGAAGGAAACCCTTCTGGTGCGTCCCACTCGCACGACGGTCCTGCTGACCGCAGGTCTCGTCACCGTTCTCGGTGCTCCGGCCGCCGCTGCCGCCGAGACCCCGACCAACCTCTACGTCAACAACCAGACCGGCTCCAACTGCTCCGACACCGGGGCCGGCACGCAGGCGGTCCCCTTCTGCACGATCTCGGCCGCCGCGAAGGTCGTGGCCCCGGGCCAGACGGTGCGGATCAGGCCGGGCAAGGCGTACAACGAGGCCGTCACCATCGACCGCTCCGGCGAACCGGGAAAGCCGATCAGCTTCGTCGCCGACGCCGAGGGCCCGGCCTATGTGGGGCTGCCCGTCGGCAAGGGCGTGACCATCAGCGGTGCCTCCCACGTGCTGTTCCGCGGGCTGAGCACCGGCGGTGGCGTCCAGGTCAAGGGCTCCTCCGACGTGGAGCTGGACCGGTCCTTCATCAGGAACCCCAAGCTCAATGCCCTCGTGGTCGGCGAGGGAAGCACGGACGTGCGCGTCACCCGGAGCGCCGTGACCGGGGTTCTGGTCGACGGCGGCTCGCGGAACACCGTGCTCAGCAACAACTCGATCAACGGCCCCTTCGGGCCGGCGGTCGCCGCGGTGGACGCGCCCGGCACCGTCATCACCAACAACACGCTCTACGGGTACTGCGGGGCGACCGTCTCGCTCGGCGGGGGCTCGACCGCCTCCGGCGCGTTCAACAACGTGTTCATCACCGGTGACCAGGGCTCCAGCTGCACGTCCGGCGATCCGCGCAACGCCCTCCTGGTGTCGCAGAGCGCCACCGCGGGCACCCTCGCCGACTACAACCTGGTCGCCGGCAACCCCAACATCGCTCCGGTGCCCTACAGCTGGTCCGGCACCACGTACAAGGACCTGCCGGCCTTCCGGGCCGCCACCGGCCAGGGCGCGCACGACATCCTGGTCGCGTCGGCGGCGGACGCGGCCGCGGGGGAAGGCTCCCCGCGCGTCGACTCCGCCGACGCGACGGCGCCGGGCGTACTGCCCACCGACTTCAGCGGTGACCCGAGGGTCGACGACCCGCTCGTTCCCAACACCGGGAAGAACGGCGGGTACCTCGACCGCGGCGCCGACGAGCTCCAGGACAACCTGGACTTCGCCACCGTCTCGGTCGACCCGACCTACGCGCCGGCCGGAACCGAGGTGGTGGCGAAGGCCTCCTCCGACAGCAACTGGCCCACGACGATGAGCTATCACTTCGACTTCGGAGACGGGACGCCCCCGGTCGTCACCCAGCCGGGCGGCGAAGCTCTCGCCAAGCACGTCTACGCCAAGCCGGGCGAGTACGTCATCAAGGTGACGGCCGTCAGCGGCATCGGCAAGAAGGTCTCGGCCCAGCAGTCGACCACGGTGAGCACGGCCGGTCCGCTCACTACGGCCTTCACCGCCACGCAGGTCCTGCCGGCCGCGAACGACATTGAGACGCACGTCGCCCCGCTGACCTACTCCTTCGACGCCTCGTCCTCGGCGATGCCGTGGCCGGTGCAGCGCACCGAGGTGAACTGGGGAGAGGGCTACTACGAGACCTTCGACGGTCTGGCCCCCGTCAAGCACACCTACAACAAGCCGGGCGACCACCAGGTGACGGTCAAGCTCATCGACGTCAAGGGCGGCACGTCCACGAAGACCCAGACCGTGCGGGTGGAGTACGCGAAGGCCGGCTACACGGCCGTCACGCCCTTCCGCGTGGAGGACAGCCGCAACTACGGCGGTCCGATGAAGGCCGGGGTGCCCAAGGGCGTCCGCATGCCGGTCGCCCACCACGGGCCCAACGGCTCGGGCGGCATGTCGGTGGCGGTCATCAACGTGACCCTCACCAACGTCACCCAGGAGGCCTTCCTCGGCGTGTCGGCGACGGGCGAGGACCGGCCGACGACCTCGAACCTCAACGCCCGCGCGGGCGCGACCGTGTCCAACACGGTGACCGCCCCCGTCGACGACTACGGCAACGTGTGGCTCTACCTCAACGCCGGCCAGGCCGACGTGATCGTGGACTTCGTGGGCTACTACCAGCCCAACGCGGGCCAGAAGTTCAGCCCGGTCGCCCCGAGCCGGCTCGTCGACACCCGTACCACGGGCGGCGCGGTGGCCGGCGGCACGACCCGTACGGTCAAGGTCGCGGGCGTGGCCGGGATCCCGGCGGACGCCAAGGCCGTCGCGGTGAACCTGACGAGCACGGACGCCACGTCGAACTCGTTCGTGGCCGCCTACCCGGACCCGGCGAAGCGGCCCGAGGTGTCGAACCTGAACCCGGAGCCGGGCAAGGCCAAGTCGAACCAGGCGATCGTGCCGGTCGGCCCGAACGGGACGATCACCCTGTACAACCACTCCGGTTCCGCGCACCTGATCGTGGACGCGGTCGGCTACTACGGGCAGGACGGCAAGGCCCTCTACACGCCGGTCGCGCCGAAGCGCCTCGGTGACACCCGTCTGACGGGCAAGGTCGCCGCGGGCGCCACCGCGACCGTGTCCGGCGTGCCGGCCGACGCGGTGGGCGCGGTGCTGAACCTGACGGCGACCGAGAGCGCGGGTGCGGGTTACCTCACCGCCTACGGCTACGGGTCGGCCCGGCCGGAGGCCAGCAGCCTGAACACGCTGCCGGGTCTGACCGTCCCGAACCACGTCACGACCCCGGTCAAGGACGGCAAGCTCAGCATCTACAACGGCCCGTGGGGCGGATCCACCCACGTGATCACCGACCTGCTCGGGTACTTCACCCAGGGCTAGCCGGAGCCGATGGAACCACGGAGCCCCGGTCCCCGCACACCGCGGGGGCCGGGGCTTCCGGCTGTCGTCCCTGCCTAGCGGGCGGCGGCGTTGCCCAGGATCCTGGTCGGGGTGATGCGGACGACCACGCGGACCTGCTCGGGCGGGGCGTCGGCGTACTCCTTGCCGGCGCCCGGGCCCTGGTACTCCTCGGCGATGCGGACGGCGACCGCCCGCCCGGCGTCCTCGGCGACGGTGGCGGTGCCGCGGATCTCGGCGTAGAGGAAGGGGTTGGCCAGGTCGAAGACGGTCAGGCCGACCCGCCCGTCCCGGACGATGTTGCGCTCTTTGCGGCGGCCCTGCTCGGTGGAGATCAGCAGGTCTCCGCCTTCGCGGGTCACCCAGACGACGGAACTCTGCGGACTGCCATCGGGGTTGAGGGTGGAGAGGACGGCGGGGTGCGGGGCGTCGAGGAGCCCTCGTACGGTGTCGTTCAGCTCAACAGTCATACGGGTCAGGCTAGTTGCCGGAGGCGAAGGCCGCCCGGAACGGGCCCGCCGCGACCCGTCTTCGTCACGTCGCCGTCACGTCGCCATCACGTCGTCCAGGGGATGTTGAGCCAGGGGCTGCCCGGGTCGGTCGTCAGCGCCAGGTGGGTGGAGAGCGAGGTGTCGTACCACTCGCCGAACTCCTCCTCGTCGAAGTGCAGGCACCGCGCGAGCAGGTACCCGGCGGAGAAGTCCTCCCACGAGCGGTACGTGCCGCGTGCGGCCTCGCTCGCGCGCAGGACGGCGCGCTCGGCGTCCTCCAGGGTCCCGTACCGGGTGCCGAGCCCCCACCGGGCCATCTGGGAGGCCCGCCCGAGGTCCCAGGCCTCGACCGAGCGCACGTAGCCCCCCGCGGCGAGCAGCCCGTCGGCCCGGAAGCGCTGCTCGTAGCGGGCGATGCGGCCGATGAGCCGCTGCACACCGGCGATCTCGCCCTCGACCTCGGCGGTGGGGCGCGGCCGCGCGACGGTGACCCCGTCGGGGGTGAGCTGCGGTTCGGCGGACCGCTCGGCGCTGCGGCGCAGGGTGGTCTCGGCGGCGTGCCGCCAGTGCTCCACGTCCACCGGGCCGGCGAAGTCGGAGGCGAGGATCCGGCGCACGCGCAGGGCGAACTCCCATACGGGGCTGACGATCTCGGTGTTCAGCATGCGCTGGAGCACGTCGAGCCAGCCCGCGGTGTCGGTGATGTCCCACATCTTGCGGAGGCGGTCGCGCTCGCGGGTGTAGCCGCTGCCGTGGTAGGCGAGGGCGTTCCAGAACTCGCCGTTGCCGACGGCGAGGTGCGCCCCGATCGCGAGCCCGTGGGCCACCGGGCCGTGCAGGGGCCCGCCGGTGTGCAGGGCGTGCACGGCGCCGGGGGCCAGGCCCCAGGTGGTGACGGCGTCCCAGTGCGCGCGCCAGCGGGCGCGGTCGGCGGGGGTGGTGCTGAGGTAGGCCTCGGCGGGGCTGCCGGGATTCACGGCGAGGTAGGCGGGGTCCCGGTGGTCCCAGGCGTTCGCGAACCAGGCGAGGCTCTGGCGGTGGTAGACGGTGTCGGGGGTGGGCGCCGGGAGCATGCCGCGGGTGTAGACGGCGAGGCTCCTGCCGTCCGGGGTCGGCAGGAACCGGGCGTGCTGCGGCTCGGCGTCGACCAGGGCGCGGGGCTGGGGCATGAACAGCTCGGCGCGCGCGAGGGCATCGAGGTACCCGGCCCAGTCGCCGTTTGCCTTGGTCTCGTACAGCTCCCGCTCAATGGCGCTCGGCGCGATCCAGCCATGCATGCGGATCAGCCTAACGGGGCCCCCGGCCGGCCAGCTCGGCCCATACGGTCTTCCCGACGACCCGCTCCGAGGCCCCCCACCGCTGGGCGAGCGCGCCGACGATCTGGAGCCCCCGCCCGTACTGCTCGTCGTCGGCGGCCCTCCGCGGCTCGGGCCGCCGCTCTCCTTTCGGGTCGGTGACCTCGATCCGGAGCAGTGCTCCCGTGAGCCGCAGCTCGACCCGTACGTACCGGTCCGCGACGGACCCGTGCAGCACGGCATTGGTGGTGAGCTCGCTGGTCACCAGGGCCACGTCCGTCGCCATCTCGGGCTGCCCCCACGCCACCGCCAGCCACGCGGCCCGCCGCCGAGCCGCCGCCACCGAGTCCTGCCGGGGCGGGTAGTTCCGTACGTCGTACCTGTCCATGACCGGTGCACCTCCTGTGTGGGCGGTGGCATGCCGGTGCCGTGTGGGCAGCCCGGTGCACTTCCGCCAACTGACGCTGCGCGGTGAGCAGTTCGTCACCGACCGTAGGGGTGTGTGCACCGAGGGTGCAAGCTCTTCCGGGGAAATCTATCCCCATGGGGTGGTTGTGCGGCCGAGGCCGGGCGCGGAAGACTGCGCCAGGTACGAGGAGGTGGCCCAAGTGCCCACGGACAACCGGGTGTCCACAGTGCTGGCGCGCCGACTGGGCGGTGAGCTGCTCCGCTTGCGCGACGCGGCGGGCCTGACCCAGCCCCAAGCGGCCCAGGTGCTGAGCGCTACCGCGGCGAAGGTCGCCAAGATGGAGCGCGGCTGGGTCCCGTTCCGCGATCCGGACGTCGTGGCCCTGTGCAAGCTGTACGGGCAGTCGGACGAGCCCTTTGTGGACGGCCTGCTACGGCTGGCCAAGCTCGACCGCGAGCGGCGCAAGGCCAAGGGATGGTGGCAGAACTCGCCGGACGCGGGCGGGATGGCCGAGTACATCGCGATGGAGGACGTGGCCTCCCGCGTCCGCACCTGGCAGCTCTCCCTGGTCCCCGGCCTGCTCCAGACCGCCGACTATGCCCGCGCCCTGGCCGTGAGCGACGAGTACTGGCAGGACCCGGACGACATCGAACGCGTCGTGGCGGTGCGGATGAAGCGCCAGCACCGGTTGTGGAGCGAGACGCCGCTCCAGGTGCATGCCGTCGTCTGGGAGGGCGCGCTGCGCCAGGAGATCGGTGGTCCCGCAGTGATGGGCGCCCAGCTGGAACACCTCCAGGAGCTGGCCGAACTCCCCAATGTCCATGTGCAGGTGCTGCCGTTCCGCGCCGGTGGGCATCCGTGCATCGTGGGCCCCTTCAGCCTGATCTCCTTCGCGGAGGCGGAGGCGATGGACGTCGTCCACATGGACGTCATCGGATCTACTGTGTGGGTCGAGAGCGCACAGGAAAGTGCTGTCTACCGGCGGTACTTCGACCGCACATCACGGCTGAGCCTGGCTCCCCTCGACTCCATCAACTTGATCGACGGCATCCGCAAAGGGCTCCAGGCATGACACAGTTCCGGTTCGTGAAATCCAGCCACAGTGCCTCCAGCGGCGAGTGCGTCGAGGTGGCGACCAACGTGCCCGGTGTCGTCGCCCTGCGGGACAGCAAGCAGACGGCCGGGCCGGTCATCAGGGTCACCGCCACCGCCTGGGCGGCGTTCATCGGGGTGACCCGATGACCGAGGTGGTCATGTACTGGCGGCCCGGGTGCACCCCCCCAGGGCGCCGAGCCGATCATGACGAACCCCTCCCTCGCCGAGGCCAAGCAGGCGCTCGCCGTCTGATCCCCTCCTTACATGCGGAGTGGGCCCCGCTTCGGCGGTGGCCACTCTGCATTCGGGCGACTATTCAGGGGCGCGGCTGTACTGCTCAAGCGCAGCCTTCGACGTGGACCGATCCACTAGCCGCAGCTCCCACGGCCCCGTGTTCACGTCAAAGTCTTTTCCGAACCCGACCCACTTCCCGGCCATGCGTCTGCCGGTAGGCTCGACCAAGAGCTGGATCGCTCCGTGGTACCTGGCGCCGTTGTAGTAGCCGTCCGATGCCGTCTGCTCGACCCACGACCCTGTGACCACGTTCCGGTCAACGGTGAGATCCAGCGTGAGTGGGCTGTCCGGGTTGCTGCTGGCCCCGGGCAGGCTCTGAGCGGTCAGCCGGTTCCCGTGCTGAACGATCACCACGTAGTGCTTGCCCTCGTACGTCTCAGCACGGCTGGACGAGTAGAACTCGTACCGGCTGAGCCACACCCCCGAGAAGGTCTCGTCGGCCGTTTGTGTGGCCGTCTGCGCACCTACAACGGCGGAGGTGACTCCGCCTGCTCCTGCGTCCATGTCATGCCCTCCTGACCCGTCTGTGTGGACTCTCGCCATCGGTACAGGCAGAGAGAACCCCAGGGCCTCCACCGGACGCCCCGTGACCCGCTCTAACGCCCTCGCGTACACACCCCGGGGTGTCTTGCTCGTACCGGACTCCCAGCGCTGTACCAGACGCTTCGAGGCCTCGTTCGGGTCTCCCAGTTCTTGCCCTGCCCGGCGGATGGCCTTGGCAAAGTCGTCTTGGCTCATACGTAGGCCGATACGCACGGCCCGCAGCACATCATTCGGCACCACGGCGGTCGTCGTCATGACGTCAAAGCTAGACCGAACAGCCTTCCAATGACACCCAATTGACGCCCTCGGGGGTGTCAATGACGCCCCTCCGAGTGACGCCCCGACGACGCCCCTTCCGTCGTCGCTCCGACCTGGTCCCGAGAGGGACCATCGGCGCACAACAGGGAACGACACGGCGAGGGGACGGCGAGGCACACCGGATCACAGTCCCCACCCCTTAACGGTTGAGGGGTGGCCGCAGAACGATCACGCACCATCCGCAGGGACCGACCACGGTCGCCCCTTGACCAGGAAGGCACAGACGTGACGATCACGCAGTACAGCCCGACCGAGGTGCAGAACCTCATCAGTCCCGAGCTTCGGGCCCAGCTCATCAAGGACGTGCGCAAGACCTGGCCCGACCTCACCGACCACCTCGGTGAGCGAGGCGTCAACCAGATGGCGGCCTTCCTGGCCACCAGCACCCGCACCGAGGAGCCGCTGACGCCCTCGCTCCGCGTGGACGTGTTCTGGCACGCCTTCGTCCAGCGGACACTGCCCTACGTCGCCTTCTCGCGGGCCCTCGGCGTGGACTACATCCACCACGTCCCCGACGAGGACGAGGACGGCACGGACCCCGAGGGCGGACGCGCCGCCATGGCCGTGACGACGGACTCGATCCGCGCGGCCGGGTTCACCGTCGATGCCGAGTTCTGGCCCAACGAGGGCGCGGCGGACTGCTCGCAGTGCCACGCTGGTTGTACCGACAGCCCCGTAGGCGGGAAGAAGTAACACCGCACATCAGCCGGCCAGCCGCCCGGCTCCCCATGCCGGGCGGCTGCGCGCGTGAACGAGAAGGGAAGCGAAGTGTCTGACACCCGTAGCGCGGCCTGGGACGAGTACGCGCACAGCAAGCCCCAGAGGCGCCCGACAAACGCCCGGGGCGAGACCACGTGGTTCAACTGGACTCAGTACGCCGACCACGGTCCCGGGGCAGAAGTGCTGGCGTTGAAGCCGGGTGACAGCGTGCTCGACCTCGGGTGCGGTTCCGGCGGGAACGCAGCCCACCTCGCCACCATCGGCATGAAGGCCGGAGGTATCGACCTCTCCCCGAAGCAACTCGCGAAGGCACGGGAGCGGTGGCCCGACGTGGACGGGATGGCACTGCACCAGGGCGACGCCCTGAACTACCTCGGGGAGACCTTCACGGTCTTCGACGCGATCTACAGCGTCTTCGGCGCTGCCTGGTTCACCGACCCCGGTCTCTTGTTGCCGATCGTGCACGCGAACCTCAAGCCAGGCGGGGTGTTCGCTTTCTCCCAGCGGCCCCCTGTCGAAGGCTGCTACGGCTGTCAGGCCTCGTACATCCCCAAGGGCCCGGACGAAGACCCTGCCATCGTGAAGCGGTGGGACTTCGAGCCCGACATCTGGTCTTTGCTCCTCAAGGAGTACGGCTTCCCCAAGGTGACCGCTACCGTCCTCCCTGCCTCGGAGACGGACAAGCGGACCACCGGCACGCTGCTGGTCCGTGCTGTACGCGGTGAACAGGCTCAGCTGTTCTAGGGCGGCGCCTTGCACCTAACGCGACCTCGCCGTCGAGGAGGTCACTCCGGACCAGGTGGCGGCGTACGAGCCCGTCTACAAGCTCTAGGCCTGGTCAGGCCGGGACGGGTTCCCGGGTGGGGGTTTCGAAGGGGGGATAGGACTGCCGGCTCATGCGTTCGGCCGCGTCGACGTACTCGGCGAGGGCGGCGCGGGACTGGGCGAGCCGGTCCATCTGGTCGTCGAGGCGCTGAAGGCGTGACCGCATCGCGGCCAGCAGTTCGGGGCAGCCGAGCAGGACCGGGGTCTCGCCCACCGCGCAGGGCAGCAGGTACGCGATGTCCTCGGAGGACAGGCCGGCGCCGAGCAGGTGCCGGATCTGCTTCACGCGCAGCACGGCGGTCTCGTCGTACGCGCGGTACCCGTTCGGGTGGCGGTCGGCCTCCAGGAGGCCCTGGGCCTCGTAGTAGCGCAGCTGATGGGTGTGGACGCCCGTGCGGCGGCTCAGTTCTCCGATGCGCATCGAAACCCCTCTTGACCTTCAGACCGGTATCAACGTTGACGATGCTGCCATGAACGACGAACTCGTTGCACCCGTAACTCCCTTAACTCCCGTAACAGTCATCGGACTCGGCTTGATGGGCCGGGCGCTCGCCGGCACGTTCCTGAAGGCCGGGCATCCGACAACCGTGTGGAACCGTACGGCCTCCAAGGCCGACCAGCTGGTGGCCGAGGGCGCCCGGCTGGCGCCGACGGTGGGCGACGCGCTCAAGGCGGGGTCCTTGGCGATCGTCTGCGTCACCGACTACCAGGCCGTGCACGAGCTGCTCGGCGCGAGCGACGTCGAGCTCGACGGCACGATGCTGATCAACCTGACCTCGGGCGACTCGGCCCAGGCCCGGGAAACCGCCCGGTGGGCCGAGCAGCGCGGCGCCCGTTACCTGGACGGCGCCATCATGGGCATCCCGTCGACGATCGGCACCGCCGACGCGATCCTCCTGCACAGCGGGCCGCCGGCGGACTTCGAGGAGCATCGGGCGACGCTCGACGTGCTGGGGACCGTCACCTATCTCGGTGCGGACCACGGGCTGGCGTCCCTGTACGACGTGGCCGGTCTCGCCATGATGTGGAGCGTCCTGAACGCCTGGCTCCAGGGCACGGCCCTGCTCAGGACGGCCGGTGTCGATGCCTCGACCTTTGCGCCGTTCGCGCAGGAGATGGCGGCCGGGGTGGCCGACTGGCTGCCCGGCTACGCCCTGCAGATCGACAGGGGCTCCTTCCCGGCCGAGGTGGCGGCCCTGGAGACCGACGCGCGGGCGATGGCGCACCTGATCGAGGAGAGCGAGGCGGTGGGCGTCAACGCCGAACTGCCCCGGCTCTTCAAGGCGATGGCGGACCGCGCGATCGCCGCCGGGCACGGCGGGGAGCAGTATCCCGTGCTGATCGAGGAGTTCGGCAAGCCCGCCGCCGACGGCTGACCGTTCCCGGGCGGCTACGCAAGGCGGGCGGTCAGCCAGTCCGCCGTGGACGGGAGCCAGGCGGGGCGGGCGTTGCCCAGGAGGTGGTCGCCGTACGGGACCAGGTGGTACTCGCCGTGCGGGGCGTCGCGCGCGAGGAGTTCGCCGTTCTCCGCACCCGGGACGATGTCCTGGCCGCCGTCGACCACGAGGAGCGGGCAGGGGATGCGGGAGGCGGTCTCGCGCAGGTCCACGGAGGCCGTGAAGCGGTGGGCGGCCTCCGGGGAGCCGGCGCGCTGGGCGAGGGTTTCGGTGACGAAGGGCGGGAGCTCGTCCCAGAGCAGGCGGTGGGGGCCGCTCACCGTGGCGGCGGCCCGGATGCGGGGCTCGTGGGCGGCGCCGAGGGCGGCGTAGTAGCCGCCCAGGCTCAGGCCGATGACGCCGATCGCGCCGACCTCGGCGCGGGACTCCAGGGCGTCCACGGCCTCGGTCAGGACCCGGTGGTAGTCCGCCCGGACGGTGGTGCGGGCCGCCAGGGCGCCCTGCCCGGGGCCGTCCATCGCGAAGACGGCCGTACCGCGGGCCAACAGGGCGTCGGCGAGGTCGTGGAACTCCTCCTTCGAGGAGTCCAGCCCCGGGACGATCACGACCACCGGCGACGGCGGGCGGTCCCCGGCGCCGGCCGGGAGGCGGAGCCTGCCCGTGAAGGACGGGCCCTTCAGCCGTACGGAATCCGGCTCCAGCAGGGCCATGGCCCGGTCCATCGCCGCGTCCGCCTCGGCCGCCGTCCGTGCGGCGAGCGCACGGTCGGGGTGGGGGAGCAGGCCCGCGCAGTGGAACCAGCGCGAGGCGTGGCGGTAGGCCTCGCCGGCGGAGCGCACCCGGCCGGCGCGCTCGTACGTCTCGGCGTTCCGGTGGTGGCGCAGGCCGGCCTCGCGGAAGGCGGCGGGCCAGTCGTGGAGGGAGGTGAGGGGGCCGGTGACGCGCTCGTACTCGAAGGGGTCGAGGCCGGCGCCGCCGGTCCGGGAGCGGTTCATGGCGACGAACTGCGGGGTGATTCCGGGCAGGTCGAGGAAGGACACGGAGGGCCCCTTTCAGAAGAGTCAGGAGAGCCAGGGAGTCAGGAGCGCCAGGGAGTCAGGAGAGGGTGAGGACGGCGTTGCCTCGGATGCGGCGTTCGCGCAGGTCGGTGAGGGTGGCGTCGGTCTCCGCCCAGTCGGCGACGCGGCCGATCTCCGGGTGCAGGCGGCCCGACGCGACCAGCCGTACGAGGGTGGCGAGGTCCTCGCCGTACGGGGTGTCGGAGTCCGCGTAGTGGAAGTGGCGCAGGGTGGCCGACTCGGGCCCCTTGAAGAAGTCGAAGAAGTCCAGGGTGACGGGCTTGCGGCCGGCCTGGCCGAACCAGATCAGCGTGCCGCCGCGCCGCAGCCGGGCCAGCGCGGCGGGCAGGGCCGTACCGCCGGTGGACTCCAGGACGAGGTCGAACGGGGTGGACGGGGCGTAGGGGGTGTCCGGGGCGTACGGGGCGTACGGGGTGTCCGGGGTGTCCGGGGCGTACGCGCCTTCGGCGTCGGCGGGGTCCCGGACCACCTGGACGGCCCCCAGCTCCAGGAGCCGGTGCCCGCGTTCCGGCGCGGCGGTGACGGCGGTGACCTCGGCGCCGGCGGCGGCCGCGAGCTCGGTGAAGTAGTGCCCGACCCCGCCGGAGGCGCCGGTCAGCAGGATGCGGCGGCCGGCGACCGGCCCGGCGGTGCGCAGCAGCCGGAGCGCGGTCAGGCCGGCCAGCGGGAGCGCGGCGGCCCGGACGGCGGGCAGGGAGTCGGGGAGTACGGCGAGGGCGTCGGTGGGGACGGCCGCGTACTCCGCCCAGCCCGCGGCCGGCGGGTGCCCGACCACGCGGCGGCCGACCTCGGGGCCCGAGCCGTCCGCGGCGCTCCGGACGACCAGGCCGGCGACGTCCTTGCCGGGGCGCCAGCCGGGGGCCGGGGCCTCCAGCTGGAAGGTCTCGCCCCGGTTGACGGAGTACGCCTCCACCTTGACCAGCGCCTCGTCGGGGCGGGGGCGGGGCTCCGGGACCTCCTCGCGGACGACGCCGGGGCTGGTCCGGCCGGTCGGTACGAACGCTCTCATCGGTTTCCTCGGGTCGGGTGGGCGGGTGGTCCATTGGCTGGTCCATTGGCTGTGCCCAGGAGAACGGGGCGGGGTTCGGCCGGTCCAACAACCTGCCGCGGGCATCGACAACCATCGGTTGTCGCCTATGGTCAGGGCCATGGAGGAGCTGGAACTGGATCTGGAACTGGATCTGGACCTCGGGCAGGTCAGGGCGTTCGCCGAGGCCGCCGGGTCCCTGCACTTCGGCCGGGCCGCCGCGCGGCTGGGCATCAGCCAGCAGGCCCTCTCCAAGCGCATCGCCCGGCTGGAGGACCACCTGGGCGTACGGCTCTTCGAGCGCACCGGCCGCGCGGTGACCCTGACCGGGGCCGGCGAGGCCTTCCTCGTACCGGGCCGCCGCGCCCTGGCGGCCGGGCGGCTCGCCGTCGCCGCCGTGGCCCCGGCGCGGCGGACGCGGCTGCGGATCGACGTGTGGGGCCACCTCTACGACCCGATGCGCACGCTCGCCCTCATCGCCGACGCGACCTCCGGGCCCGGCCTGGAACCGGGCGCGGGGCGGGACTTCCCCTCCGTGGCCGAGGCCCTGCGGCGCGGCGAGGCCGACGCGGGGTTCGGGCACGTCCTCGACGGCGCCGAGGGGCTCACCCGCCACCTGGTCCGCCTGGAGCCCGTGGACGTCGTACTCGGCGCCCGCCACCCCCTCGCCGGCGCGGCCGCGCTGCGCCCCGCCGAGCTGCGCGACAGCGTGCTGCGCTACCCGGCGGACCCGGCCCGCCTCGGCTTCCTCAGCCGGTTCGCCGAGCGGTTCGGCGTCACCGCCCGCGAGAGCGGGCCCAACCTGGGGCTCGCACCGCTCCTCGCACACCTGCGGGAGCGCCCGGACCACTTCACGCTCCTGCCCGCCGATCTTCCGCTGCCCTCCGGGGCGGGGGTGCGCGCGGTGCCGCTGGTCGAGCCAACTCCCCTCTACGCCTGGTCCCTTGTCTGGCCCGCCGCGCAGGAGCCGGCCGGCCTCGACGCGCTGCTGCACGCCTGCGCGCGGCTGGCGGCCGAGCGGCGCTGGCTGGAGTACGACCCGGCGCGGGACTGGCTGCCGGCGCGGCCGGGCGGTGGGAGGGCCTGACGGACCTGACGGACCTGACGGACCTGACGGACCTGACGGACCTGACGGACCTGACGGGCCTGACGGACCATCGCCTGAGGGTGATGGTGTCCGTGCAGGTCAGGGGGGTGCGTACGCCGGTTGCGCGGCGTGTCCGCGGCGCGTCACGAGCGGGGCAAGTGGGGGTGCGGTTGCGGGTGGTGACGGGGTGTCGGTGAGTGGACGGTGACACGTCCCATGTCGCCACTGTTGTCCCCAGAACAGGAGAAGTCTGTTGCGCCGCTTCATCCGCTACACCGTCCCCGCCGCCCTCTGTGTGTCCCTGCTGGCCGCGTCCCCCGGCCTCGCGGGCGCCGCCAATGCCCCGGAGCGGCCGCCGGCCCCCGTCGCCGGGAAGGCCGTCCCCGGAGCCGAGGCGCTGCTCGCGCAGGTCCAGTCGCTGGGGGCCCTCGGCGGGCTCCTCAAGCCCGTCACCGACCTGCTCGCCGCGGTGCTCAAGTCGCCCGACGGCAAGATCCCGGAGGCGGACCTGGCCGCCCTCAAGGAGAAGGTCGACGCGGCCCTCGCGGAGCTGAAGAAGAGCCTGCCGCCTGCGCCGGCGCTGCCGTTGCCCGTGCCGGCGCCGGACCTGCCGGTCAAGCCGCCCGTGGACCTGCCGGTCCCGGCGCCGGACCTGCCGGTCAAGCCGCCGGTGCCGCTGCCGCTGCCGGTGCCGGTGCCGGTGCCGCTCCCGGTGTCGGCCCCGGCGGCCAAGCCCGTATCGGCCGAGCCGGTTTCCGCGCGGCGGATGGATGCGGCGACCGATGCGCTCGACAAGCTCAAGGCGGCGGTCGACGGCCTCGTCAAGGTCGCCGGGCCGTGCGGTTGCTCGACCGACGCCAAGGCCAAGGCGACTGACGTCGTCACGAGTCTGATCGCTGCGTTGGTCGCCCTGCTCACCGGGCTGGGTCTGCCGCTGCCGCCGCTCCCGGTGCCGCTGCCCCTGCCCTGACGCGGACCGGCTGCGGCGCCGCTGCCGGGGGCTCTGCCCCCGCACCCCCGCGCCTCAAACGCCGGCGAGGCTGGATGTGGCTGAGGCCTCTGCCTGCGTGCGGCTGCATGTGCCTCCGCCGGCGCCACATCCGGCCCGCTTGGGCGGAAGTTGGTACTACGCGCACGTGCGGCCTGAGGCGGGCCACATCCAGCCCCCGCTTGGGCGCAAGGTGGTGCTACGCGCACGTGCGGGCTGAGCCGGGCCAAATCCAGCCCCGCCGGCGTTTGAGGCGCGGGGTCTGGGGCGGAGCCCCAGGGCCCGGCGGAGCCGGGCTTCGTGGTCCCGCTCCCGCGCCGCGCGGGCCCGGCGGAGCCCCAGGTCCCGGCGGAGCCGGGCTTCGTGGTCCCGCTCCCGCGTCGCGCGGGCTCGGCGGAGCCCCAGGTCCCGGCGGAGCCGGGCTCATCGGCCCCGGTCCCGCGCCGCGTGGGCTCGGCGGAGCCGGGCTTTGCGGGCCCGGCACAGCCGCAGCGCACGCGCCCCCGTGCCACCGCGCGACCGCGCGGGCCCCCTTGACGGGTGCCGGTGGCAGGGAGACGCTCCCCGGGTTCGGGCGCTGGGATTCGCACGGTTGCAGCTGGGGGGCCGCGATGCCGGAGGAGTCTGTCCAGACGGTGGGGGAGCTGCGGGCGCAGCTCGTGGTGCAGGGGGCGCGGTGGTCGGTCATCGAGCACCTGGCCGACGAGGAGCCCGTGCCGCGGCCCTCGCTCGGCCTGGAGCCCGGGGCCAATCTGACGCCCGCCGAGGCGGTGCGGGAGGTGGACCTGCGGGCGCTCATCGGGCGGGAGAGCGCCAATCCGCACCTGACCCGGCGCAGGGCCGCGCACGGGCTGTTGGACGGGGTGTTGGACGGGGTGTTGGACGGGGTGAAGTCGGCCGCGGCCCGGCCCGTCGCCGTGGACTGGCGCAGCCGCTGGGGATGGCCCTGGATCACCAAGGTCAAGGACCAGAACCCGTGCGGTTCCTGCTGGGCCTTCGGCGCCGCCGGCCTGGTGGAGTCCATGGCCCGCATAGAGCACGACGTATGGGCCGAGCGGTCCGAGGGGGACGTGCACGACGGGCTGAGGTTCACCTGCGGGCAGGGGTCGAACCCCGAGACGGCCCTGGACTGGATCAAGACCAACGGCGGGCTCGCCGACCCGGACTGCTGGCCGTACAGCACCCCGCCCGCCGGCCTGCCCGCCGCACGCCGCGACGCCTGGCGCGCCGAGTACACACCGAGCTGGGACCGCTCGGGCCGCACCGTCCGGATCAGCGACTACGTCCGCCTCGGCGACGTCGAGCAGCAGAAGGTCTGGCTGGACACGGTCGGCCCGCTCACCGCCTGCTTCGACGTCTACGACGACTTCTTCGGACTCGGGGCCGGGGTCTATCACCGTACGAGCGACCGACTGGCCGGCGGGCACTGCGTGTTGATCGTCGGCTACGACGACGCGGCCGGCTGCTGGCTGTTCAAGAACTCCTGGGGGACGGGCTACCACGTCGGCGGCTACGGCCGGATCGCCTACGGCGAGGTCAACATCGACTACTGGGCCAAGTGCGGCCTGCGCGGCACCAACATCGACCCGTGGAGCAAGCGCCGCCTGCACACCGGCAACGTCTACGAGAGCGGCAACGGCCGCGCCCACCGCAACTTCGAGCTGCTCGCGACCGCGGGGGCCGGCCGCCTCCAGCACTGGTGGCGCGAGGGCGACGCCCCCTTCGCGTGGGCCCGCGCCGGCACCTTCGCCAACGACGCCTCCGGCCAGCCCGCCTTCACCGGGACCACCTACAACCGGAACATGGAGTCCCTGCACGTGACCACCGGCGGCCGGCTGCGCCACTGGTACTACGAGCAGTCCGCCGGCGTCTGGCGCGACGGCGGCGCCTTCGGGCCGGGCGACGCGGCCGTCGGCTCGACCCCGGCGTTCATCCAGAGCGACTACGGCAAGCCGGGCAACTTCGAGGTGGTCGTCCGGACCGCCGACGGCCGCCTGAACCACTGGTGGCGGATCAACGGCGCCCCCTGGACCTGGAACGACGGCGGCCGCTTCGCCTCCGGCATCGCCCACTACGGCCCCGCCCTGATCCAGACCCGCGGCCGCCACCTGGACCTCGTCGCCGCCCGCACCGACGGCCGGATGCAGCTGTGGTGGCGCGACGACGCGAACGGCTTCGCCTGGCGGGACGGGGAGGTCTTCGGAGCCGGCGTGACGTCCGAGCCCTGCCTGATCGAGGGCCAGTACGGCGCCGCGGACGAGGACACCGCCGGGAACTACGAGCTGTGCGTGGCCGTAGCGGGCGGGCGCGTCGAGCACTGGTGGCGCGGCAACGCGGGCGGCGCGGCCTGGAGCCGCAGCGCGGTCTTCGGGCACGACGTCCTGGCGGTCACCGGGATGCTCCAGGGCAGCTTCGGGTTCAACCTGGAAGTCGTCGTCCAGCGCACCGACCGGCTGCTCCAGCACTACTGGAGGGACGGGGCCGGCTGGCACGAGGGGGCGGTGATCGGTCCGGCCTGAGGCCCGGGAGGAGCGCGCGGTGGAGGTACGCAGGGTGGTCCTGGCCCCCGGTGAACCGTACGAGCTGCGGCTCACCGGGCGCGGCGCGCGCGGGTACGTGTGGACCTGGCAGGTCACGGGTGACGCGGACGCGGTGGCGGTCACCGAGCGGCCGCCCCCGCCGGAGCCGGTGCTGCCGGGTGCCACCGTCGACCGGGTCTACGTGGTCAGCGGCCGCGCGCCGGGCGGGCGGGCCCGGATCCGCTTCGCGCAGGTCCGGCCGCCCTACCCGCAGGAGGCCCCGTACGACGAGTTCGTGCTCGACGTGACCGTGACCGGCGGCACCTCCACAGGCACCGTCATCACCGCGACCTGAGGGCCCATTGCTGTACGGATTCCAGCGGGCCGCGGTCGAAGCGGCGCAGCCACAGCCACGATCCGGCGGCCAGCACCAGGCCCACGGCCGCCCACAGGCCCATCACCCACCAGGGGCCGCTGCCCGCGAACCGCTCGGCCAGGCCCAGCCCGAAGCCGTAGCAGAGCAGCATGCAGAGCAGGTTCTGGGCGACGTAGCAGGACAGGGCGGTGCGGCCGACCGAGCCGAGGGCGGTGACCACGGGTCCCGGGACCCACAGCCGGTCGAGGGCGATGCCGATCAGGCCGATGTAGCCGACGGCGACCAGCGGCGCGATGCCGTAGCGGCTCAGGAAGGCGTAGTCCTTGCCGCCGAGGGTGGCCGCGCAGGCCAGGGGCAGCCCGAGGCCCAGGCCCCAGGCGGCCATCCGGGAGCGGATGCGCCGGCCGGCGCCGGTGGGGGTGAAGGCCCCGGCGCGGTGGAGGCGGACGCCGAGGAGGAAGAGGAAGACCAGCAGTGCGAAGGAGAAGACGGGCTCGATGCGCAGGGCGGCGAAGTGCTCCAGGCGGAAGGCGATCTGGGCGCCGTAGCCGCCGTGGGCGTACAGCTCCACCGCATCCGGCTCCGGGGCCTTCGGCCCGGAGCCGGGCCGGCTCACGTCGTCGAGCGTGACCAGGGCGACGAGCGCCAGGTGCACTCCGGCGGCCGTCCACATGACGCGCCGCCGGACCTTCTCGGAACGGGCCAGCAGCCACGCGACGAGGAGGGCGGTGACGGCGTAGCCCATCAGCACGTCCCAGGCGAAGACGAGGACGAAGTGGACGGTGCCCTCCAGGAAGAGGAAGGCGGCGCGGCGAGGGTAGCGGCCGGGCCAGGGGGCGCCGCGGCGCGCGGCGGAGTCGTACTGGATGGCCAGCCCCACCCCGAACAGGACGGTCAGCAGCGCCAGGAACTTGCCGTCGGCGAGGGAGCGGAAGAGGGTCTCCGCGAGGTTCGCGGCGGACAGGTCGGCCGAGGGGTCCGGCGTGCCGAGCCCGCCCTGGAGCACGCTCCACTCCGAGCCGGGGGCGGCGAAGATCCAGACGTTGGTCATGAGCGTGCCGAGGATGGCGGCGCCGCGCAGGACGTCGAGCAGCGGGAGCCGGGTCTTGGGCGCGGCCGCGCCGGGGGCGGTGAGCAGGGTGTCGGCCATGCATTCAGCGTCCCGGCGCGCGGGGGCCCGTACGTCCTGCGGGTGAACGAAGCCGCGGTACACCTTTCGATGCAGTTCGATGCGGTGATGCGGTCTTGGATGCTGAGACGGCATACGGGTGTATGCCTCATGTATCTATGCTGTGCGCATGCCAGCCCCCGTCCCGGCTTCCGCCCCCGCGCCCGCCCCCGCGCCCGCCCCGGCCCCCGCGCCACCCGCAGCCGACCGCGTCTACCGGCACATCAAGCAGGGCGTCCTCGACCGCCGGTACGAGGGCGGCACGCTCCTCACCGAGGGAGAGGTCGCCGAGGCGGTGGGCGTCTCGCGCACCCCGGTGCGCGAGGCCCTGCTGCGCCTGGAGACGGAGGGGCTGATCCGGCTCTACCCGAAGAAGGGCGCGCTGGTCCTGCCCGTGTCGGCGCAGGAGATCGCGGATGTCGTCGAGACCCGGCTGCTGGTGGAGGAGTTCACCGTGCGGCAGGCCGTCCCGGCACCGGCCGCGCTGCTCGCGCGGCTGGAGGAGCTGCTGCGGGCGCAGGAGCGGCACGCGGACAGCGGCGACCTGGCGGCCTTCGCGGTCGAGGACCGCTGTTTCCACGCCGAGATCGTCCGGCACGCCGGCAACCAGATCCTCTCCCGTCTCTACGACCAGCTGCGCGACCGGCAGCTGCGGATGGGCGTCGCGGTGATGCACGCCCACCCCGACCGGGTCGCGCAGAACCTCGTCGAGCACCGCGAGATCCTGACGGCCCTGCGGGAGGGGGACGCGGACCGGGCGGCGGCGAGCGTACGGGCGCACCTGGGCAGGGTCGGCACCCTGATGCGCGGCGACGCCCGGTGAGCGGGTCGAGCGGGTCGAGCGGGTCGAGCGGGGCGGGCGGGGTGGGCGGGGTGAGCGGGGTGAGCGCCCTCGATCCGCCGGGGGGGCGGAAGGCCTTCGCCGTCTGGGGCATCGGCGTCGCCGTCTACTTCGTCGCGGTGATCTTCCGTACCAGCCTGGGCGTGGCCGGACTCGACGCCGCCGACCGCTTCCACGTCAACGCCTCGGCGCTGGCCACCTTCTCGCTGCTGCAGCTGCTGGTCTACGCGGGCATGCAGATACCGGTGGGCCTGATGGTGGACCGGCTCGGCACCAAGAAGGTGCTGACCCTGGGCGCGGTCCTCTTCACTGTGGGGCAGCTCGGCTTCGCGCTGTCGCCCTCGTACGGGATGGCGCTCGCCGCGCGGGCCCTGCTGGGCTGCGGCGACGCGATGACCTTCATCTCGGTGCTGCGGCTCGGCACCCGGTGGTTCCCGGCCCGGCGCGGGCCGCTGATGGCGCAGCTCGCCGGGCTGGTGGGGATGGCGGGCAACCTCGTCTCCACGCTCGTCCTGGCGCCCGTCCTGCACGGGGTCGGCTGGGTGCCGGCCTTCGCGGGCAGCGCGGGGGCGGGGCTGATCGTGCTGGTTCCGCTGGTGCTGTTCCTGCGGGACCACCCGGAGGGGCACGAGCCGGTGGCCGCGGTGCGGGGTGGTGGCGCCGGCGGGGGCTTCGTCCGCCGGCAGATCCGGGAGTCCTGGGCGGAGCCGGGCACCCGGCTGGGCCTGTGGGTGCACTTCACCACGCAGTTCCCGGCGATGGTGTTCCTGCTGCTGTGGGGGATGCCGTTCCTCGTCGAGGCGCAGGGGCTGTCCCGGACCACCGCGGGCGGGCTGCTGACGCTGGTGGTCGCCTCGAACATGGCGCTCGGGCTGGTCTACGGCCAGGTCGTCGGCCGCCGCCAGTCCTCACGGATCCCGCTGGCCCTGGGCACGGTCGGCCTGACGGCGCTGCTCTGGGGCTCCGTCCTGGTCTACCCGGGGGACCGGGCGCCGATGTGGCTGCTGATCACCCTGTGCCTGGTCCTGGGCGGCTGCGGCCCGGCGTCGATGATCGGCTTCGACTTCGCCCGCCCGGCCAATCCGGCGGAACGCCAGGGCACCGCCTCCGGGATCACCAACATGGGCGGCTTCCTCGCGTCGATGACCACGCTGCTGGCGGTGGGCGTCCTGCTGGACGCCACCGGGGACAACTACCGGATCGCCTTCTCGACGGTGTTCGTCCTGGAGGCGCTCGGCGTGGCCCAGATCCTGCGGCTGCGGCCCGCCGCCCTTGCCCGGGAGACGGCGCGCACGCGCATCACGATCCCGGCCCAGTCGGCCCCCACGGGTGCGGAGTCCTTGCCGGGGGTCGCGGGACGCGAGGCCCGGTAGCCCGACCGGCTGCGGGGCCGCTGCCGTGGGCTCCGCCCCCGGACCCTCCCCCAGACTCCGTCCGGGGGGACCCCCAGCGCCTCAATCGCCGGCGAGGCTGGATTTCGGCTGATGCCTCTGCCTGGGTGCGGCTGCACGTGCCTCCGGCGGCGCCTCAATCGCCGGCGGGGCTGAAATTGCCCTCCGGGCAATCCAGCCTCGCTTGGGCGGAAGGTGGCGCTACGCGCACCTGCGGGCTGAGGCGAGCCAAATCCAGCCCGCTTGGGCGGAAGGTGGCGCTACGCGCACCTGCCGGTTGAGGCGGGCCAAATCCAGCCCCGCCGGCGTTTGAGGCGCGGGCTCGGCGGAGCCCCAGGTCCTGGCGGAGCCGGGCTTCGTGGTCCCGCTCCCGCGTCGCGCGGGCTCGGCGGAGCCCCAGGTCCTGGCGGAGCCGGGCTTCGTGGTCCCGCTCCCGCGTCGCGCGGGCTCGGCGGAGCCCAAGGTCCCGGCAGAGCCGGGCTTTGCCGCCTCGGCCCCCGCTACGGCTACGGCGTAACGGAGAAGTTGGACAGGATCGCGTCGGCCAGCTCCGTGTCGCCCTCGACCTTCACCCGGTCGGCGACCGAAGCCGCCCGGACCCGCCCGGCGGCAAGGCGGACGTACGTCTCCCAGTCCAGCGTCAGCGACACCGCCGGGCCGAGGGACGGCGCCTTGTCCAGGGTCCCGCGGCCCTCCGCGTCGACCCGTACCGTCCGCATGAACTCCAGCGGACCGTGCACGTCGATCACCACCGCCGAGTTCGCCGGCGCCCCGGCCCGTTTCGCGACCACCTTCGGGAGCCCGGCCAGCAGGAGGTCCCGGGCCACGTACGCACCCGGCGAATCCCAGTTCCCCGGCACCCGCAGCGCCGCCCGCAAGTCCTGTTCGTGGATCCACACGTCGAACGCCCGCAGCCGCAGCGCGTGCTCCAGCGTCACCTGGTCGCCCAGCGGCCCCCGCACCAGCGTGGCCGGATCCCGCTTCTCGTTCCGCAGCTGCCGCGAGCGCCGGATGATCGTGTACTCCAGCTCGGAGGTCATCTCCGGCGCCGTGTGGTGGCGCCGTACGTCGACCTGCACCTCCATGTACCGGCTGAACTCGTCCACCACGTGCCGCAGATCCCGCGCCACGGTGTGGATCGGCCGCGGGTCGCCGAGCTGCTCGCATTCGATGCCGATGATGTGTGACACGACGTCACGGACCGACCATCCGGGGCACGGCGTGGCCCGGTTCCACTCGCCCTCCGGCAACGGGAGGACCAGCTCGGATATCGCCTCGATGGAATGGGTCCACGCGTCGGCATAGGGCTGGAGGCTGGGATGGACGGTCAACGGGACCCCTCGCGTGCTGTTCAGTGGCGCGTTCTGGAAGCTCTGGACATCGGAGACTCGGATTCCAAAACTACGCTGCCGGTGAGCACCCCGGCAGTGCTTTCGTGTGACGATCGTAGGCCCGAGTTGACGGCTTGAATGCCAGGACGGTGGTAGTGTGCGCGCCTCGCTGATCCAAATCGCAGTGAATGAGGGCGAGTCGGTGTCTTCCCGGCGGGCCCGTGCGGCCGACCTCGTACGGGACCAGGCCGGCTCGGACCTCGTGGTCCTGCCGGAGCTGTGGACGGTCGGGGCCTTCGCCTACGAACAGTTCGAGACGGAGGCGGAACCGCTCGACGGACCGACCTACGAGGCCATGTCCAAGGCCGCGCGCGACGCCGGCGTCTGGCTGCACGCCGGCTCGGTCGTGGAGCGCGCCGGCGACGGCTCGCTCTACAACACCACCCTCGTGCTCTCCCCGGCGGGCGAGCTGGCCGCCACCTACCGCAAGATCCACCGCTTCGGCTTCGACCAGGGCGAGGCCGTGCTGATGTCCCCGGGCGACTCCCTGACCACGGTGGAGCTGCCGGAGCAGACCCTCGGCATCGCCACCTGCTACGACCTGCGCTTCCCCGAGCTGTTCCGCGGGCTCGTCGACGCCGGGGCCACCACGATGGTCGTCGCGGCCGGCTGGCCCGCGCGCCGCCGCGCGCACTGGACCCTGCTGAGCCGGGCGCGCGCCGTGGAGGACCAGTCGTACGTGCTCGCCTGTGGCCTGGCCGGCACCCACGCGGGCGTCGAACAGGCGGGGCACAGCCTGGTGGTGGACCCGTGGGGCGAGGTCCTGGCGGAGGCGGGCCCCGGCGAGAGCGTCCTGACGGTCGACCTCGACCCGGCGAAGGTCGCCGACACCCGCGCCCAGTTCCCGGCCCTGAAGGATCGGATGCTGGGCCTCCGCCCGCCGCGGCGCTGACCCGGGGCGGGGCGGGGTGCGGGGCCGCGTGCCGCGTGCCGCGTGCGGTGCCGGGTCGGGTGCGGCGCCGCTGCCGGGGCCCTGCCCCGGACCCCGCGCCTCAAACGCCGGCGAGGCTGGATGTGCCTCCGGCGGCGCCTCAAACGCCGGCGAGGCTGAAATTGCCCTGCGGGCAATCCAGCCCCGCCTTGGCGGAAGGTTGCGCTACGCGCACATGCAGGCCCAGGCGGGCCAAATCCAGCCTCGCCGGCGTTTGAGGCGCGGGGTCCGGGGCGGAGCCCCAGGTCCCGGCGGAGCCGGGCTTCGCCAGGGCGGCTACGCCTCCTCCCGCTCCTTCTCCGCCATGCGGATCACGCACACCGCGACCGCGATCAGGAGCGCCGCGTCCGCGTCGTCCCGGATCACGTCCACCGCGTACGTCTCGCGGATCCGGTACCACTGGCGCGAGATCAGCGCGAGCAGCTCGCCCTCGTACTCGACCTTGAACTCCCGGTCCAGGATCCGCCCGCTGACGTCGAGTTCGGTGCCCTCGACCAGGGTGACGCGGTAGTGGTTGCGCAGGAGGGAGAGCCGCTTCCTGCGGATCACCGCGAGCCGCAGCTCGTCCCGCTCCAGCGTCATCGCGTCGCGGAAGCCGAACAGCTTTTCCCGCAGGGTGATCAGGATCCGCCCGTCCGGATCCTTGAGCTCCAGGGTGTCCCGGAACCGCAGGGCCTTCCCGTCGACGAGGAAGGCGTGGCGGCCCTCCTCGTCCTCGATCCAGTAGTCGTCCCCGATGGCCAGCATTTTGTCCCGTACGAGGTATTTCATGCGCTGATCCGTGCCCGCGATAGGTTGCCCGCATGCCTCTGCTCTACGTGACCGACCTGGCGTACCCGGCGCGCGGCCGCCGCTACTGCGACGAGGACATAGTCCTCACCTCCCGCCTGCGCGAGCACTTCCCGCTCGCCCTGTGCCATCCGCGGGACGCGGAGGCCCTCATGGCGGGCGGCTTCGACGCCGTGATCGTCCGCAACAGCGGGCCGGTCCTGCACTACCAGGAGGCGTACGACTCCTTCCGCGCGGCTGCGCTCGCCGCCGGGACCCGAGTCTACAACCCGCTCACGGGCCGCGGCGACATGGCGGGCAAGCAGTACCTCCTCGACCTGACGGCCGCCGGCTACCCGGTCATTCCGACCGTCGACGACCCGGCCCGGCTGTCGGAGCTGCCGCAGGTCCCCTCGTACGCGGTCAAGCCCAAGCAGGGTGCCGACTCCATCGGCCTCACCTTCACCGCGACCCCGTCCGGCCAGGCCGGGGAGATCCTCATCCAGCCGCGCATCGACTTCGCCTACGAGGTGTCCTTCTACTTCGTCGACGACGCCTTCCAGTACGCGCTGTACGCCCCGGACCCGGACCGCCGCTGGGAGCTGCGGTCCTACGACCCGACCGGGGCGGACCTGGCCTTCGCGCGCACCTTCATCGAGTGGAACACCCTCAGCCACGGCATCCAGCGGGTGGACGCCTGCCGCGCCCCCTCCGGCGAGCTGCTCCTGGTCGAGCTGGAGGACCTCAACCCGTACCTCTCCCTGGACCTGCTCCCGGCCGGGACCCAGGACGCCTTCGTCACCGCGCTCACGGGCTCGCTGCGTTCCTTCCTGGCCTGATCCCCGTCCTGATCCGGGGTTGGCGGAATGCCTGCGTCAGGCTGTGGGGCTTCGGCACACTGCGAGGAGGGCCGTCCGACGGCTGCGCCCCCTCGCCCCTAGGAGCCTCTGGTGTCGTCGCAGGAACTCGACTTAACGATCACCCCGGAACAGGCCGCCTACGGGGTGATCCTGACCGTGACGCTCCCGAGCGGGCCCGCCCGCCTGCGCATTCCGTCCGGGACGCGGGACGGTGAGCTGGTGCGGGCGCGGGTCGGCGGTCAGGAGGTGCTGGCGCGGATCAGGGTGGCCGGCTCGGCCCAGGCTCCGACACCCGCCCCGACACCCGCCCCTGCTCCGACACCCGCCCCCGCCCCTACGCCGATACGGTCCCCCTCGCCGTACATCCGCCAGGACCAGGCCCCGACCCAGGTGCAGTCCCAGGTCCCGGGCTGGCCGGCGGCCGGGGCCGCGGGCCCGCCGCAGTCCGGACAGCCCGCCAGGAAGGGCGCCGCCGGCTGCCTGGTGGCGGTCGGGGTCCTGGTGGCCGTGATCATCGGGCTCGTCGTGGTCGGCTCCGGAGACGACACCGACAGCAAGGCGTCGGCCTCCTCGACGTCCACGCCCACGGCCACGGCGACGGAGACACCCAGCTCGACGGCCAGTTCCTGGATGCCTTCCCCGTATCCGTCCTACACCCCGTCCAGCCCGTCCTACAGCCCCAACCCCGCGCCCAGCCCCTCGTACAGCCGCACGTACCCGGCCACCCCCGCAGCGCCCAGCGCTGCCGCGCCCACCCCGTACGACCGGGGCACCTGCCTCAACGGGACCCTGCCGGACTCGGAGACGGCGCAGCGCGTCGACGACGTGGAGGAGGTCTCCTGCTCGGCCTCCGACGCCCACTACCGGGTGATCGGGAGCATTCCGATGACCTCCGACATGGACCGCTGCGACGACTACCCCAAGACCGAGTACGCCTTCTCCCACCGCTACACCCTCAACGGCGCCGTCATCAACGAGTACGTGTACTGCCTGGTCGGCATCGGCTCGTACTCCCGCGGCTGACCCCTCAGGGGCCGCCGCGAGCCGGCCGCGGCCCCCGCCGAGGGCGTTGTCGTACGGGCGTGACCGGGCGTTCATGCGCGGATGGCAAGCTTGAAGCATGAACGATGCCGCACCGGCGCCCACCCCCGCGCCCGCGCCCCGACGTGCCCGTCTCCGTGCCCCCGAGCTGATCGGCAAGGGCGGCTGGCTGAACACCGGCGGGAAAGAACTCACCCTCGCCGATCTGCGGGGACGCATTGCGATCCTCGATTTCTGGACCTTCTGCTGCATCAACTGCCTGCACGTGCTCGATGAGCTGCGCGAGCTGGAGGAGAAGCACCGGGACACCGTCGTGATCATCGGCGTGCACTCGCCGAAGTTCGTGCACGAGGCCGACCACGCCGCCGTGGTCGATGCCGTCGAGCGGTACGAGGTGCACCACCCCGTGCTGGACGACCCCGAGCTCGCGACCTGGAAGCAGTACGCCGTACGGGCCTGGCCCACGCTCGTCGTGATCGACCCCGAGGGGTACATCGTGGCGCAGCACGCCGGCGAGGGGCACGCGCACGCCATCGCGCGGCTCGTCGAGGAGCTGGAGGCCGAGCACGAGGCCAAGGGCACCCTGCGGCGCGGTGACGGGCCGTACGTGGCCCCCGAGCCGGTGGCGACCGATCTGCGGTTCCCCGGGAAGGCGCTCCTGCTGCCCTCCGGGAACTTCCTGGTGTCGGACTCGACGCGGCACCAGCTCGTGGAGCTGGCCGCCGACGGCGAGGGCGTCGTACGGCGGATCGGGAGCGGGGAGCGCGGATTCACCGCGCAGAGCTTCAGCGAGCCGCAGGGGCTGGCCATGCTGCCCGACGGCCGGGTCGTCGTCGCGGACACCGTCAACCACGCGCTGCGCACCTACGACCCCGCGACCGGGGCCGTGGAGACGGTCGCCGGGACCGGGCGGCAGTGGTGGCAGGGCTCGCCCACCTCCGGGCCCGCCCTGGAGGTGGACCTGTCCTCGCCGTGGGACGTGGCCTGGTGGCAGGGCCGGGTGTGGATCGCGATGGCCGGTGTCCACCAGCTGTGGACGTGGGATCCGGAGGCGGGCACCGTGCAGGTCGCCGCCGGCACGACCAACGAGGGCCTGCACGACGGGCCCGCCGCCGAGGCCTGGTTCGCCCAGCCCTCCGGGCTCGCGGCGGCCGGGGACCGGCTGTGGATCGCCGACTCCGAGACCAGCGCCCTGCGGTACGTCGAGGACACCCCGGACGGCTACGTGATCCGGACCGCCGTCGGCACCGGGCTGTTCGACTTCGGGCACCGCGACGGGGAGGCCGGCCAGGCCCTGCTCCAGCACCCGCTCGGGGTCACCGCCCTGCCGGACGGCTCGGTCGCGGTGTGCGACACGTACAACCACGCGCTGCGGCGCTTCGACCCGGCGACCGGGCAGGTGACGACGCTCGCCACCGACCTGCGCGAGCCGAGCGACGCCGTGCTCGCCGGCGAAGACATCGTGGTCGTCGAGTCGGCCCGCCACCGGCTGACCCGGCTGCGGCTCCCGGAGGAGGCCGTACGGGTCGAGTCCGTGGCCCACCGCACGCAGCGGGCCGCGACCGAGGTGGCCCCCGGCACGCTCCGCCTCGACGTGGTCTTCCGGGCTCCGAGCGGGCAGAAGCTCGACACCCGCTACGGGCCTTCGACGCGCCTGCTGGTCTCCTCGACCCCGCCCGGGTTGCTGGCGGCGGGGGAGGGGCCCGGGACCGACCTCTTCCGCGAGCTGGCCCTCGCGGACGGCGTCACCGAGGGGGTCCTGCACGTCTCCGCGATGGCGGCCTCGTGTGACGACGACCCGGACAACGAGTACCCGGCCTGCCACGTCCACCAGCAGGACTGGGGCGTGCCCGTCCGGGTCTCGGCCGACGGCGCTTCCCGGCTGCCCCTCGTCCTCGCGGGGATGGACGACGACGAGGGGTGACGCCCGCGTGGGGCCTTCCTGGGGGCTCAGCCCTCCAGGAAGGCCACCAGGGCGTTGGCGAGCAGGTACGGGTCGTCCGCGCCGCACAGTTCGCGGGCGCTGTGCATCGACAGGATCGCGACGCCGATGTCCACGGTCTGGATGCCGTGGCGGGCGGCCGTGATCGGGCCGATCGTCGTGCCGCACGGCATCGAGTTGTTGGAGACGAAGGTCTGCCACGGCACGCCGGCCCGCTCGCAGGCGCCCGCGAACACCGCGCGGCCGCTGCCGTCCGTCGCGTAGCGCTGGTTGACGTTGACCTTCAGGATCGGGCCGCCGTTGGCGCGCGGGTGGTGCGAGGGGTCGTGCCGCTCCGCGTAGTTGGGGTGCACGGCGTGGCCGGTGTCCGAGGACAGGCAGATGGTGCCGGCGAAGGCCCGCGCGCGGTCCTCGTACGAGCCGCCGCGCGAGAAGACTGAACGTTCCAGCACGTTCCCAAGGAGCGGGCCGTCCGCGCCGGTGTCCGACTGGGAGCCGTTCTCCTCGTGGTCGAAGGCGGCGAGCACCGGGATGTGGTCCAGCCCGCCGGCCGTGGAGACGGCGGCCAGCGCCGCGACGCCCGCGTGCACCGACAGCAGGTTGTCCATGCGCGGGCCGGCCAACAGCTCGCGGTCGCGGCCGAGGTAGGCGGGCGGCTCGATCGAGTGGACCATCAGGTCCCAGCCTGCCACCGAGCCCTGGGGCAGGCCCTCTTCCTCCTCCAGGAAGGCGATCAGGTCGCCCTCCTGGACCTCGCCCAGACCCCAGATCGGCTGCATGTGCCGCTGCTTGTCCAGCTTGAGGCCGTCGGTGTTCACCGACCGGTCCAGGTGCACGGCCAGTTGGGGCACGCGGAGCAGTGCGCGGTCCACGTTCACCAGGCGCTCGGTGCCGTCGCGCAGCGTCAGCCGGCCGGCCAGGCCCAGGTCGCGGTCGAGCCAGGTGTTGAGCAGGGTCCCGCCGTAGATCTCGACGGCGATCTGCCGCCAGCCCTGCGAGCCGGTGTCGGGCAGCGGCTTGACCCGCAGGTTGGGGGAGTCGGTGTGCGCGCCGACGATCCGGAACGGGGTGTGCGCCGCCGCGCCTTCGGGGACGTACCAGGCAATGAGCGCGCCGCCGCGGAGCACGAACTTGCCCCCGGTGCTCGCGTCCCAGGCGTCCGTTTCCGACAACTGCCTGAAGCCTGCCTTTTCCAGCCGCTCGGCCGCATTGGCCACGGCGTGGTACGGCGACGGACTGGCCGTCAAAAAGGTCATCAGATCGTCGGTGTGGCCGCGGTCGAAGCGGGCGGGAGAGCTCATGTGGTTCACCTTAACGACGGTCGTGTTCGCCATGGCCGGACTGCGGCGGATGGCCGAGAGGACTGGTCCCGCGCCTGTGGTGTGGCGGTCCTGTCGATTCTCAGCCCGGCGGGCGCTCGAATCGGCGCTGCAGCTGTCTGCGCTCGCCCCGGCGGATGCGCGGGAGCATCTCCGGGGTCTGCGCGGAGCGCTGCGCGCGTCTCTTGCGTCCGGCGCAGAAGATACAGGCCTCACCGGGAGGCGCGTCGGGGTCTATGGGTGCTCCGGGGTGCTCGGAGCAGCCGGAGGCGTTGCGGGGCCGGGACAGTTCGCGGGCGACGATGAAGGCGCGGTGCAGATCGTCGGCGATGCGGACGAAGTCCTGGTCGGGGGAGCCGAGGGTCAGGTGGAAGCGCTGCTCGTCGATGGTCCGCAGGTACCGGCGCAGCCCGTCGAGGGTGTACGGGCCCTCCGGAACGGGGTACCCGAGGCGCCGCTGCTCGCCCTGCGCGGGGGCGGCCGCGCGGCCGCCCTGGAGGCGCTGCCCGAGCCGCCGCCGGTCGTTGCAGATGAGGCAGCGGCCCCAGCCCTCGGGCGCCTCGGGGTCGAGGGCGCCGTTGGGGTGCTCGGGGCAGCCGGTGTAGCTCTTGGCGGGCGCCAGGGCGGCGGCCGTCTGGAAGGCCACGTACAGGGCGTCGGCGATCCCGTCGTACTCGGCGGGGTGGGCGCCGTCGTACAGGTCGGTGACCCGGTCGCCGAGCGCGCCCACGTTCGCCTGGAGCTCCTTGAGGGCGTACGGCCGCCCGGTGGGGACGGAATACCCCCTGCTGCGCTGTTGCTCCTGTGGACTCATAGCTACGAGAGTCCCATGAAGGACCGACAACGGGGAAAGCCGCAGGACACGGGCCCGGATACGGCGGCGGCCGGGCCCCCGTGCGGGAGGGCCCGGCCGCTCACAGTCGGCGTGCGCAGCCTAGAAGGCGGCCTCGTCGAGCTCCATGAGGGAGTTGTCGACGGCCTCGGCCAGCGCGCGCTGGACCGAGACGCCCGGGAGGACCTCGCCCGCGAAGAACTTCGCGGCCGCGATCTTGCCCGTGTAGAAGGGGACGTCCTTGGCGGAGGCCGTCGCCAGCTTCTCGGCGGCCACGGCCGCGCCCTTGAGCAGCAGGTATCCGACGACCACGTCACCCGACGCCATCAGCAGGCGGGTGGTGTTCTGGCCGACCTTGTAGATGTTCTTGACGTCCTCGCCGGTGGCGGTGAGGTCGACGATCATCTGGCCGACGATGGCCTCCAGGTCCACGGCGGCCTTGGCGAGCGCGTCGCGGGCACCGGCCAGCTCCTCGCCGCCGACGGCCTCGGCCAGGAACTTCTTGATCGTCTCGGAGAGGACGTTCAGCGAGGCACCCTGGTCGCGGACGATCTTCCGGAAGAAGAAGTCCTGGCCCTGGATCGCCGTGGTGCCCTCGTAGAGGGTGTCGATCTTGGCGTCGCGGATGTACTGCTCGATCGGGTATTCCTGCAGGTAACCGGAACCGCCGAAGGTCTGCAGCGACTGCGCGAGCTGCTCGTACGACTTCTCCGAGCCGTAGCCCTTCACGATCGGCAGGAGCAGGTCGTTCAGGCCGACCAGGGAGGACGCGTCCTCGCCCGCGGCCTGCTTGAGCTGGATCTCGTCCTGGACGGAGGCGGTGTAGAGGACGAGGGCGCGCATGCCCTCGGCGTACGCCTTCTGCGTCATGAGCGAGCGGCGCACGTCGGGGTGGTGCGTGATGGTGACCTTGGGCGCGGTCTTGTCCATGAAGTTGGCCAGGTCCGGGCCCTGCACGCGCTCCTTGGCGTACTCCAGCGCGTTCAGGTAGCCCGTCGACAGGGTCGCGATGGCCTTCGTGCCGACCATCATGCGGGCGAACTCGATGATCATGAACATCTGGCGGATGCCGTCGTGCTTGTCACCGATCAGCCAGCCCTTGGCGGGGTGCTGGTCGCCGAAGGTCATCTCGCACGTGTTGGAGGCCTTGAGGCCCATCTTGTGCTCGACGTTCGTGGCGTAGACGCCGTTGCGCTCGCCCAGCTCGCCGGTCTCCCAGTCGAAGTGGAACTTCGGGACCAGGAAGAGGGACAGGCCCTTGGTGCCCGGGCCGTGGCCCTCGGGGCGCGCGAGGACGTAGTGGAGGATGTTCTCCTCCATGTCGTGCTCACCGGAGGTGATGAAGCGCTTCACGCCCTCGATGTGCCAGGAGCCGTCGTCCTGCTGGACGGCCTTGGTGCGGCCGGCGCCCACGTCCGAGCCGGCGTCCGGCTCGGTGAGGACCATGGTGGAGCCCCAGCGCTTCTCGACGGCTATCTGCGCGACCTTCTTCTGCGCCTCGTTGCCCTCTTCGAAGAGGATGCCGGCGAACGCCGGGCCGGAGGAGTACATCCAGATGGCCGGGTTCGAGCCGAGCAGCAGCTCCGCGTAGGCCCAGATGAGGGAGCGGGGCGAGGTGGTGCCGCCGATCTCCTCGGGCACGCCCAGGCGCCAGTACTCCGAGTCCATGAAGGCTTCGTAGCTCTTCTTGAAGGAGGCCGGGACCGGCGCGGTGTTGGTGGCCGGGTCGAAGACCGGCGGGTTGCGGTCGGCGTCCGCGAAGGACTCGGCCAGCTCGTTCTCGGCGAGACGGGCGATCTCGGACAGGACGTCCTTGGCGGTCTCGGTGTCCATCTCCTCGAACGGACCGGTGCCGTACAGCTTGTCGCGGCCGAGCACCTCGAAGAGGTTGAACTCGATGTCGCGGAGATTCGACTTGTAGTGCCCCATGGCGACGGCTCCGTTAAAGGTTCGGGGAGACAGGTTCCTCGTACATACCAATCGGTAACAACATGATGCTACCCACGGGTAATAACGGCAACCCTTCCGCGCCGACTGTGACCAGGGTCAAGCGTGGCGCGATTGCGTGCCCTGGGGGTTGGGGCCGGTCGGTAGGCTTCGCCCCATGTACGGCTACGACCAGAACCCGGGTGCCCAGCAGCAGGGGTACGCGCAGCCCCAGCAGCCCCCGCAGGGCTACGCGCAGGCGCCGCCGCTGTACCCCGAGCCGTCCCCGCCCTCCCTCGCGGACGCGGTGCGGGCGTTCACCACCGGGTCCCTGTCCGCCGAGGACTTCCAGCAGATCTTCGCCACCTCGAAGGTCTACTGCCCGCGCGGGGACACCCCGGGCTTCCTGGCGCTGCACAACACCCAGCAGCCGGTCATCCCGATGTTCACCACGCTCAAGGAGCTGCGCCGGTACGCCGGCAAGGAGTCCAAGTACTTCGTGATCACCGGCGCGGAGGTCATCGACCTCCTGCCCACCGGTTACGGCTTCGTCCTCGACATGGAGGGCGACCACCGGATGGTCTTCGACGCGAAGGCGGTCGAGCAGATGGTCGATTACGCCATGCGCCGCATGTATGGCTAGGCGCCATTGCTGCGCGGACGGCTAGACGCTGGACGTCATTGCCGCAGGTCGGACGGTTCCAGGCCCCGGGGGGAATGCCCCCGGGGCCTGCTCTGTTCTGTGGGGTGTGGCAGAAAGTTCGAGTTTCAACTAAACTCGGAGCAGAAGGAGGTCCTGACCATGCCCGCAGTGACTGTTGAGAACCCGTTGACGCTCCCCCGAGTGGCCGAGCCGCAGGCGGTGGTCGTCCCGCGCAAGGTGCTGGCCGTCACCACCGCTCCCGGTGGGTTCGAGGGCGAGGGATTCCCGGTGCGCCGCGCGTTCGCGGGGATCAACTACCAGTACCTCGACCCGTTCATCATGATGGACCAGATGGGCGAGGTGGAGTACGCGCCGGGCGAGCCGAAGGGCACCCCCTGGCACCCCCACCGCGGCTTCGAGACCGTCACGTACCTGATCGACGGAACCTTCGTCCACCAGGACAGCAACGGCGGCGGCGGAGTCATCAACGGCGGCGACACGCAGTGGATGACGGCCGGTTCGGGCCTCCTGCACATCGAGGCCCCGCCGGAGTCCCTCGTCGTGTCCGGCGGGCTGTTCCACGGCCTCCAGCTGTGGGTCAACCTCCCGGCCTCCGACAAGATGATGCCCCCGCGCTACCAGGACATCGGCGGCGGCCAGGTCCAGCTGCTGTCCACCCCGGACGGCGGCGCCCTGCTCCGCGTGATCGCCGGTGAGCTGGACGGGCACCAGGGCCCGGGCATCACCCACACCCCGATCACGATGATCCACGCGACCGTCACCCCGGGAGCGCAGGTCACCCTGCCGTGGCGCGAGGACTTCAACGCCCTGGCGTACGTACTGGCCGGACGCGGCTCGGTCGGCGAGGACCGCCGGCCGATCCACACCGGGCAGACGGCCGTCTTCGGCGAGGGCGGCTCGCTCACGCTGCGGGCGGACGAGTCCCAGGACTCCAACGCCCCTGACCTGGAGGTCGTGCTCCTCGGCGGCCGTCCGATCCGGGAGCCGATGGCGCACTACGGGCCGTTCGTCATGAACAGCAAGCACGAGCTCCAGCAGGCCTTCGACGACTTCCAGGCGGGCCGGCTGGGCACCATCCCGACCACCGCGCGGACCGGGCTGGGCCACCGGGGCACCGGCACGGTGGACGAGGAGGAGACCGGCTGACAGCCGCCCACGGGCAGCCAAGAGCCGGCTAAGGGGTTTCCGCCGCGGGTCCGGGCGGCGTCGCGTCGGCGGCGTACCGGGCCCGTAGTTCCGAGACCACCCCGAAGGCGGCCGCGGTCAGCGGTACCGCGAGCAGCATCCCGAGGATCCCGGCGACGCTCGCCCCGGCCGTGATGGCCAGCATGACCACGGCCGGGTGCATCTGCACGGTGCGGCTCTGCACCATGGGCTGGAGCACGTACCCCTCGATCATCTGCACCATCAGCACCAGCCCGAGCGCCCACAGGCCGATGACCCAGCCCCGGTCGGCGAGGGCGACGAGGACCGCCACGGCGCCCGACAGGAAGGCGCCGAGGTAGGGGATGTAAGCCGTCACGAACACCAGGGCGGCCAGCCCCACCGCACCCGGCACGTCGAGCACCAGCAGACCGGCGCCGATGAGCACGGCGTCGACCAGGGCCACGAAGGTGGTTCCGCGCATGAAGCCCTCGACGGCTTCGAAGGCGCGCCGTCCCATGGCCTCCATCAGGTCGCCCGAGCGGCTCGGGACCAGCGAGCGCAGCGTCCCCACCGCCCGGTCCGAGTCGCGCAGGAAGAAGAAGATCAGCACGAGCGCCAGCAGCGCCGTCGCGATCATGGTGCCGACCACGCTGAGCCCGGCGACCACGCCCGAGGCGGCCGTGCCGCCGAACTTGGCCAGCAGGTCCTTGGAGTTCTTCGCGACGTCCTCCACCGAGGTGCCGAGCGCCCCGAAGTGCTCCGCCACGCTCTTCCCCGCCCGCCGCAGCGCGTCGATGATCTGGTCGCCGGTCTCGATGAGCGCGAGGGCCACGACGTACGAGGCCCCGCCGACGACGGCGAGCACGGCGAGGCAGGTGAGGGCCGCGGCGAGCGAGCGGTTGACCTTCATGCGCACCAGCCGCCGGTGTATCGGACCGAGCAGGGCCGTGCCGAGCACGGCGAGCAGCACGGGCGTCACGACCGTCCGGAAGACGGTGCACAGCCAGACGACGAGGGCCAGCACGGCGGTGACGAGGAGGACGACGGCGCACCAGGCGGCGAGTCGCCGAACGGGCTCGGGCAGCAGGGGAGTCGGCACGGCTGTATCCAAGCACGCCCGCCGCCCGCCGCCCGGGGGGTCAGTCCAGCGGGTCGGAATCCGGTTTGGACCGCTCGTACAGCTCGAACCAGATCGACTTGCCCTCGCCCTGCGGGTCCACGCCCCAGGTGTCGGCCAGCATCTCCATCAGCAGCACCCCGCGTCCGCTGGAGGCCATCTCGCCCGGGTGCCGCTTGTGCGGGAGCTCGTCGCTGGCGTCCGCGACCTCGATGCGCAGCCGCCGCCCGCCCAGCTCGCCCACGGCCTCCGCCATCAGCAGGGCGTCGCCGTCGGTGTGCATCAGTACGTTCGTCACCATCTCGGAGACCATCAGCACCGCCGAGTCCACCTGCTCCTCGTCGGCCCAGTCGTGCAGCAGCTCCCGGATCTGCCGGCGCGCGCCCGCGATGCGCTCCGGCTCGGCCTGGGCCACGGTCAGCATCGTGCGGCGGGCCGGCCGGGCCGGGTGCAGCAGCGGGGTGCCGCAGCCGCAGCCCTCGCCCTCGCGGCACAGCAGCACCACGGCTATGTCGTCCTCGCGGCGGTCGGCCAGCGGGCCGGTGGTGTGGTGCGAGGAGGGCCCGTGGACGGCCTGGACCAGCAGGTCGGCCAGGCGCTCCAGGTGCCCGGCCGCCGGCCCCGTCGTCCCGGACTCTTCGGGGTCGGACTCCAGGATGGCGCGCAGCCGGGCCCAGCCGGTGTCGAGGTCGTGCCCGCCGGTCTCGATGAGCCCGTCGGTGCACAGCATCATCGTCTCGCCGGGTTCCAGGGTGAACCGGGTGGTGGGGTAGTCGGTGTCGGGGACGATCCCGAGGGGGAGCCCGCCCGCGGTGGGGCGCATCAGGACGGTGCCGTCCGTCATCCGGATCGCGGGGTCGGGGTGGCCGGCGCGGGCCACCTCCAGCATGCCGGTGCGGGGGTCGCACTCCACGTACAGGCAGGTTGCGAAGCGCGGGCTCTGGAAGTCGTCGTCCTCGTACGCGTCCGATTCCTGGGGGGAGCACAGCCCGACGAGGAAGCGGGAGGCGCGGGAGAGCACGGCGTCGGGGCGGTGGCCCTCCGAGGCGTAGGCCCGTACCGCGATCCGCAGCTGGCCCATCAGCCCGGCCGCGCGGACGTCGTGGCCCTGTACGTCGCCGATGACCAGGGCGAAGCGTCCCGACGGCAGCGGGATCATGTCGTACCAGTCGCCGCCGACCTGGAGCCCGCCGCCGGTCGGGACGTACCGGGCCGCGATCTGCATGCCGGGGATCTCCGGGCCGAGCTGCGGCATCATCGACCGCTGGAGGCCGGTGGTGAGTTCCCGCTCGCTTTCGGCCACCCCTGCGCGCTGGAGGGCCTGGGCCAGCATCCGGGCCACGGTCGTCAGGACGGACCGCTCGTCCGGGGAGAAGGACACCGGGTGCTTGAAGGCGGCCATCCAGGCGCCCATCGTCCGCCCGGCGACGATCAGGGGCAGGAAGGCCCAGGAGATCCGCCCGAAGCGCTGGGCGAGCGGCCAGGTGGCCGGAAAGCGCCGTTTGTAGTCCTCGGGGCTGGGGAGGTAGATCGCCCGGCCGGTACGCACGACCTCCGCGGCCGGGTAGTCCGTCTCCAGCCGCATGTCCGCGAAGGGGCTCTCGTCCCCGGCGTCGTGCCCGTGGTGCCCGATGATCGACAGCCGGTCCCCGTTCACGCCGAAGACGGCCAGCCCGTCCGGGCTGAAGCCGGGCATGGACAGCGAGGCCGCGACCCGCAGCACCTCCGCCGTCGAGCGGGCCTCCGCCAGCGCCCGGCCGGCGTCGAGGAGGAAGGCCTCGCGGGAGCGCCGCCAGTCGCCGGTGATCGGGGTGTGCGCGGCCGTGGTGCCGGGCTGCGGCTCGGCGATCTCCTGGAGGGTGCCGATCAGCTCGTAGTCGACGCGGCCGTCGGGCGTCCGGTTCTCCAGCGGCTTCGAACGGCTGCGCACGGTCCGCAGGACCCGCCCGTCCTCGTCCATGATCCGCAGCCGGGCCTCGGCGAGCGTGTCCTCGGCGACGGCCAGGTTGACGATGCCGTTGATCTCGTTCCAGTCCACCGGGTGGAACCTCGACCGTACGGCGACCTCCGGGAGCACTATGGGCTCCGCGGGCAGCCCGAGGAGCCGGGCGGCCTCGCCGTCGAGGGTGACCGTCCCGGAGGCGTTGTCCCATCGCCACAGGCCCGTCGCGATGGCGGCCAGGACGTCCTCGGTGCGCACCTGGTCATCTTTACAGGTCATCCCACTGACGTGCCTGTTCGCCGCCCGCTCCGGGCGTGCCCGCGCGGTGCCTCGCCCGGACGGTAACCTTGGGACGGTTGAATCCACCTTGGTATCGCGAAGAACTGGATGACTGATGCATCGGTACAGGTCCCACACCTGCGGCGAGCTCCGCGCCTCTGACGTCGGCACCGACGTCCGGCTGAGCGGCTGGCTGCACAATCGTCGAGACCTGGGCGGCATCCTCTTCATCGATCTGCGCGACCACTACGGCATCACGCAGCTGGTTGCCCGCCCCGGTACGGCGGCCGCCGAGGCCCTGGACAAGCTGTCCAAGGAGACGGTGGTCCGGATCGACGGCAAGGTCGTCTCGCGCGGCGCCGAGAACATCAACCCCGAGCTGCCCACCGGCGAGATCGAGATCGAGGCCGCCGCGGTCGAGGTGCTCGGCGCGGCCGCCCCGCTGCCCTTCACGATCAACACCGACGACGGTGTGAACGAGGAGCGGCGCCTGGAGTACCGCTTCCTCGACCTGCGCCGCGAGCGCATGCACCGCAACATCATGCTGCGCTCGGCCGTGATCGCGTCGATCCGCTCGAAGATGGTGGCCCTCGGCTTCAACGAGATGGCGACCCCGATCCTCACCGCGACCTCCCCCGAGGGCGCCCGTGACTTCGTGGTGCCGTCCCGCCTGAACCCGGGCAAGTTCTACGCCCTGCCGCAGGCCCCGCAGCAGTTCAAGCAGCTGCTGATGATCTCCGGCTTCGACCGGTACTTCCAGATCGCGCCCTGCTTCCGCGACGAGGACGCCCGCGCCGACCGCTCGCCGGGCGAGTTCTACCAGCTCGACGTGGAGATGTCCTTCGTCGAGCAGGAGGACGTCTTCCAGCCCATCGAGCGGCTGATGACGGAGATCTTCACCGAGTTCGGCAAGGGCCGCGAGGTCACCTCGCCCTTCCCGCGGATCCCGTTCCGCGAGTCGATGCTCAAGTACGGCAACGACAAGCCCGACCTGCGCGCCAAGCTGGAGCTCGTCGACATCACCGACGTCTTCGAGGGCTCGGAGTTCAAGGCGTTCGCCGGCAAGCACGTGCGCGCCCTGGCCGTCCCGGACACCGCCGGGCAGCCGCGCAAGTTCTTCGACGGCCTCGGCGAGTACGCGATCTCGCTGGGCGCCAAGGGCCTGGCCTGGGTCCGCGTCGGCGAGGACGGTGCCCTGACCGGCCCGATCGCCAAGTTCCTCACCGAGGAGAACGTCAAGGTCCTCACCGAGCGCCTGGGCCTGGTCCCCGGCCACGCCGTGTTCTTCGGCGCGGGCGAGTTCGAAGAGGTCTCCAAGATCATGGGCCCGGTCCGGGTCGAGGCCGCCAAGCGCGCCGGCCAGTTCGAGGAGAACGTCTTCCGGTTCTGCTGGATCGTCGACTTCCCGATGTACGAGAAGGACGAGGAGACCGGCAAGATCGACTTCTCGCACAACCCCTTCTCCATGCCCCAGGGCGGCATGAAGGACCTGGAGGAGAAGGACCCGCTCGACATCCTGGCGTGGCAGTACGACATCGTCTGCAACGGCATCGAGCTGTCGTCGGGTGCCATCCGCAACCACGAGCCCGAGGTCATGCTGAAGGCCTTCGAGATCGCCGGCTACGAGGCCGAGACGGTCGAGCGGGAGTTCGCGGGCATGCTGCGCGCGTTCCGCCTCGGCGCCCCGCCGCACGGCGGCATCGCCCCGGGCGTGGACCGCATGGTGATGCTGCTGGCCGACGAGCCGAACATCCGCGAGACCATCGCCTTCCCGCTGAACGGCAACGCCCAGGACCTGATGATGGGCGCGCCGACGGTGCTGGAGGAGTCCCGCCTGCGCGAGCTGAACATCGCGCTGCGCAAGCCGGTGGAGACGAAGCCGGCGGACGCGAAGCCGATCGCGGAGGCCGTCCACCCGGACGCTGCGCGCTAGGCGTGAGCCGAACGGAAGGGCCCGGGATCCTCGTCGGATCCCGGGCCCTTCCGTTCGTATCGGCTAGAACCGCTCCAGGATGCCCTTGAGGAGGGCGGCCGAGGTCAGCTCCGCGGGCGCGGGGCCGGCGTGGAAGAACCCGGCGTTCTCGGCGTCCAGCTTGCGCAGGAAGTCGAAGGCCTTGGACTCGTGGTCGCCGAAGGCGACGAACTGCCAGTGGATGCCGGGGGCGGCGGTGGCCGCCTCGGCGATCGCCTGGCGGGCCGGCTGGCGGTTGTCGGGGGCGCCGTCGGTCTGGAAGACGACCAGGGCCGGGCCCTCGCCGCCGTCCTTCTGGTAGCGCTCGACGACGGCCTCGACGGCCACGTGGTAGCTGGTGCGGCCCATTCGGCCGAGCTCGGCGTGACGGGCCTCGACCCAGTCCTGGTGGTCGTCCAGGGTGAGCTCGGCGGTGCCGTCCACCTCGGTGGAGAAGAAGACCGTGTGCACGGTCGCCTCTTCGTCGAGGTGCGCGGCGAGGGCGAGGGCGTGGTCGGCGAGGTGCTGGGCACTGCCGTCCTTGTAGAACCCGCGCATCGACCCGGAGCGGTCCAGCACCAGGTACACCTTGGCGCGCGCCCCGGCCTTGTCCTTGCCCCGCAGCACCTGCCCGGCGGCCTTGTACGCCCCGGCCAGCCCGGGCGCCCGCCGCCGAACGCCTGCGGCGCTGTGCGCGGGACCGGCGGCGTCGGCCTCGGCGGCCACTACCTCCGGCTCCGGCTCGGCCTCGGCTACGACCGGCTCAGGCTCGGCCTCGGCGACGACGGGCTCCGGCTCCAGCTCGGCGGCGACGGGCTCGGCGTCGGCTACGACGGGCTCCGGCTCCGGCTCCGCCACGACGGGCTCCGGCTCCGGCTCGGCGTCGGCAACGACGGGCTCGGCGTCGGCAACGACGAGTTCCGGCTCGGGCTCGGGCTCGGCCTCGGCTACGACGGGCTCCGGCTCCGGTTCGGCGGCCACCGGCTCCGGCTCGGTCTCGGCGGCCACGGGCTCGGCCTCGACCTCCGTCTCGGCCTCCTCCTGTGCCTCCGGCGCGGGGGCCTCCGCGGCCGCGGCCACGGGTTCGGCCGGGGCTTCCGCCGCCGGGGCGGCAACCTCGGCCTCTGCGGCCACCGGCTCCGGCTCCGCCCGGGGGGCGGTGTCGGTCTCGGCGGCCACGACCTCGGGCGCCGTCTCGGCAGCCGCGGGCTCGGCCTCGGGCTCCGCCGGGGCTTCCGCCTGCGCCTCCGGCGAGACCTCGGGCTCCGCCACCGTGGCGGCAGCCGCCGGCTCGGTGGGGGACTGCGGACCCGCCGGGACGGGCCGACGCGCTTCCGGCACCGTGGGGTCCGGGGACTGGGCCGGCGCCGGGTCGGGGGCCGGTGCCGTGAGGACCGTGCCCGGTTCGCGGTCCCGCGGTGCGGACTGCGGTGGAACGGTGGGATTGTCGAAGGACGCCGCCACCAACTCGGCCGCCGCGTCCAGAGGCGTGCGTTCCGACTGGCTCGGGAGGGCCGCAGAAGGGGCGTCCGACGTCCCCGGAACGGGTTCCGCAGACCGTCCGAACACCTTGCGCAACAAGCTCCGAATACCCATGGGCCAGGCCTTTCGCATGAGATGCGTGCGTCATTTGTCCGTGCTGCGCGGATGATCCCTGCCCAGAGTGGACACGTAAGGTTATCGGCCGCCCGGCTGGAACTTCGGCAGGGGCGCCTTTCGTGGCGTCCGGCTACCCAGCACAGCCGTACCGGCCCCCGAACTGCCGCCCCGACGTGCCGGGTTCACCGGGCGTTCATCCGTCCGCCGCCGCTTCGGCGCAACCCGCCCCTAGCCTCACGCTGGATCGTTTCCGACACGTTGTCGGCGCTCATGCAGCTACTCGGAGGACACTCGTGCGCAAGCTCCTGCCGCTCATCGGCAACCCGCATGGGAGCGGCCGTTCCGCTCTCACCTGCCGCTACCGCTGTGGCGACGCCTGCTTCCACGAGGTGCCGAACACCAGCGACAACGAGTACGCGGGCGATGTCATAGCCCGCGCCTACTCCCGCCGCGCAATGCTGCGTACCGCCGCCGTCGTGACGGTCGCGACCGCCGCCGGTACCGCCGTCGCGCTCAGCGGCCCGGGCCAGACCGCCAACGCCACCCCCGCCGGCGAGGCCGAGGCCGCCGCGGCCAAGAAGGGGGAGGCCGCCCGCGGCCTCCGCTTCAAGCCCGTCGCGCCGAACACCGACGACAAGGTCACCGTCCCCGAGGGCCACGAGCAGAACGTGGTCATCCGCTGGGGCGAGCCGATCCTCAAGGGTGCTCCGGCCTTCAACGCCGACAAGCAGACCGCCGCCGCGCAGGCCGGTCAGTTCGGCTACAACAACGACTTCCTGAGCCTCCTCCCGCTCGGCGGCGACTACGAGCGCCAGCAGCTGCTCGTGGCCAACCACGAGTACACGGACGAGATCCTCATGTTCAAGGGCTACGACCCGGCCAAGCCGACCCGCGAGCAGGTCGAGATCGCCTGGGCCGCGCACGGCCTGTCCGTGGTCGTCGTCCAGGAGGACCACCGCAGCGGCAAGCTGACCGCGGTCACCCGCCACCAGCTCAACCGCCGCCTGACCGCCACCAGCGAGTTCAAGCTGACCGGCCCGGCCGCGGGCAGCGCCCTGCTGAAGACCTCCGTCGACGCCACCGGCACCAAGGTGCTCGGCACCCTCAACAACTGCGCCGGCGGCACCACCCCGTGGGGCACCACCCTCCACGGCGAGGAGAACTTCAACCAGTACTTCGGCAACGCCGGCCAGGTCACCGACCCGACCGCCGCCGCCCGCCTGAAGCGCTACGGCGTGACCGCCGGCGCCACCGAGCGCAAGTGGGAGCTGTTCGACAAGCGCTTCGACGTGGCGCAGGAGCCCAACGAGTCGCACCGCTTCGGCTGGGTCGTCGAGCTGGACCCGTACGACCCGAACTCCGTCCCGCGCAAGCGCACCGCGCTGGGCCGCTTCAAGCACGAGGCCGCGCAGCCCCGCCTGACCGAGGACGGCCGTCCGGTCGTCTACATGGGCGACGACGAGCGCTTCGACTACTTCTACAAGTTCGTCTCCTCGAAGCAGATGAAGAAGGGCAACTCGCGCGCGGCGAAGGAGCACAACCTCACGCTGCTCGACGAGGGCACCCTCTACGTCGCCAAGCTGACCGGCGACTCCCCGGCCGCCCAGCTCGACGGCACCGGCAAGCTGCCCGCCGACGGCGAGTTCGACGGCTCCGGCGTCTGGATCAAGCTCGCCACCGGCAACGTCTCGCACGTCGAGGGCATGACCGCCGAGGAGGTGTACGTCTTCACGCGCCAGGCCGCCGACAAGGTGGGCGCCACGAAGATGGACCGCCCGGAGGACGTCGAGCCCTCCCCGCGCACCGGCCGCGTCTACATCGCGCTGACCAACAACACCGACCGCGGCAAGCCGGGCAAGGAAGGCGCCACCGAGGCCAACCCGCGCAACCTGAACAAGCACGGCCAGATCCTGGAGCTCGCCGAGAACTTCGACGACCCGGCCGGCGACGGCTTCGCCTGGCGGCTCTTCCTCGTCGCCGGTGACCCGAACGACCCGGCGACCTACTTCGCGGGCTTCCCGAAGGACAAGGTCAGCCCGATCTCCTGCCCGGACAACGTGGCCTTCGACCCGCACGGCAACCTGTGGATCTCCACGGACGGCAACCAGCTCGGCTCCCACGACGGCCTGTTCGGTGTCGCGACCGCCGGTGAGCGCCGCGGTGAGCTCAAGCAGTTCCTGACCGTGCCGCGCGGCGCCGAGACCTGCGGCCCGCTGATCCAGGACAAGCGCGTCCTGGTCTCCGTCCAGCACCCGGGCGAGATCGACGGCGCGTCCGTCGAGAAGCCGCAGTCGGTGTGGCCCGACGGCCCCGGCAAGATCGTCCGCCCGGCCGTCGTCTCGGTCTGGCGCAAGGACGGCAAGAACATCGGCGTCTGACCGGACGAGTTGACCCGGACGGATTGACCCAAGGGGGCATGTTTCACGTGAAACATGCCCCCTTGGGCGTCCAACGCGCCAACTCCCCGCCAATCCGCCAAACCGCTCAACTCCCCTCCGGAAGCCTGCCGACGGGGAGCCTGAGCGTGGTCACCGCGCCCCCGTCGGGGGCGTTGGCGAAGCCCAGCGCGATCTCCAGCACCGCCGCCTGGCCGACCACGATCGTCAGCCCCAGTCCGTGGCCGCGCCCGCGGCCCGGATCGCCGGTGCGGAACCGCTGCGGGCCCTGCTCGATCAGTTCGGGCGGGTAGCCGGGCCCGTGGTCGCGGACCACGATCACCGGGCCCTCCACGGTCACCTCGACGGGGGGCCGGCCGTGCTTGTGCGAGTTGACCAGCAGGTTGGCCAGGATCCGGTCCAGCCGGCGCCGGTCGGTGAGCACCACCGCGTCCCGGACCACCGTGACCTCGGCGGCCAGCCGGGTCCCGGCGACGGCCCGCTGCACCGCACGGCCGAGCTCCACCCGGGCCAGGTCGGCCCGTTCGACGCCCGAGTCCAGCCGGGAGATCTCCAACAGGTCCTCGGTCAGCAGGTGCAGGGCGTTGAGCCGGTCCTGGATCATCTCCTTGGGGCGGCCCTCCGGCAGCAGCGCGGCCGCGGCCAGGGAGCCCGTGAGCGGGGTGCGCAGCTCGTGCGCGACATCGGCGGTGAACCGCTTCTCGGCCTCCAGCCGGTCCTGGAGCGACCCGGCCATCGAGTCCAGCGCCTGCGCCACGTCCCGTACCTCGTCCCGCGAGCGGGCGGGCCGTATGTCCTCGGTGTCCCCGCCGGCCGGGAAGCCCACCCGGGCATCCAGGTCGCCGGCACTGATCCGGCGGGCCACGGCGGCCGTGGTCGCGAGCCTCCGGCTGATCCGGTTGGCGAGGAACAGGCCCGCCAGCGCCACCACTCCGGCCGCGAGCACCGAGGAGGCGAGGATCGCGGTGTCGATGTCGCGGAGCCGCTTGCGGGTGTTCTCGTACGGGATCCAGACCGCGAGGGCCTTCTTGTCGGCGGGGGCGGCGCCCCACATGACGGGCTTGTCGTCGTGCTCGCCGACCATGCTGCCGGTCCGGCCGCGTGCGACCAGGTCGCGCAGCGGGCGGGGGAGGTCGGGCGGGTCGAGGGCGATGTTCACGTCGCCGTGCGTGGTGCCGTACTCGTAGTGGCCGAGGGCGTGGTCGAGCTGGGTGTTCACCTCCTTGCGGACCTCTCCGACGATCTGCCGGGAGACCACGTTGTGCACGAGGATCCCCAGCGCGGCGGCGACCATGCAGCACACCATGGTGGTGGTCAGGGCGATCTTCCAGCGGAGGCTGCTCAGCGCGTGCATCGCGGTCCGTCCCCGGCCGGGGAGGTGTCCGAGAGGGCGGGGCATTCGTCGAGGGTGAGCTGGGAGAGGTTCATGATCCCCGCCTGCGGGTCCCAGACGTAGTCGGAGACGGCGACGTACTTCGGGTTCGAGGTGGGCTCGCGGACCGCCAGGTGCTCGGCGGCCACCTCCACGCCCTCCAGGACCGCGCGGCGGGACAGGACGCGGGCGATGGAGCCGTCGTCCTGGACGGTGTAGACGCGCAGCTCGCTGAGGCGGCCGTCGATGTCGAGGGCGGTGATCAGCTCCTCCCGGCCGTTGCCGGTGAGGTCGTGCAGGACGCCGGGGCGCACCGGGCAGTCGGGGCCGCCGTCCACAGCCTGTGTGCAGAGCGCGAGCCGCTGGACGGCCCGGGGGTCGACGAGGCGGCCGGTGCCGCCGTCCTGGGCGGTGGCGGAGGTGATGTCGGCGCGCACGACGGCGAGGGCGTTCACGCCGCGCATGCCGTTGTCCCGGGGGACCTTGGGGAGGCCGGGCACGACGGCGGCCGTGCCGGGCTTCTGGTCGGGGTCGGGTGGGGCGGGGCGGATGTTCTTCCACAGGCTCTGGGGGGCGTGCACGGTGCCGAGGTCGCCTTCGCTGCGCAGCCCTTGGACGTCGGCGCAGCCGGGCGCTGCCGCGAGCATGACGGCGAGGGCGGTTCCGGCCAGGGCGCGGTGGCTGCGCATGCGCATGCTCCGATGCTCTCCCGGCGCTGCGGGCGCGGCGCGAGCACAGGCCCATCCGAGCGACCCGCCGGGGCTCCGCCGGGGCTCCGCCGGGGCTCCGCCCTGCACCCCGCGCCTCAATCGCCGGCGGGGCTGGGTTTGGCTCCGGCCGGTCCCCTGGCGGGGGGCTCGGGGGTGTCCCTGGCAGGGGCTTCGCGGGGGCCGGTGCCGGGGCCGGGGTGGGGTGTCGGCCGGGACTGCATGATTTATGGCGCCCCATGGGGATTGAGCGGTACGGGTTGCGGT